>DATHUD010000726.1:0-21598 GCA_035462575.1 Thermoanaerobaculia bacterium | reverse complement strand
CAGGACCTCCCCTTCGACCGCCTGGTCGAGGAGCTCGCGCCCTTGCGGGACCCGTCGCGCAATCCGCTGGCCGACGTCTTCCTGATCCTGGGCAACGCGCCGCGCCCGCCGCGGGAGCTCGCTCCCGGGGTGCGGTTGGGGCTCGCGGAGCTCGAGGCCGGGGTTGCCAAGGTGGACCTCTCCCTCTTCCTCGAAGAGGCGGAGGAGGGGATGACCGGGATCTGGGAGCACAGCACCGACCTCTTCGACACCGCCACGGTGGCGCGGATGGCGGGCCATCTGGAGGTGCTGCTCGCGGGCGTGGTGGCGGCCCCCGAGGCGCGGATCGCGGACCTGCCGCTCCTCTCCGGCGAGGAGCGGGCCCAGCTCCTCCTCTGGAACGAGCTCACGCGGCACGAGCACCCGGACGGGGACCTTCTTCACGAGCTGTTCCTCGCGCAGGTCGAGCGCAGCCCTGAGGCCGTGGCAGTGATCGACGGCGCGCAGCGGCTCACCTACGCGGAGCTTCACGACGCCGTAGAGGCCCTGGCGCGCGAGCTCCGCGCCCTGGGCGTGGGGCCGGAGGTGGCGGTGGGCGTGTGCCTGGAGCGCTCGGCGGACCTCGTCGTCTCGCTTCTCGCGACGCTCGCGGCCGGCGGCTTCTATGTGCCGCTCGACCCGGCCTACCCGGCCGAGCGGCTGGCCTTCATGCTCGAAGACAGCGGGTGCGCGGTGGTCGTCACCCGGACCGGCCTCCTCCCGCGCCTGCCGGAGCATGAAGCGCACGTGATCGCCCTCGACGCTCCAGCGAAGGTTCTCGGAGCGCGATTTATCGCGCCCCCTTCCGCGCCCATCTCCGGCAACCTCGCCTACCTGATCTACACCTCGGGCTCCACGGGCCGGCCCAAGGCCGTGGCGATCGCGCACCGGAGCGCCGCTCTGCTCGTCCGCTGGGCGCGGCGGGAGTTCTCGCCCGAAGAGCTGGCCGGGGTGCTCGCCTCGACCTCGATCGCTTTCGACCTGTCGGTCTTCGAGATCTTCGTTCCGCTCGCCGCGGGCGGCGCGGTGATCGTGGCCGAGAACGCCCTGGCGCTCGCCACGCTCCCGGCGCGGGCCGAGGTGACGCTCGTCAACACCGTCCCCTCGGCCGCGGCGGAGCTGCTGCGCATGGACGCCCTGCCGCCGTCGGCCGTCACCCTGAACCTGGCGGGGGAGGCGCTGCCGCGCGCGCTGGCCGACCGGGTCTACGCCCGGCCCGGCATCCGCCGGCTCTACAACCTCTACGGCCCTTCCGAGGACACGACCTACTCCACCTGGGCCCTGATCGGTCGGGAGTCCCGGCGGGCCCCGTCGATCGGCCGGCCGCGCGACGGCACCCGCGCCTACGTGGTGGATGCGGGGCTCTCTGCCCAGCCGGTCGGCGTGCCCGGCGAGCTGCTCCTGGGCGGGGACGGCCTCGCCCGCGGCTACCTGGGGCGGCCGGAGCTGACCGCCGAGAGGTTCATCCCCGATCCGTTCGGCGCCGAGCCGGGGGCGCGCCTCTACCGGACCGGCGACCTCGCGCGCTATCTCGTGGACGGCTCTCTCGACTACCTCGGCCGCCTCGACCACCAGGTCAAGGTGAGGGGCTTCCGCATCGAGCTGGGGGAGATCGAGGCCGCGCTCGCCCGCCACCCCGCGGTCGAGGCGGCGGTGGTCCTCGCGCGGGAGGACGCCGCGCTGGGCCTCCACCTGGCCGCGTACGTGGTGCCGCGCCCCGGGCAGGAGCCCGACCGGGCCGTGCTTCAGGCCGCTCTCTCCGAACGGCTGCCCGCGTCCATGATCCCCACGGCCTGGGCTTTTTTGGCCGAGCTCCCCTTGACCCCCAACGGCAAGGTGGACCGCCGGGCTCTCGCGCGCCTCGACGCCCCGGTCGCGCCGCCTTTGGGCGGGGAGGCGTTCGCGGCGCCCCGGAGCCCGGTCGAGGAGATCCTGGCCGGCGTCTTCGCGGAGATCCTGGGCGTCGGGCGCGTGAGCCTGCGGGACGACTTCTTCGCCCTGGGCGGCCATTCGCTCCTCGCCACGCGGGTCCTCTCCCGGGTGCGGCAGGTGCTGGGCGTGGACCTGCCGGTCCGCAGCCTCTTCGAGCGGCCCACGGTCGAGGGGCTGGCGGCCCGGGTCGAGGAGCTGGGGCGGGAGGGGGCGCCGCAGGGCCCGCCGCTCGGTCCCCGCCCGGGCCCGGGGCCCGCGCCGCTCTCCTTCGCCCAGGAGCGGCTCTGGTTCCTTTACCTTCTCGACCCCGGCTCCACGGCCTACAACCTGCCCCTCGTCGTCCGCCTCCGCGGGCCGCTCGACGCCGGGGCTCTGGCGGCGGCGCTGAGAGAGATCTGCCGGCGGCATGAGGCGCTGCGCACGACTTTCGCGGAGGTCGCGGGCGAGCCGGTGCAGATCGTCTCGCTTCTCGACCCGCCGCCGCTCCCGGGGGTGGACCTCTCGGGCCTTCCCGCTCCGGCCCGCGCGGCCGAGGCGGAGCGGCGGACGCGCGAGGAGGCCCGGCGCCCGTTCGACCTCCGGCGGGGTCCCCTCGCCCGCTGGTCGCTCCTCGGGCTCGGTTCCGGGGAGCACGTCCTGCTCGCGACCTTCCATCACATCGTGGCGGACGGCTGGTCGATCGGGGTTCTGCTGCGCGAGCTGTCCGTCCTCTACCGCGCCAACCTCCTGGGCGCGCCGTCTCCGCTCCCCGCGCTGCCGGTCCAGTTTGGGGACTACGCGGCCTGGCAGCGGCGGTGGCTCTCGGGGGAACGGCTGGAAGCCCAGCTCGCCCGCTGGCGCGAGCTTCTGGCCGGAGCCCCCACCGTGCTCGAGCTGCCGGCGGACCGTCCGCGCCCTCCCGTGCAGAGCTACCGCGGGGCGGTCGAGCGCCGGGCGCTGGGTGGCGCGCTCGCGGCCGGGGTGGAAGGTCTCTCCCGCCGGGCCGGGGCCACGCCGTTCATGACGATCCTCGCGGCGTTTTACGCGCTGCTCGGCCGGTCCACGGGCCGGGAGGACCTGCTGGTGGGCACTCCCGTGGCCAACCGGCAGCGGGCGGAGATCGAAGGGCTGATCGGCCTTTTCGTGAACACCCTGGCCCTGCGGGGGGACCTCGCGGGAGACCCCTCCTTCGCGGAGCTTCTGGCCCGCACGCGGGAGGCGGCGCTCGCGGCCTTCACCCACCAGGACCTCCCCTTCGAGAAGCTCGTCCTGGCGTTGGCGCCGGAGCGCGACCTCTCGCGCAGTCCGCTGGTCCAGGTCTCCTTCGGCCTGGAGCGGGCCGTGGCGGAGGTCCCGGAGCTCGCCCCCGGGGTGCAATTCACGGTGGAGGAGGCGGACCTCGGGACCTCGAAGCTCGACCTCACCCTGGTCGTCGAGCCGGGGAGGGAGGGGCTGGAGATCGTCGCGGAGCAGAGCACCGACCTGTTCGACGCCACGACCGTGCGGCGGCTTCTCGGGCACTACCGCACGCTCCTCGAAGCGGCGGTGGCCCGCCCGGAGGAGCGCCTCTCGAGCCTCCCGCTCCTCGCCGAAGCCGAGCGGCACCAGCTCTTGACCGAGTGGAACGACACCCGGTCCGCGCTCTCCGGCCGGGCCGCCGGCACGCTGGCCGCCTTCCCCTGGGCTCCGGCCCTCGTCCAGGGGGAGGAGAGCCTCTCCTACGGCGAGCTCGAAGCCCGGGTCGAGGCGCTCGCCACCCGCCTCCGCGCCCACGGCGTGGGGCCGGAAGTCGTGGTCGGGATCTTCCTGGAGCGCTCGTTCGATCTGGTCGTCGCCCTCCTGGCCGTGCTCCGCGCGGGCGGCGCCTATCTTCCGCTCGACCCGGCCTACCCGGAGGAGAGGATCGCCTTCCTGATCCAGGACTCCGGAGCGAAGCACGTGATCACCCGGGAGACCCTGAAGGCCGCTGGGAGCGCCGGCATCCCTGCCGGCCCTCTGACTTCTCCTTCAAGCAGCCTCGCCTACGTGCTCTACACCTCGGGCTCGACCGGCCGCCCCAAGGGGGTCGGCGTGCCGCGCTCGGCGCTCGCCCATCACGCGGAGGTCATGGCGCGGCGCTACGGCCTCGGGCCCGGCGACCGCGTGCTCCAGTTCGCCTCGGTGAGCTTCGACGTGGCGGCCGAGGAGATCTTCCCGACGCTCCTCGCCGGGGCCACGCTCGTCCTGCCGCCGGACCCGCTGGGGATCGCGGCCGAGCGGCTCTCCGCCTTCGCCGAGCGCCAGGGGATCACGGTCCTGAACCTCCCCAGCCCCTACTGGCACGAGTGGGTGGACGTCCTCGCCGCGGGCGACCGCCTCCCTTCGGGCCTGCGGCTCGTCATCGCCGGGAGCGAAGCGGTCTCCCCGGAGAAGCTCGCCCTGTGGCACCGGATCGCGGGCGGCCGGGTCTCCTGGAAGAACGCCTACGGCCTCACGGAGACGACCGTCACCTCCACCCTGTTCTCCTCGGGCGTGCCGGGGCCGCGGGTGCCCGTGGGAGCGCCGATCGACAACGTCCGCGCCCATGTGCTGGACGTTCAGGGCGAGCCGGTCGCCGCGGGAGTCCCCGGGGAGCTGTGGATCGGCGGGCCCGGCGTGGCCCGCGGATATGCCGGCCGGCCCGACCTCACGGCCGAGCGCTTCCTGCCGGACCGTTTCGTTTCCGGCGAGCCGGGCGCGCGCCTCTACCGCACCGGCGATCTCGCGCGGCGCCGCGCTTCGGGGGAGATCGAGATCCTCGGCCGCATCGATCACCAGGTGAAGATCCGCGGCTTCCGGATCGAGCTGGGCGAGGTCGAGGCCGCGGTCGCCGCCCATCCGGCCGTGGCCGCGGCGGTGGCCGTCGCGCGGGAGGACCGCCCGGGCGACCGTCGCCTCGTCGCCTACGCCGTCCTCCGCGAGGAGCTGCCTCCGGAGTCTCTGCGGGATTTCGTCCGCGAGCGGGTCCCCTCACACCTGGTCCCGACGGTTTTCGTGGTGTTGGACGCCCTCCCGCGGACCGCCCAGGGCAAGGTGGACCGGGCGGCGCTGCCCGCTCCCGCCCTGTCCCACGGCTCCGGGTTCGTCTCCCCGCGCACTCCGCTCGAAGCCCTGGTGGCCGAGATCTGGGCGGCTGTTCTGGGGGTCGAGCGCGTGGGGGTGGACGACAGCTTCTGGAGCCTCGGCGGGCACTCGCTGCTCGCCACCCGGATCTCGTCCCGGCTGCTCGAGGCGTTCGGAGTGGAGATGCCGCTCCAGGCCCTGTTCGAGCATCCGACGCTCGCCGGCTTCGCCGCCGCCGTGGGCCGGCGGATGCTCGACGGCCGCGACGAGGAGGTGCAGAGCTTCCTCGCGGAGATCGACGGGCTGTCGGCCGAGCAGATGGGGGACCTCCTTCGCGCGGAGAGCGTCGAGAGGATCTGACCGGAATGTCCCGTTCGCGGAGCCGTCGCCCACTTAGTGGACAGACCATGCAATTTTCTCTATGCGTCCACGAGCTCTTCGCCCTTCGGGCGGTAGAGGCGCCGGAGGCCCTGGCCGTCGCCGGTCCGGGCCTCCGCCTGACCTATCGCGAGCTCGACCTGAGGGCGGCCCGGCTGGCCCGCCGCCTCGTCGCGCTCGGGGTGGGGCCCGAGGTCCCGGTGGCCGTGCTGGCCGGCCGGTCGCCCGAGGCGCTCGTCGCGATCCTCGCCGTGCTCAAGGCGGGCGGGTGCTACCTGCCCCTCGACCCCGCCTACCCGGAGGACCGGCTCGCCTTCATCCTCGCGGATTCCGGGGCCTCCGTGCTCCTCACCCAGGGGCCCGTGCCCGCCGGGAGCTCCGCGCGGGTCCTCCTCCTGGGAGAAGAACCGCCGGAGGCCGAGGACGGGCCGGAGCTGCCCCGCGCGAGCCTCCAAAACCTCGCCTATGTGATCTACACCTCGGGCTCCACGGGGAGGCCCAAGGGGGTGGAGGTCGAGCACCGCGGCCTCGCGAACCTGGCGGCCTGGCACCGGCAGGCCTACGGGATCACGCCGGCCGCCCGGGCCACGCGCCTCGCGGGCTCGGCCTTCGACGCCTCGGTCTGGGAGGTGTGGCCGTACCTGACCGCGGGTGCCTCCCTCCACATCCCGGAAGACGGCGTCGTGCTCTCCCCGGAGCGCCTCGTCCCCTGGCTCGTCCGGGAGGGGATCACTCACGCCTTCCTGCCCACGCCTCTCGCCGAGGCCGCGCTCGCGGAGCCCTGGCCGGCGGAGGCGCCCTTGAAAGCGCTCCTGACCGGCGGCGACCGCCTGCACCGCCGGCCGCGGGCAGACCACCCCTTCGGTCTTTTCAACCACTACGGCCCCACGGAGAGCAGCGTCGTCACGACCTGGGGGCGGGTCGAGGCGGAGGGGGAGGGGATGCCCTCCATCGGCCGGCCGATCGACGGCGCCGAGGCCGTTCTGGACGAGGCCGGCGAGATCCTGATCGGCGGCGTGGGGCTCGCCCGCGGCTACCGGGGCCGGCCGGACCTGACGGCCGAGCGGTTCGTCCCTCACTCAGAAGGAACGCGTCTGTACCGGACCGGGGACCTGGCGCGCCTCCTCCCCTCGGGAGAGCTCGATTTCATCGGCCGCGCCGACTTCCAGGTGAAGGTCCGCGGCTTCCGGATCGAGCTGGGCGAGATCGAGGCCGCGCTGCGCCGCCATCCCGCGGTGCGCGAAGGGGTCGTGCTCGCCCGGGACTCCGAGCCGAGCGGCAAGCGGCTCGTGGGCTACGTGGCGCTCCAGCCGGGGGAGGCGGCCGCGGAGGCGGAGCTGCGCGCCTGGCTCGCCCGCGAGCTTCCCGACTACATGGTCCCCGCCGCCTGGGTTTTTCTGGACGCCCTGCCGCTCACGCCCAACGGCAAGGTGGACCGGGCGGCGCTCCCCGCTCCCGAGCGGGGGGAGGAGCCTGGGATCGCGCCCCGCACCGGGGAGGAGGCGGCGCTCGCGGAGATCTTCGCCGAGGTGCTGGGCCTCCCGCGCGTGGGCGCCGAGGACGACTTCTTCGCCCTGGGCGGCCATTCCCTGACGGCCACCCAGGTGCTCTCCCGGGTGCGCTCGCGCCTGGGGGTGGACCTGACCCCCCGCGCGCTCTTCGACCACCCCACCGTCGCGGCGCTCGCGCGGCAGGTGGGCTCTTCCCTCGATCCGGGCGGAGAGGATTGGGAGATCCTCCCGGTCCCGCGGCCGGACGCCCCGGTGGCCGAGCTGCCCGCCTCCTTCGCCCAGCAGGGGCTCTGGCTCGCGGACCGGCTCGAGACGGGCGTGCCGCTCTTCAACACCCCGTTCGCCCTCGCGCTTTCCGGACCGCTCGACGCGCCGGCCCTCGCCCGGGCCTTGGCGGAGCTCGTCCGCCGGCACGAGCCGCTGCGGACGGCCTTCCGGGAGGAGGGCGGCCAACTGTGGCAGGTGATCGCCCGGCCGGTGCCGGTGCCGCTGCCGGTCGCCGACCTCTCGGGGCTCCCCCGGCCGGCCCGGGAGCGGGAGGCGGAGCGGCTCCTGGCCGCGGAGGCGCGCCGCCCCTTCGACCTCTCCCGCGGGCCGATGCTCCAGCTCCGGCTCCTCCGCCTCGGCGAGGAAGAGCACGTCCTCCTCACCCTGATGCACCACATCGTGTCGGACGACTGGTCGCTCTGGGTCTTCGTCTCGGAGCTCGCGGCCCTCTACGCGGCCTTTTCCGCGGGGCGGCCCTCGCCCCTGCCGGAGCCGTCCGTCCGCTACGGCGACTTCGCGGTCTGGCAGCGGCGGTGGCTCGCGGGCGAGCGCCTCGAGCAACAGCTCGCCTGGTGGCGCGCGCGCCTGGAGCCGCCGCTCCCCGTCCTCGACCTGCCGGCCGACCGTCCGCGCCCGGCCGTGCGGTCCTGGCGCGGCGCGCGCCTCCGCCGCGTCCTTCCCGGAGAGTTGGCGGCCGGCCTCTCCGCCCTCGGCCGCGAGGCGGACGCCTCGCTCTTCATCGTCCTCCTGGCGGCTTTCGACACCCTGCTCTCGCGGTTCACGGCGAGCCGGGACGTGCTGGTCGGCTCGCCCATCGCCAACCGCCACCGGGTCGAGGTCGAGGAGCTGATCGGTTACTTCGTCAACATGCTGGCCCTGCGGGGGGACCTCTCCGGCAATCCCCGCTTCGGGGAGCTCGTCTCCCGCTTGCGCGAGACGGTGTTGGGGGCCTACGGCCACCAGGACGTCCCCTTCGGCCTTCTGGTCGAAGAGCTGGCTTCCGCGCGCGACCTCTCGCGGAGCCCGCTGACCGACGTCTACCTCATCCTGGGCAACGCTCCGCGCCCGCCCCGGGAGCTCGGCCCCGCGCTGCGCCTGGCCCTCCGGGAGCTCGAGACCGGGACGGTCCAGGGGGACCTGACCCTCCATCTCGAAGAGACCGCGGACGGGATCTCGGCCGTCTGGGGCTATTCCGCGGACCTCTTCGACGCCGCGACGGCGGCGCGGATGGCCGGCGCCTTCGAGGTGCTGCTCGCGGGGATCGTGGCCGCGCCCGGGGCGCGGCTCGCGGACCTGCCCCTCCTCTCCCCGGCGGAGCGGGCCCAGCTCGCCGCCTGGGGCGAGAGCCCGCTGGCGGTCCCGCGCGGCCTCTGCCTCCCCGAGCTCTTCGAGCGCTGGGCCGACCGGGACCCGGAAGCGCCCGCTCTCGAGTGGGTCGGCGCGGGCGACGGGGAGCGGCTCACCTACGGGGAGCTCGACCGCCAGGCCAACCGCCTGGCCTGGCACCTGATCGCCCTGGGGGTCGGGCCGGAGGTCTGGGTGGGGATCGCCCTCGAGCGGTCGCTCGCCATGATCGTGGGGCTCCTCGCGGTGGCCAAGGCCGGCGGCGCCTACGTGCCGCTCGACCCGGCCTATCCGGCGGACCGCCTGGCCTACATGGTGGGGGAGACGCGGCCCCGGGTGGTGATCACGGAGGCGAGCCTCCGCGAGGAGGCCGAGGCGATCGCGGCCCGGCCCGCGTCGCGGCCGTCTGTTTCCGTCACCCCGGAGAACGCGGCCTACGTGATCTTCACCTCGGGCTCCACGGGGCGCCCCAAGGGGGTGGTCATCCCCCACGCCGGCCTGCCCAACCTGGCCGAGGGAACGGTGCCCGTCTTCGGGGTGGGGCCGGGGGACCGGATGCTGCTCTTCGCCCCCCTGGCCTTCGACACCTCGCTGTTCGAGATCCTCACGGCCCTGCGCGGCGGGGCGACCCTGTGCGTCGCCGGGAGGGACGAGATGCTGCCCGGCCCCGGTCTCGTGCGCCTCATCCGCGAGAAGGGGATCACCCGCCTGACCCTCACCCCCTCGGCCCTGGCCGCCCTGCCCGAGGAGGAGCTCCCCGGCGTGACCTCCGTGACGGTCGCGGGGGAGGCCTGCACGGCCGACCTGGTGGAGCGCTGGGGGCGGGGACGCCGGTTCTTCAACTGCTACGGCCCGACCGAGCACACGGTCTGGTCCTCGGTGGCGGTGTGCACGCCCTCCCCGCGGCGGCCCCCGATCGGCCGGCCCGTGGCGAACAAGCGGTTCACCGTCCTCGATCCGGACGGCAGCCCGGTGCCGGCCGGGGTGCCGGGAGAGCTGTGGGTGGGAGGCGTGGGCGCGGCCCGGGGCTATCTCAACCGGCCGGACCTGACGGCCGAGCGGTTCCGGCCCGACCCGTTCGCGGAGGAGCCGGGGGCCCGCTCCTACAGCACGGGGGACCTCGTGCGGTGGCTGCCGGACGGCGAGCTCGACTTCCTCGGCCGGAACGACTTCCAGGTCAAGATCCGCGGCTTCCGCATCGAGCTCGAGGAGATCCAGGCGGTGCTCGCCGCGCACCCCGCGGTGCAGGACGCCGTGGTGCTCGCCCTGGGCGAAGGCCGGGACCGCCGGCTGGTGGCTTACGTGGTCCCCCGGCCCGGCGCGGCCCCCGCCCGGGAGGAGCTCCGCGCCCACCTCTCGGAGCGCCTGCCGGATTACATGGTGCCGGCCGCCTGGGTCCTCCTGGACGCCCTGCCGCTCACGCCCAGCGACAAGGTGGACCGGCAGGCCCTCGCCCGCGTCGCGCCGGCCGAGGCGGCCGGCCGGGAGGGGTCCGCGGCGCCGCGGACCCCGGTCGAAGAGGCCCTGGCCGGGATCTTCTCCGACCTGCTCGGCGTGCCGCGGGTCGGCGTCGAGGACGATTTCTTCGCCCTGGGCGGCCACTCTCTCCTCGCCGCCCAGGTGATGTCGCGGGTGCACCGGGTCTTCGGCGTCGAGCTCGCCGTCCGCGCCCTCTTCGAGGGGCCGACGGTGGAGGGCCTGGCGCGGAGAATCGAAGAGGCGGGGCGGGAGGCCTGGGGGCCCGAGCCGCCGCTCGGGCCCCGCCCGCGGGATGGGGCCGTCCCCGTCTCCTTCGGCCAGGAGCGCCTGTGGATCGCCGACCAGCTCGGCCCCGGCCAGCCGGTCTACAACATCCCCCTGACCGCGCGCCTCTGCGGGCCGCTCGCGGTGCCGGCCCTCGGGGACGCGTTGGCGGAGGTCGTGCGCCGCCACGAGGCCCTGCGGACGACCTTCGCGGCCTCCGCAGCCATGGCGGGGGAGCCCGTCCAGATCGTCTCCCCGCCGGGCGCGCGTCCCCTGCCCCTGGCCGACCTCGCGGGCCTGCCGGAGGAGCCGCGGCGGGCGGAGGCGGAGCGCCTCGCCCGCGAGGAGGCCCTCCGGCCGTTCGACCTCGCCCGGGGCCCGCTCGTCCGCTGGACGCTCGTCCGGCTTGGGGCGGAGGAGCACCGGCTGCTCCTCTCCCTGCACCACATCGTGGCGGACGGCTGGTCGATCGGAGTGCTCCTCGAAGAGATCGCGGCGCTCTACGGAGCGTTCGCCGCGGGCCGGCCGTCACCTCTCCCCGAGCTCCCCTTCCAGCTTCCCGACTTCGCCCTCTGGCAGCGGGAGTGGCTCGCGGGCGGCGTGCTCGACGCGCAGCTCGCCTGGTGGCGGGAGCGCCTGGGGGGCGATCTCCCGGCGCTCGAGCTGCCCACGGACCGGCCGCGTCCGGCCTCTCCGACGTTCCGGGGTGCCACGGAGCGCCTCGACCTGCCGATGGACCTGGCCGACGCGGTCCGCGAGCTCTCCCGGCGGCGGGGCGCCACGCCCTACATGACCCTGCTCGCGGCCTTGGACGTCCTCCTCGGGAGGCACGCCGGGCAGGAGCTCGTCCTCGTGGGCTCGCCCGTGGCCAACCGCAACCGGGCCGCGCTCGAAGGATTGATCGGGTTCTTCGTCAACACCGTCGTGCTGCGGGGCGACCTGGGAGGAGACCCGGGATTCGGGGAGCTCCTCGGCCGGGTGCGGGAGGAGACCCTGGGCGCCTGGGCCCACCAGGACGTGCCCTTCGACAAGCTCGTCGAGGTCCTGGCGCCCGAGCGCGACCTCTCCCGGCCCCCCCTGTTCCAGGTCTCCTTCGGGTTCGAGGAGGCGCCCCGGCCGCCCCGCCCGCTCGGCCCCGGGCTCACCCTGGAGGCCTTTGGCACCCCGACCGGCACGGCGAAGTTCGACCTCTCGATCGGCGTCCAGGAGGTCCCGGGCGGCCTCGCGGGCTCCGTCGAGTACGCGACCGACCTGTTCGACGCCGCGACGGTCCGGCGGATGCTGGGCCACCTGGCGACGCTCCTGGCGGGAGCGGTGAGCCACCCGGAGGCGCGGATTTCGGACCTGCCGCTGCTCACGGGGCCCGAGCGCGGGGAGCTCGAAGCCTGGAACGCCGGCCTCTGGCGCGGCCGGCCCGGCCCGGAGGAGACCACGGTCCGCGAGCGGTTCGAAGCCCAGGCGGCGCGGACTCCGGACGCCCCCGCCGTGATCACCGCCGACGGGGTCCTCACCTATGCCGGGCTGCGCGCCCGGGCCCTCGGGATCGCCGCCCGTCTGCAGGCCCTGGGCGTGGGGCCGGAGGTGCCGGTGGGCGTCTATTGCGACCGCACGCCCGGGCTCGTCACGGCCTTCGTTGCCGTGATGGAGGCGGGCGGGGTCTACGTGCCGCTCGACCCTTCCTACCCGGCCGAGCGGATCGCCTTCATGCTCGGGGACGCCGGCTGCGCCGCCGTGCTGGCCGAGGGCGCTCTGCCGGAGGGAGCCGCGGAGGGCGTCCCGGTCCTTCCGATCGACGATCCCGGTGAGGCCTGTCCCTTCGGGGAAAATTCTTTCGTTCCACCCCCCCTCGCTCCGCAGAGCCTGGCCTACGTCATCTACACGTCGGGCTCTACGGGGAACCCGAAGCGGGTGGGGGTCTCCCACGGCGCGGCGGCCGCGCAGGGGGTCGAGGCCGGCCGCTACTACGGCCTGGGGCCGGGGGACCGGTTCCTCCTCTTCGTCTCCCCGAGCTTCGACGTGTCGGTCGAGAACCTCATGGGACCCCTCCTCTCCGGCGCGGCCCTGGTGCCCCGCGGGGCCGAGCTGCCCGCTCCGGTGGAGACCACGCGGCGGATCGCCGAGTTGGGGATCACGGTCGTGAACTTCGCGCCCGCCTACTGGATCGAATGGGTGCGGAGCTTCGAGGGGGCCGGCTCGCGGCCGGCCTCGCTGCGGCTGGTGATCGTGGGCGGCGACGAGATGCCGGGCGAGACCGTCCGCCTCCTGCGCCGGACGCCGCTCGCGGACGTCCGTCTGCTCAACGTCTACGGCCCGACCGAGGCGGTGGTCACCGCGACCATGGAAGAGGTCCGGGAGCTCCCGGGCGACCTCCCGCCGGTCCTCCCCGTGGGGCGCCTGATCCCCGGCCGGTCCGCGCACGTCCTGGACCGTCACGGTCACCCGCTGCCGGTGGGGGTGCCCGGGGAGATGGCCCTGGGCGGCCTTCTCGCGCGGGGCTACCTGGACCACCCCGCGCTCACCGCCCTACGGTTCGTGCCCGATCCCTTCTCCGGGGAGCCGGGCGCCCGCCTGTACCGGACGGGCGACCTCCTGAGGCGGCGCCCGGGAGGAGGTTTCGACTTCACGGGGCGCGCCGACCGGCAGGTGAAGATCCGGGGGGTGCGCGTGGAGCCCGGGGAGATCGAGGCCGCCCTGCTGCGCCATCCGGGCGTCGCCGGCGCGGTGGTGGCGGTGCGGGACAAAGGCGGCGAGAGATCCCTCGTGGCCTGGGTGGTGCCCCGCGAGACCGCGGTCCTGGACCCGGAAGCTCTGCGGGCGGATCTCGCGGAGCGGCTGCCGGCCACCCTGGTGCCCGGAGCGTTCGTGGTCCTCGACGCCTTCCCGCTCACTCCGAACGGCAAGGTGGACCGCCGGGCCCTGCCCGCGCCGGAGCCGGAGGAGCGGACGGCGGAGGGCCTGGCTCCGCGCACGCCGGCCGAAGAGCTCCTGGCCGGGGTGTGGGCCGGCCTCCTGGGGGTCGAGCGGGTCGGCGTGGACCAGGACTTCTTCGCGCTGGGGGGCCACTCGCTCCTGGCAACCCGGCTCGTCTCCCGGATCCGGGACCTCTTCGGGGTGGAGTTGCCCCTGCGGGCCGTGTTCGAGGCCCCCACGGTCGCGGCGCTCGCCGCCCGGATCGCCGCCGAGGGGAAGGGGCCCGAGGTCCCCCCGGTCCTCCCGCGGCATCCCGGAGAGCGGCTCCTCCTCTCCTTCGGGCAGGAGCGCCTGTGGATCCTCGACCGGCTCGCCCCCGGCACGGCTGTCTACAACATGCCCCTCGCGTACCGCCTGCGGGGCACTCTTGCGGCCGGAGCCCTGGCGGGCGCGCTCTCGGAGGTCGTAAGCCGCCACGAGGCGCTACGGACGAGGTTCGAGCGGATCGATGGAGAACCCGTGCAGGTTGTCTCCCCGCCGGAGCCGTGCCCCCTGCCGGTGGCGGACCTCTCGGGCCTTGCTGCAGAGGAGCGGGAGAGAGAGGCGGGGCGCCTCGCCCGGGAGGAGGCGCTCCGGCCGTTCGACCTCCGGCAAGGGCCGCTCTTCCGCGCCGCGCTCCTCCGGCTCGCTTCGGGGGAGCACCGGCTGCTCCTCACCCTGCACCACATCATCTCGGACGGCTGGTCCCTCGGGGTGATGCTCCGGGAGATCTCGGCCCTCTACCGGGCGTTCGCCGCGGGCAGGCCGTCGCCGCTCGCCGCGCAGCCGGTGCAGTATCCCGATTTCGCCCTCTGGCAGCGGCGCTGGCTCGAAGGCGGCGTGCTCGCCACGCAGCTCGCCTGGTGGCGCGAGCGTCTGGGGGGAGAGCTTCCGGTCCTCCCGCTGCCCGCCGACCGGCCGCGGCCGGCCGCCCCGAGCCGGCGCGGCGCGGAAGAGCGGCTCGACCTGCCCGAAGATCTGGCCGGGCGCCTCCGGGAGCTCTCGCGCCGGCAGGGGACAACCCTCTACATGACCCTGCTCGCGGCTCTCGACACTCTGCTCTACCGCTACACCGGCCAGGACGACCTGCTCGTCGGATCGCCGGTCGCCGGCCGCACCCGGGCCGAGGTCGAGGGGGTGGCCGGCTTCTTTGTCAACACTCTGGTGCTGCGGGCCTCTCTCGCGGGCGATCCCGGCTTCTCGGAGCTGCTCGCCCGGGTCCGGGAGTCGGTCCTGGGGGCCTGGGCGCACCAGGACGTACCGTTCGAAAAGCTCGTCTCCGAGCTGGCGCCGGATCGCGACCTGTCCCGAAGCCCGCTCTTCCAGGTCTCCCTGACCCTCGAGAACGCGCCCCTCGAGGCCCTGGCGCTCGGCCCCGGGCTCGACGTTTCGGCGGAGCCCGTGGAGACCGGGACCGCCAAGTTCGACCTCTCGGTGGGCCTTCAGGAGGTCCCCGGGGGGCTCCTGAGCCTCGCCGAGTACGCCACGGACCTGTTCGACGCCGCGACCGTCCGGCGGCTCCTCGCGCACCTGCGGACGCTCCTCGAAGGGATCGCGGCCCAGCCCGAGGCGCGGATCTCGGGCCTGCCGCTGCTCACGGAGCCGGAGCGGGAGGAGCTTTCAGCCTGGAACGCGGGGCTCCGCCGCAGCCGGCCCGGCCCCGGGGAGACCACGATCCGCGACCTCTTCGAGGCCCAGGCGGCGCGCACGCCGCAGGCCCCCGCGATCGTCACCCCCGAGGGGACCGTCTCCTACGCGGACCTCCGCGCCCGCGCCGTCCGGATCGCCGCCCGGCTCCAGGCCCTGGGCGTGGGGCCCGAGGTGCCGGTGGGCGTCTACTGCGACCGCACGGCCGGGCTCATCACCGCCTTCGTGGCCGTGATGGAGGCGGGCGGCGTATACGTGCCGCTCGACCCGTCCTACCCGCCCGACCGGATCGCCTTCATGGTGGGGGATGCCGGCTGCGCCGCGCTGCTCGCCGAGGGCGAGCCGCCGGCCGCCGTGGCGGACCGCCTCCCCGTCCTCCGGATCGGCGAGGCCGCGGAAGGGGAGGCCGGGCCGTTCGTGCCGAAGGCTCTGGCGCCCGGGAACCTGGCCTACGTGATCTACACCTCAGGCTCCACGGGCACCCCGAAGCGGGTGGGCGTCCCCCACGGGCCCGCGGCCACGCAGGGGATCGAGGCCGGCCGCTACTACGGCCTGGGGCCGGGGGACCGCTTCCTCCTCTTCGTCTCCCCGAGCTTCGACGTCTCGGTCGAGAACCTCCTGGGCCCGCTTCTTTCGGGCGCCGCCCTCGTGCCCCGGGGGGCCGAGCTACCGGCGCTCGCCGAGACCACGCGGCTTCTCCGCGAGCTCGCGGTCACGGTCGTCAACTTCGCCCCCGCCTACTGGATCGAGTGGGTGCGGAGCTTCGGGCCGGGCGCCGAGGCGCCCCCCGCGCTCCGGCTCGTCATCGTGGGCGGCGACGAGATGCCGGGCGAAGTCGTGCGCCTCGTGCGGACCGGCCCGCTCGGGCACGTCCGGCTGCTCAACGTCTACGGCCCGACCGAGGCGGTCGTCACCGCCACTCTGCAGGAGGTGCAGGACCTCCCGCTCGAGATCGCGGGCGCCGCCCCCGTGGGCCGCCTGATCCCCGGCCGCTCGGCCCACGTGCTCGACCGCGACGGCAACCCCGTGCCCCTGGGCGTGCCGGGCGAGATGTACCTGGGCGGCCTCCTCGCCCGCGGCTACCTGGACCACCCGGCGCTCACCGCCGAGCGCTTCGGGCCCGACCCGTTCTCCGGCCTCCCCGGCGCCCGCCTGTACAGGACGGGCGACCTCGTGCGGCGGCTGCCGGACGGCGCCTTCGAGTTCGGAGGCCGGGCCGACCACCAGGTGAAGGTCCGCGGCTTCCGGGTGGAGCCGGGCGAGGTCGAGGCCGCGGTCCTGCGCCATCCGGACGTCTTTTCCGCGGTCGTGGCCGTGCGCTCGGAAGGTGGCGAGAAGCGCCTCGTGGCCTACGTCATCCCCCGCGAGGGGAGGGCCCTGGACTTGGAGGACCTCCGCGCGGACCTCGCCGTGCGGCTGCCGGCCTTCATGGTGCCGGCGGCGTTCGTCGTCCTCGCCGCCTTCCCCCTCACCCCCAACGGCAAGGTGGACCGCCGCGCTCTCCCCGCGCCCGGGGCCGAGGCCAGGAATGCCGGCAAGGACCGCGTGGCTCCGCGTACGCCGACCGAGCAGCTCCTGGCCCGCGCCTGGGCCGGCCTCCTGGGGATCGAGGCGGTCTTTGCAAACGACAACTTCTTCGAGCTGGGAGGCCACTCGCTGCTCGCCACCCGGCTCGTCTCGCGGATCCGCGACCTCTTCGGCGTCGAGCTGCCGCTCCGGGCCGTGTTCGAAGGCTCCACGGTCGAGGCGCTCGCGGCGCGCATCGAGGCCGAGCGGCTCGCCGGGGCGGGAGTCGAAGCGGCGCCGGCCGCCTCCGGGCGGGAGGAGCGGGACCTCGCGCTCTCCTTCTCCCAACAGCGCCTGTGGTTCCTGGAGCAGCTCCAGCCCGGCACCGCCGCCTACAACCTGCCCGTGGTCTTCCGCCTGGGCGGCGCCCTCTCCGTCCCGGCGCTCGCCGGGGCCCTGTCCGAAATCGTCCGCCGCCATGAGGTTCTGCGCACGACGTACACGGCCGTCCGCGGGGAGGCCGTCCAGGTGGTGGGGGAGCCCGCGCTCCGGCCGCTGCCCGTCGTAGACCTTTCGGGGCTCGCGGAGCCGGCGCGGGAGGCCGAATCCTTCCGCCGGGTAGAGGACGAAGCCCGGCGCCCCTTCGACCTGCGGCGGGGGCCGGTCCTGCGCGAGACGCTCCTCCGCCTGGCCGCGGAGGACCACCGGCTCCTCCTCACCTTCCACCACATCGCGGCGGACGGCTGGTCGGCCGGCGTCCTCCACCACGAGCTCGGCATCCTCTACGAGGCCGCCCGGACGGGCCGGCCGTCGCCGCTCCCCGAGCTCCCCCTCCAGTACGCCGACTTCGCGCTCTGGCAGTGCCGGTGGCTCGAAGGGGGCGCGCTCGAGGCTCAGCTCGCCTTCTGGCGCGAGGCGCTCCGCGGCTGCCCTCTGGTGCTCGACCTGCCCGCGGACCGCCCGCGGCCCCCGGTGCGCAGCCAACGCGGCGCGGCCGAGGGCCTGATCCTGCCTCCGGAGCTCGCCCTGCGCCTCGAGCCCCTGAGCCGCGAGCGGGGGGCCACCCTCTTCATGACTCTCCTCGCCGCTTTCGGGGCGCTCCTCTCCCGCTACACGGGCGAGCCGGACCTCGTCGTGGGCACCCCCGTGGCCAACCGCAACCGGGGAGAGACCGAGCCGCTCATCGGCTTCTTCGTCAACACCCTGGCGCTGCGGACCGGCGCCGCGGCCGGCGCCACCTTCGGCGAGCTCCTCGGCCGGACGCGCGAAACCGCGCTCGCGGCCTACGCCCACCAGGACCTCCCCTTCGAGCGGCTGGTCGAGGAGCTCGCGCCCGAGCGGGACCTCTCGCGGACGCCCATCGTCCAGGTCTCCTTCTCCCTGGCGCGGTCTGCGGGGAGCGGAGAGCTGGCTCCCGGCCTCTCCCTGGCGAACGAAGCCGTGGACCTGGGGACCGCCAAGTTCGACCTCTCCCTGAGCTTCGAAGGAGGGGCGGACGGCCTCGAGGGCGGTGCGGAATACGCGACCGACCTGTTCGACGCCACGACCGTCCGGAGGATGCTCGGCCACTTCGAAACGCTCCTCGAAGGGATCGCCGCCTCCCCGGAGGCCCGGATCTCCGAGCTGCCTCTCCTCACCGCCGCGGAGAGGGTCGAGCTCGCGGCCTGGAACGACGGCCTGCGGCGCGGCGTCCTCCACCCGGAGGAGACCACGGTCCGCGACCTGTTCCTTGCCCAGGTCGCGGAGATGCCGGACGCGCCCGCCGTCATCACCCCGGACGAGGTCCTGACCTACACCGGGCTCCGCACCCGGGCCCGGCGGATCGCCGCCCGCCTCGCGGCCCTGGGCGTAGGGCCCGAGATCCCGGTGGGGGTCTACTGCGACCGCACGGCGGGGCTCGCGGTGGCCTTCGTCGCCGTGCTCGAGGCCGGCGGGGTCTACGTGCCGATCGACCCGTCCTCCCCGGCCGAGCGGGTCGCCCTCCTGCTCGCGGACGCCGGCTGCGCGGCCGTGCTGACCGAAGCGCCCCTGCCGGCGGGCGTGGCGGAGCGCGTCCCTGTCCTTTCCCTCCACGCCGATGGGGAGGAGGAGGTCGAGGCCTTCGTCCCGCCCGCCCTGGAGCCCGCGAACCTCGCCTATGTCATCTACACGTCGGGCTCCACAGGCAACCCGAAAGGGGTGGCGGTCCCGCACGGCGCCGCGGCGGCGCACGCGGTGATCGCCGCCCGCGTCTACGGGCTCGGGCCGGGAAGACGGAAGCTCCTCTTCGCCTCCTCCAGCTTCGACGTGTCGGTTGAAGACCTCCTCGCGTCTCTCCTCTCCGGAGCGGCCGTCGTGCCGCGGGGAGCGGCTCTCCCGGAGCCGGCGGAGATGACCCGGCGGATCGCCGCGCAGGGCATCACCGACCTGAACCTCCCGCCCGCCTACTGGGCCGAGTGGGTCCGCAGCCTCGCGGGGGCCGCCTCCATGCCCGCCCTCCCGCACATGATGATCGTGGGCGGCGACGAGATGCCGGCCGAGATCGTTCGTCTCTACCACCAGACGCCGCTCCGGCTCGTCCGGCTGCTCAACGGCTACGGCCCCACCGAGACGGTCGTCACCGCGACCGTCGAGGAGGTGGGGAAGATCCCCGAAAATGCCACCGGACCCGTCCCCATCGGCCATCCCATGCCCGGCCGGTCGGCGTGGGTCCTGGACCGCGGCGGGAGCCTGCTGCCCGTGGGCGTACCCGGAGAGCTGGTCCTGGGCGGCATCCTCGCCCGCGGCTACCTGGGGCAGCCCGCGCTCACCGCCGGGAAGTTCGTGCCCGACCCCTTCTCGGACGAGCCCGGCGCCCGCCTCTACCGCACCGGCGACCTCGCGAGGCGGCGTCCGGACGGCCGGATCGAGTTCCTCGGGCGCGTCGACCACCAGGTCAAGATCCGGGGCTTCCGGATCGAGCCCGGAGAGATCGAGGCCGCCCTCCTGCGTCACCCGCGGATCGCGGCCGCGGCCGTGATGGCGCGGACCGACGGCCAGGAGAAGCTCCTCGCGGCCTACGTGGTCCCCAGTGGGGGAGACGCCCCGGAGATCCCGGACCTGCGGGCCTTTCTCGCCGGGCGGCTGCCGGCCCACATGGTGCCCGCGGTGTTCGTCGTCCTGGACGCCTTCCCCCTGACCCCCAGCGGCAAGGTAGACCGCCGGGCGCTCCCCGCTCCCGACCGGAGCCGCACGGACGACGGCTTCCTCCCCCCGAGAACCCCTCTGGAGGTCGAAGTGGCGGGCATCTGGGGCGACGTCCTGGGTGTCGACCAGGTCGGGCTCCAGGACGGCTTCTTCGACCTGGGCGGCCACTCCCTCCTCGCCACCCGCGTCCTCTCCCGCATCGAGGAGGCCTTCGGCGTGGATATTCCCCTCCAGACCCTCTTCGAAAGCCCCACCCTCGAAGGCTTCGCCGCCGCCCTCGGCCAGAAGGCCGTCGAATCCATGGACGGGCTCGAGGGCCTCTCCGAGGAAGAGCTGGCGCTTCTGTTCCAGGAAGAGAGCCTGGGGGAGGGGTAAACCTTGGGGAATTCCGACCGCCGCGCAGTTGTTGCCAAACTGGAGGAACACTGACATGGCACGTGGTTGGGAAAGCAAATCTGTCGAATCGCAGATCCAGAATATCGACGTTCTCTTGGACCGGGGAGAGGCTCTCCGAGCCGAAGAGCGCGTGCGCAAACAGAAGCGGGAGGGCCTCGAGCTGTCCCGGCGGCGGGTTCTCACAGAAATCGGGGAGACCCATTCGGCGGTCCGCCGCGCGTCTCTCGAGCATGCGCGGGCTTTTCTGGACGACGAGATCGGGAAGCTCGGGGGCTGAGCTGGATTGACATCGGCTGCTGCCTCTGTTACTCCTCTGGGATACCCTCCTGAAAGGAGTTCTCATGAAACCCGAGAACAGCAAGAGCCGACCGAAGGCTGAGGATCTGAAGACGATCGATCCTGCCGTGTTGGAAGAGATCCTCGGCGGCGTTTCGCCCAGCGGCGACGGAAAGAATGCCGCTGTCCTCCCGCAGCCCCCCTTCGATTCCTTTTACCACTCCTGAACGATCTTCCGTCCCCCGCCGGTGCTGCTCTCGGTCTGTCTGATCACGAAGAACGAGGAGCGGTTCCTGGCGGGGTGCCTGGATTCCGTCCGTCCGGTCGCGGAGGAGATCATCCTCGTGGACACGGGCTCCGTGGACCGCACCGTCGAGATCGCCCAGGAGTATGGTTGCCGTGTGCTGCACCGGGCCTGGGACGACGACTTCTCGGCGGCGCGGAATGCGGGAATCGCTGCGGCCCGGGGACGCTTTATCCTCTGCCTCGACGCCGACGAGCGGGTCTCGCACCCCGAGGCCCTGCTCTCTGCCGTCCGCGACGCCGGACCTGAGGTCGGCGGCTTCTTCATCGAGCGCCACGACATCGTCACGCACCCGGACGGCGAGAGCGACGTCTATCCCATCGAGATCCTCCGGCTCTTCCGGAACCATCCCGCCATCCGGTACGAGGGCATCGTCCACGAACGGCCGAACGAGACCGTGGTCCGGGCGGGTTTCCAGATCGGCAGCCTGTCCACCCTGAAGCTCACACACTTGGTGAACCATCTGTCCCGGGAGAGACTGGACTCCAAACAGCGGGGCTACCTGCGCCTGCTGGACCGCGAGTTGGAGAAGGACTCCCGGAATTTCTGGGCCTGCTACTACCGCGGAAAGACCCTGTGGTATCTCCGCCGGCTGGAGGAGGCCAAGGAGGCCTTCCGCAGCATCGTGGACGATGAGGAGTGCGCTGTTTCCCTGAGGGCCTCCGCCTGGTGCATGCTCGCGTCCCTCCTCTCGGAGGAAGGGCTCCGGGGTGCCGCCGTGGGCTGCGTCCAGAAGAGCCTGGCCCTCATCCCCGATCAATCCCTGGCGTTCTACGTGCTCGCCGAGATCCTCTACGCGGACGGCCGTTTCGCCCACGCCCACGAAGCCTACAGCCGGGTCCGGCGCAGCCTGGATCCGAAGAGCGGGACGAGCCAGGTTCCGGGGGATCTCTGCATGACGCCGGGAAAGCGCGGCTACAAGCTGGGCTGCTGTTCCCTGGCCCTCGGAGCGCTCGCCGAAGCCGAAAGCCACTTTCGCAAGGGTTTGGAAGGCGACCCGATCCACAGCAGCTGCCACTACGGCCTCGCCCGTGTCGCCCTGCTGCGAGGCGACCCCGCCGAAGCCTTGGAGCGCCTGGAAGCCGCGCTGGAGCACAATCCC
>DATHUD010000725.1:0-1853 GCA_035462575.1 Thermoanaerobaculia bacterium | reverse complement strand
GCCTCGCGGCAAGGCCCTCAGCCCCTGTCGTTCGCACAGCAGCGCCTCTGGTTCATCGACCAGCTCGAGCCGGGCAGCGCGCTCTACAACATGCCGGTGGCGCTGCGCGTCGAAGGGCCTCTGCACGTCGCGGTGCTGCGGTGCACCTTGAGCGAGATCGTGCGCCGGCACGAGGCCTTGCGCACGGTGTTCGCCGCTCCGGAGGGCTCGCCGGTCCAGCTGGTCCAACCGGCGCAACCCTTCAGGCTCCCCGTCGTCGACCTGGCCGGGCTCCAGGAGACCCCGCGCGAGATGCAGGCTCTCGCCCTGGCCGGCGAAGAAGCAGGCCGGCCGTTCGATCTCGCGCGGGGTCCGATGCTGCGCGGCGTCCTGCTGCGGCTGACCGGCGCAGATCACGTCCTCGCGCTGACCCTGCACCACATCGCGAGCGACGGCTGGTCCATGGGCGTCCTGGTGCGCGAGGTGGCGGCGCTCTATGCCGCCTTGACCGAGGGCCGGCCCTCCCCCCTGCCCGAGCTGCCGGTGCAATACGCGGATTTCGCGGTCTGGCAGCGCTCCTGGCTGCACGGCGAGGTCCTGGACAACGAGGTCGCCTTCTGGCGCCGGCAGCTCGCCGGGTTGCCGCCGCTCCTCGAGCTGCCCACGGACCGGCCGCGCCCCGCGGTCCAGAGCTTCCGCGGCGCCTCCCGGCCGGTCCGGTTCCCTGCCCGGCTCACCCGGCAGATGCAGATTCTCGGCCGGCGCGAGGGCGCGACGCTCTTCATGGTGCTTCTCGCCGGCTTCGAGGCCCTTCTGGCGCGCTACGGCGGCCAGGACGATCTCGCGGTGGGCTCACCCGTCGCAGGGCGCAGCCGGGTGGAGACCGAGGGATTGATCGGGTTTTTCGTCAATACCCTGGTGATGCGCGGTCATGTGATCGGAGACCCGTCGTTTCGCGAGCTGCTCGGCCGGGTGTGGGAGACGGCTCTCGCGGCTTTCGTGCACCAGGACGTGCCGTTCGAAAAGCTGGTCGAGGAGCTCGCGCCGGAGAGGAGCCTGGCGCAAACGCCCCTGTTCCAGGTGATGTTCGTGTTACAGAACGCGCCCACGGAGAGCCTGGAGGTTCGGGACCTGCGCCTGCGGCCGGTGGGCATCCTGACGACGACGGCGAAGTTCGACCTCACGATCGTCCTCGAAGAGCATGACGGCGCACTGGCCGGTTTCATCGAATACTCGACCAGCCTGTTCGATGGCACCACCGTCGACCGGCTGGGTGGACATTTCGAGCGCCTGCTCGCGGCGGCGGTCTCCGCGCCGGACGAGCCGGCGTTCTCCCTGCCTCTCCTGAGCCCGGAGGAACAGGGACAGATCCTGACCGAATGGAACGACACCGCCTCGGTACTGCCGTCCCGAGCCTGTGTCTACGAGCTCTTCGAGCTCCAGATGCGGCGGACGCCGGAGGCCGTCGCCGTGGTTTTCGGAGACGAAGCGCTCACCTATGCCGAGCTCGGCGCCCGGGCCGGCCGCCTCTCCGAGCGCCTGCGCCAGCTCGGCGTCGGCCCGGATGTCCTCGTCGGTGTGCTGGTCGAACGCTCTCTCGACGTGATCATCGGCGTGCTGGGAATTCTCCAGGCCGGAGGTGCCTATGTGCCGCTCGACCCCGCGTACCCGGCGCAACGCCTGGCCTTCATGCTCGACGACGCGCGCGCCCCCGTGTTACTCACCCAGATCCACCTGCGCGACCGGGTGGCCGCAGGGAGCGCCGAGATTCTTCTGCTCGATGGCGACGACGGCCCCCGCGCCGCCGGTGGCGTGATGCCTGCCGCCGGCGAGCCGGTGGCCGAAAATCTGGCCTATGTGATCTATACCTCGGG
>DATHUD010000724.1:0-3029 GCA_035462575.1 Thermoanaerobaculia bacterium | reverse complement strand
TCGCGCAGCAGGATGAACGCGTAGGCGAGCGGCTTGAACCAGTCCTGCACGGGCGACTCGAGCGCCTGGAGCGGCTGCGTGTCGTGGTTCTCGACGAGCGTCACGGCTTTCGCGGGCTGCTGCGCCATGAGGGTGTTGGAGAGGATGTTCCTCATGTCGTAGTTGCCGCCGCCCGTCGACGCCTGGTGGAAGTTCAGGTGCAGCGGAGCGTCGAAGAGGTGGGCCCGGCCCCCTGTCTTCGTGAGCCAGTTGTGGAGCCTCTGCACGTCGTAGCTCCACAGCTCGCCCACCGTGAACAGGGGCTTCCCCGTGGTCGTGCGCACGTGATCGAGCCAGGTGTTCCAGAAGTCGTATTTGATGTGCTTGATCGCGTCCAGCCGGAAGCCGTCCACCCCGGTCGTGTTGGCGTACCAGACGCCCCAGCTCTTGAGCTCGTTGACGACGTCCGGGTGCGCCATGTCGAGGTCGGCGAACATCAGGTAGTCGTAGTTGCCGAATTCGGGCTCGACCTCCCAGTCCCAGGCCTTGCCGGTGCCGCGGAACTTGTAGATCTTCCCGCTCTCCTGGAGGTTCTGGGCCCAGTCCACGCCGTCGAAGTGATACCAGCGCCACTTGAAGGAGGAGTGGGTGTTGCCCCGGCCGGGGAAGTCGAAGCTCGTCCAGGCCTGGATCGAGACGTCGCCGCCGTACTCCTGGTTCCGGTTCCCGGTCTCGACCCGCGTGGCGGTGACCCACTCGGTCGTGTCGGCCCCGCCCTTGTGGTTGAAGACGACGTCGCCGTAGACCTCGATACCGTTCGCGTGCGCCGCCTGGATGGCCGCGAGATATTGGGCCTTCGTGCCGTACTTCGTGCGCACCGACCCCTTCTGGTTGAACTCGCCCAGGTCGTAGAGGTCGTAGGCGCCGTAGCCCACGTCGTCCCCGCTCGTCCCCTTGTAGGCCGGCGGCAGCCAGAGGGCGGTGATGCCGGCCGCGGACAGCTCGTCCGCCTGGTCGGAGACCTTCAGCCAGAGGTTGTCCCCCTGGGTGTTGTACCAGTGGAAGTACTGCATCATCGTGCCGTTCTGGGCGGACGCGGCTCCGCCCAGCAACAGCGCGGCCATGGCCAGAACGAGCGTGGCGTTCCTCCGCCGATCGCGCCGGTTCGTGTTCATCCCTTCCCTCCTCTCTCTCCCATCCGTCTGTCGAGTTGTGGAATGTACGGCGATCCCCTCGTAGACCAGTTGCCAGAATACTCCCTTCCCGGAGCGGGGACCAGACCTTCCGGGGTGGGGAATGGCCCGCCCCGGTGGACGGGTTTTGGCCCTGGAGGCCGCAACTTTCCCCCGAAACGGCCGTACCACGCTTCCGGGAGACTCTGTCTCGGAAAGGAGATTTCTGTGCGCAAGATGATTGGAGCGCTGGCGTTGCTTCTCCTGCCAGCCATGGCCCTGGCCCAGGACGGCCGGGAGGGCACGCGCCTGCTGCGCTTCCCCGACATTCACAAGGACACGCTCGCCTTCGTTTACGCGGGCGACCTCTGGATCGCCCCGGCTGAAGGGGGCACCGCCCGGCGCCTCACCTCCGGCCCCGGCCAGGAGCTGTTCCCCAAATTCTCGCCGGACGGCCGGGACATCGCCTTCACCGGGCAGTACAACGGCACCCGCCAGGTCTACGTCATCAGCGTGGACGGCGGCACCCCCCGGCAGCTCACCTTCCACAACGACGTCGGCCAGATCCCGCTCCGCGGCGGCGTGGACAACCAGGTGATCGACTGGACGCCGGACGGCAAGAGCGTCGTCTTCCTCGCCCACCGGACCCCCTACACCAACCGCAACGCCCGGCCCTACACGGTGCCGGCCGCGGGCGGCATGGAAAAGCCGATGGCGATAAGGGAGAGCTCCACCGGAACCCTCTCCCCCGACGGCACCCGCTTCGCCTTCGCGCCCGTGATGAACGAATGGCGCACCTGGAAGCGCTACTACGGCGGGCGCGCCTCGGACGTCTGGATCTACAACCTGAAAAACGATACCGCCCTACGGATCACCGAAGACAAGGGGATCGACAACCAGCCCGTCTGGGTCGGCAACAACGTCTACTTCGTCTCGAACCGCGACCGCACGGTCAACCTCTACGCCTATGACGCGGGAACCAGAGCGGCGCGCAAGGTGACGAACCACGACGTCTTCGACGTCCTCTGGCCGAGCGGCGACGGCAGCCGCATCGTCTACGAGAACGGCGGCTCGCTGTGGATCTTCGATCCGTCCTCCGGCAAGAGCGGCGAGGTCTCGATCCGCGTCGAAGGCGACCTGCCCAAGACGCTCCCCTACTTCAAGAACGTGAGCGAGGATGCCGAGGCCATGGCCCTCTCGCCCACCGGCAAGCGGGCCCTCTTCGTCGCGCGCGGCGACCTGTTCACCGTGCCGGCCGAAAAGGGCGAGGTCAGGAACCTCACCAACTCCCCGGGAGTCCGCGAGCGGGACGCCACCTGGTCTCCCGACGGCCGCTGGGTCGCCTACCTCTCGGACCGCTCCGGCGAATACGAGGTCTACGTGCGCCCCGGCGACGGCTCGGGCGAAGAGCGCCGCGTCACCCAGGACCAGGGGATCTGGCGCTTCACCCCCCGCTGGTCGCCCGACTCGAAGAAGCTCGCCTTCGGCGACAAGGACCGGAAGCTCCGCGTCCTCGACGTCCAGTCCGGCCGGGTGACCGACGCCGACCAGGACGAAGAGCAGGACATCGTCGACTACACCTGGGCGCCCGACAGCCGCTGGCTCGCCTACACCAAGATCGGCAGCTCGCAGCTCTCCTCCGTCTGGCTCTACTCGCTGGACGACAAGAAGGCCCGCCAGCTCACGAGCGAGCTGACCGCCGAGGCCGAGCCGGTCTTCGATCCCCAGGGGCGCTACCTCTACTTCCTCTCGAACCGCGACTTCAACCTGACCTTCAGCGGCTTCGAGTTCTCCTACGTCTACACCAACCCCACCCGGGTCTACGTGGGCGTCCTCTCGAAGGAGGGCCCGGCCCTGTTCCTCCCGCAGAGCGACGAG
>DATHUD010000723.1:0-4641 GCA_035462575.1 Thermoanaerobaculia bacterium | reverse complement strand
GGGAAAGCTGCAGGCACGCGACGTCGGGCGCTACCGCGAGCACCGAGCCGTGGCTCTTTTTTTCGTTTCTGATCGCCAGATTTGCCATGATTGACCTCCTGCAAGACGCCAAGGGTCCATCCCTCCCCGCCAAAGGGTAGGATCCTGCAACGCTCGTGCCCCGTTTGGCGGGTTTGTCCGCGTTCCGCGTAGAGGAAAGGCGAGGGGAGCCTCTGGATGGCTCTCCTCCTCTGAACAGAAGGAGAACGTCGTCATGACGACTCGATCGATACAGCTCGCTCTCTGCGCCGCGGCGCTCCTGGCGCTCCTGGCGGTCCCGGCCCGCTCCGCCGAGCCGGCGGACGGCCGGACGGCGCCGCTGCTCGAAGGGAGGGGGAAGCACCACCACGCGGTCGCCACGAAGAGCCCACTCGCCCAGCGCTACTTCGACCAGGGGCTAACTCTGGCCTACGCCTTCAACCACGCCGAAGCGGCCCGCTCGTTCCGCGAGGCCGCGCGTCTGGACCCCGAGTGCGCGATGTGCTGGTGGGGCGTGGCCCTCGTGCAGGGGCCGAACATCAACGCCAAGATGGAGGAGGCCGCGGTCGCCGAGGCGTGGGACGCCCTGAGGAAGGCCCAGGCCCTCGCCGCGAAAGCGGGGGAGAAGGAGCGCGCCTGGATCGAAGCCCTCTCGGCCCGCTATTCGGACTCGCCCACGGCGGACCGCGCCGCCCTCGACAGCGCCTACGCCGACGCCATGCGCCGGCTCGCCTGGCGTTACCCCGAGGACTCCGACGCGGCCACCCTGTTCGCCGAGTCCCTGATGGACACCATGCCCTGGGCCTACTGGGAGAAAGACGGCCAGCCGAAGCCGGCCACGCGCGAGATTCTGGCCGTTCTCGAAGGGGTGCTCGCGCGCGATCCGGATCACCCGGGCGCCAATCATTTTTATATCCACGCGGTCGAGGCCGTCCGCCCCGAGCTCGGCGTCGCGGCGGCCGAACGGCTGGGGAGCCTCGTGCCCGCGGCGGGCCATCTGGTCCACATGCCCGCTCACATCTACATCCGCGTGGGGCGCTACCACGACGCCTCGGTCGCCAACCAGCGGGCCATGGAGGCCGACAAGAGCTACGTCACCCAGTGCCACGCGCAGGGGCTCTACCCGCTCGTCTACATGCCCCACAACCATCACTTCCTGTGGGCCGCGGCCACGTTCGAGGGACGGAGCGCGCTCGCCCTAGAAGCCGCCCGCGACATGGCCTCCGGGATCGATCACCACGCCATGCGGCAGGACGGGCTCGGCACGCTCCAGCACTACCAGATCACTCCGATCTACGCCCTCGTCCGTTTCGGCCGGTGGGACGAGATCCTGAAGACGCCGGAGCCGGACGCCGACCTCGTCTATCCCCGGGCTGTCTGGCACTACGCCCGCGGCATGGCCTTCGCCCGCACCGGGCGTCCGGACGAGGCGGACCGGGAGCGCGAGAAGGTGCGCGCCCTGGCCGCGGAGCCGGCCATGGCGAAGATGACGGTGTGGGACATCAACACCGTCTCCGACCTGCTGAAAGTGGCGGACGCCCTCCTCGCCGGGGAGACGGCCGCGGCGCGGCGCGACTGGGACGCGGCGGTCCGGCATCTCGAAGCCGCCGTGACGGCGGAGGACGCCCTCAATTACGACGAGCCGCCCCCGTGGCACTTCCCGTCCCGGCAGATCCTGGGTGCAGTCCTCCTCGAGGCGGGCCGTCCCGCGGACGCCGAGCGGGTCTATCAGGAGGATCTGCGGAAGTTCCCCGAAAACGGCTGGTCCCTGAACGGCCTGCGCCAGAGCCTCGCCACACAGGGGAAGAAGGAGGAGGCCGCGAAGGTCGAGGCGCGCTTCCGCGAGGCTTGGAAGCACGCGGACGTGACGCTCGCAGCCTCGCGGTTCTAGTCCGGGCCTACTTCAAAACATCCACCGGGTCGACCCGCGAGGCCCGCAGCGCGGGCAGGCAGCTCGCGAGACAGGTGACGGCCACCAGGATCACGGCGACGGCGAGGAAGGTCGCCGGGTCCTGGGGGCTGACGCCGTAGACGAATCCGGCCACGAAGCGCGAGGCGCCCCAGGCCGCGGCGATTCCTAAGACGATGCCGATCCCTGAAAGCACCAGCCCGCGGGTGACCACGGCGCGCACGATCCGCCTGGCCGTGGCGCCCAGGGCCAGGCGCACGCCGATGGCCCGCCGGCTCTGCGCCACGAGGTAGGAGAGCGTGCCGTAGAGGCCCACGGCGGCGAGCGTCAAGGCGATCGCGGCGAAGAGGGTGACGAGCGTCGCGCTCACGCGGTACCTTCCGAAAACCTTTTCAAGGGTCTCTTCCATCGTGGCGACCTTGGCGATCGCCACGTCGGGATCGATCGAGTGGATCGCGTCCTCCACGGACCGCGACAGCGCCTTGGGGTTGCCGGCGGTCTCCAGGAGGAGGGAGAAATCCTTCGCGCCGACCTGGAGCGTCGGCAGGTAGACGTGTTGAACAGGGGCCTCCCCGAGCTCGTGGTAGACGGCGTTTTTCACGACGCCCACGACGGTCTTCGGTTCACCCCAGAGCCCGAACGTCTGCCCGACCGGGTCGCTGTTCGGCCAGAGCCGCCGGGCCAGGGTTTCGTTGATGATCAGGACGCGCGGGCTCTCCTCCCGGTCTTGCGGAGTGAAGCCCCGGCCCGCGACGAGCGGAATGCCCATCGCCTCGAAGTAGCCCGGGCCCACCGCGTTCACGTTGACGTGGGAGCCGACGAGCGGGCCCTCCTGGAAGCCGGTCCTCCACCTCCCGCTGAACGGCGCGAGTTGGACGGTCGAGACGCGCTGCACCCCGGGCAGAGCCGCCGTGCGCTCCACGGCCTGGTCCACGAAGCGGATCAGGCCCTCCTTGTCGTACCCGTGATTGGCGAGGTTCACCGAAACGAGGAGCCGGTTCTCCGTCTGGAAGCCCAGGTCGACCGATTCGGCCGCGCGCAGGCTGCGGACGAAGAGCGCCGCGCCCGCCACGAGCACGATCGAGAGGGCCACCTGGGCGACGACAAGGATTTCCAGGGGGCGCGAGCGCCCGCTCCCCGGGTCGCCGAGCTTGATGAGCGAGACCACGTCTGCGCGCGACGCCTGGAGGGCGGGCGCCAACCCGAAGAGGACGGCCGAGGCCGTGGCCACGGCGAGCGTCAGGGCGAGCACCCGGGCGTCCGGCGCGAAGCCGACGGCGAACTGGAAGGGGAGGGCGCGGGAGGCCAGGCTCGCCGTCCAGAACGCCAGGAGGTAGCCGCCGATCCCGCCGGCGAGCGAGAGCAGGACGCTTTCGGCCAGGAGCTGCGAGACGATCCGCCGCCGGTTGGCGCCCAGGGCCACGCGCACGCCGAAGTCCTTGCGGCGCGCCGTGGCGCGGGCGAGCAGGAGGATGGCGACGTTGGCCGACGCCACGAGAAGGACCAGCGCCACGACCGCGAGGAGCAGCCCCGCGAGCTTTTCGAGCTGGCTCTTCGCGGTTGCGAGGAGTTGGAAGGAGGGCATGAGCTCGACCCTCTGCCCCTCGCGGGCCGTCTCCGGAAACTCCTGGGTGAAGGCTGCGGAGAGGAGGTCCATGTCCGCCTTCGCGGCTTCGGGGGAGGTGCCGGGCCGCAGGCGCCCGAGCACCTGGAGCCAGGTGACCTCGCTGTCCTTCACCCGGTTCAGCCAGTCGGATTCCGAAGGCGTGAGCACGGGGTGCATCGTGACCGGAACCCAGAGGTCCGCCGCGGGCTCGACCGGGCTCACGCCCTGGAATTCCGCGGGCGCCACGCCGGCCACGGTGAAGGGGTGGCCGTTGAGCCGGAGGGTCGAGCCCACGGCCTCGGGGTTTCCGCCCAGAGCGCCACGCCAGAAGCCGTGGCTCACGACGACGACCGCGGCCTGCCCCGGCGCGGCGCCCTCCTGCGGGAGGAAGCCCCGTCCGGCGGCCGGGCGGACTTTCAGGACGTCGAAGAAATTGGCGGAGACGTAGGACGCCTCGGCGCGGAGCGGCCGGTCGCCCCCCAGGGGCGTCGCGGCGGTCACGGGAACGAGATCGGGCGAGTAGGCCGCGAGCCCCGAAAACGAGCGGTTCCTCTCCCGGAAGAAGACGTAGTCGGGGTGGCTCCACCACTCCTCGGGATCCTGCTTGTTGAACCGGTGGAGGCGCACGACCCCGCCGGGCTCGCCGACGCCGGCCGGCGGCTCGAAGAAGAGCTCTTCGACCAGGGTGAAGATCGTGGCGTTCGCGCCGATCCCCAGGGTGAGGATGACCACCGCCACGGCGGTGAACCCCGGGCTCTTGAGGAGGCTTCGGAACGCGTATCGGACATCCTGGAGGAAGCTCCCCATGGCCTCAATCCTCCCGCGTGTCGATCGCCCAGAGCTCGGTGCCGATCACCGGGTCGTAGGCCGAGAAGAACACCCGCGGCCCCACGACGAAGAGGGAGCTGGCGGGGTCCGGCCCGGGGATCTTGAAGGTCCCCGCGGCGCTTCCGTCCGATCGCCAGAGGGCGTCGCCCTGGCTGAAGAAGAGCAGGCCCCCGGCGGTGGTCAAGGAGCCCACGCCTGACGAAGGGACGGCCTCCAGAACCGGGAAAGTGCCCGCGCTGGTGCCGTCGCTTCTCCAGAGGGTGGCCTCGTCGCCCAGCCG
>DATHUD010000722.1:0-4852 GCA_035462575.1 Thermoanaerobaculia bacterium | reverse complement strand
TCCCGGGGAGGGGGAAAGGGGTGGCGGGAGAGGGGTTGGGGGTGAGGGCCCGGGTGGGGGCTCCCCGCGGTCTTAAGATTCGGCCTCACAAGTAATTGTCCGGGCTGCCCGTCTGAAACGCCACCACCCGCTCGCCCGGCTCGAAGGCTCCGGCGATGGCCATGTCTTCCACGGCGGCGAGCGTGGCGGCCCCCTCGGGGCCGATCCTCAGGCCTTCGTGGGCGGCGACCCAGGAGGCGATCTTGTCGAGCCGGGATTCGTCCACCGCGATGGCCCGGCCTCCCGACTCCCGCACCGCCCGGAGCACCAGGAAATCGCCGATGGCCTTGGGCACGCGCAGGCCCCAGACGCGCGTCTTGGGGTCCTCCCAGACGGGGGCCGACTCCTCGCCCTGCTCCCAGGCGCGCACAATCGGCGCGCACCCGGAAGCCTGCACGATGAGGAAGCGCGGGCGCTTCGGGCCGATCAGCCCCAGCCGGCCAAGCTCGTCGAACGCCTTGTGCATCCCCACGATGCCGGTGCCGCCGCCCAGGGGGTAGACGATCCAGTCCGGCAGCTCCCAGCCGAATTGCTCGGCGAGCTCCAGCCCCATCGTCTTCTTCCCCTCCGCCCGGTAGGGCTCGCGGAGGGTCGAGACCGTCCAGTACTTCTCCTTCCCCTCCTCCAGGAGCTTCGCCGCCTCGACCAGAGTGCCCGGCGACGACAGCACCTCGGCCCCGTGCTCCCAGCAGCGCCGGAAGATCGCGCGCGGCGTGTCTTCGGGCAGGGCCACCCGGGCCGGCAGGCCGGCCGCGGCGGCGTAGGCGACCAGCGCCAGGGCGGCGTTTCCCGCGCTCGCGAGCTGCACGCCCGGCGCTCCCAGCTCGCGCGCCCGGTTTACCGCGAGGGACAGACCGCGGTCCTTGAACGAGCCGGTCGGGTTGCGCGACTCGTCCTTCATCCACAGCTCCACTTTCGCTGTCTCCGGCAAGAGGCGGCGGAAGCGCACGAGCGGAGTGCCCCCCTCGCCCAGATCCACCCGGTTCTCGAAATCGGAAAGCGGCAGGAGCTCGCGGTAGCGCCAGAGCGTCCAGGGGCGGCCCGGGAGAGCGCGCTGGAGCCCGTCGCCCTTGTCCTCGTCCAGGTCGTACTCCACAAGCCAAGGAGCGCCGGCCGGCGAGAGGAACGCCGGCTCGTCGAGCGGCGCCGTCACCCCGGTCTTCGAGCAGACGAGCTCGCGCGCCCAGCAGCCGCCGTACGGCCCCGTCCGGACGGGCGAGAGGTCAGCGTTCTTTTTCATCGCTTGTTTTTTCATGGGTCGATCGGCTCGCGGCGGCGACCGCGTCCCCGAGCTGCGCTTCCAGCAGCTCGTCCCGATACTTCCCCAGGAGAGCCAGGTTGTGCTGGACGGCAGGGCTCGCCGGCGCCGCGTGGTCAGGCCTCCGTTTGAACTCCTGGATCTGCCGGTCGATCTCGGCCCTCTGCTCCCCGGCGGCGGCTCCCTTCCTCTCCTTCTCCAGCATGGCAAGGTACTGGGCCCGGTTCTCATCGACCCGCTCGCTCAAGATCCTGTTCGCCTCGGCCACCTGCGCCTCGGCCACCCGCTCCCTCACCCAGGTGTACTCCTTCGGATTGTGCCCCAGCTCCAGAGCCGCCCGGAGATCGGCCAGGGTCAGCCCGACTACGTCGCCGACCGACCGCGTGGATTCTGCGGCGTCCGCCTCCCCCTCCTTCTGAGCCTTGGCCTTCGCCTCTGTCTCCCGGGCCTCCGCCTCGCGGATCTCCCGCTCGCGCTCCTTGACGGCGAGGAACATCTCGACCTGCTTCTCCGTCAGGCGCCCGTCGGCCGGCGGTGCGTACTTCGCCTTGGAGACCTCCGCCATGATGTCCACCGGACGCAGCGGAGCCTTGGCCTCCTCCTCGGGAGCCTCGCCCTTGCAGCCGGAGGCGAGGAGGGCCGCCGAGATCAGGATCGCGGCGAGGACAGGGGGCGGGGTCCTCGGAATCATCCGGATCACTCCGTGCGCCGGCGGATCACCAGCCGCACCGGCACGCCCGGAAGCTCCAGCTCCTCGCGCAAGCGGTTCTCCAGATACCGGCGGTAGTGGTGGTTCTTGGGGATCGTACGGTTCGCGAACAGCATGAACGTCGGCGGCGCGGTCGACACCTGGGTCGTGTAGTAGAGCTTCCAGGGCGCCCCCGAGAGGGCCGGCGGGGCGACCCGCTTGATCGCCGCCTCGAAAAACCGGTTGAGCTGCCCCGTGGTGAGCTTCACGTGATACGACTTCAAGGCCCGGTCGATCGGCCCCCACAGCTTCTCGATGCCGCGCCCCGAGAGCGCCGACACGTTGACCCGGCCCGGCCCGGAGAGCAGCTCGTCCAGCCGCTCGAAGCCCAGCTCCAGCTTCTCCCGCCCCTCCTCGTCCAGCAGGTCCCACTTGTTGATGGCGACCACGGCCGCCCGGCCCAGCTCCCAGATCAGCCCGCCGATGGCCAGATCCCCGCTCGTCACTCCCTGGGACGCATCGATGACCAGCACCGCCACCTGAGCTCGCTCGATCTGCCGCCGGGCCATCATTACCGCGAGCTCCTCGGGCGCGCCCGAGACCTGGCTCCGGCGGCGGATGCCCGCCGTGTCGATCAGCAGGTAGGAGCTGTCCCCCCGGGTGATCAGCGTGTCCACGGGATCGCGGGTCGTCCCCGCCACGGGCGACACGAGAGACCGGAGCTGCCCCGAGATCTTGTTCAGGATCGACGACTTCCCCACGTTCGGCCGGCCCACGATGGCGATCGGCGGGGCGTCCGTCTGGGGGATGTCCGGCAGCTCGGGCATGGCGAGCCCCAAGGCCTCCCGCAGATCCTCAATCCCTCCGCCGTGCTCGGCCGAGAGCAGGATCTGCCGGTCGATCCCCAGCCGGTAGAACTCCGCGAAGCGGTTCGTCGCCTCGCGGGTGTCCCCCTTGTTGACCACGAGGATCGTGGGCTTGTTGTACCGCCGGAACTGCTCCCAAACCAGCTCATCCGCCGAGACCAACCCCTCCCGGCCGTCCACCACGAGGAGCAGCAGGTCGCTCTCCTCGACGGCCAGAAACACCTGCTGCGAGAGCCCGAGCGGATCGTCCCCGATCACGAGCCCGCCCGTGTCCACCACCTGGATCTGTCGGTCGTCCGAAAGCTCGGCGATCCCCGTGATCCGGTCCCGGGTCACCCCCGGCAAGTCGTGGACGATCGCCTTCCGCCGCCCGATCAGCCGATTGAACAGGGTGGACTTCCCCACGTTGGGGCGTCCGACGATGGCGACGGTCGGAGTCAGCGGCATGGCGGGGAGTCTATCAAAGGGGAGAAGGGGGAAACCGAAGACCCGCTCGCAGGTAGAAGCGAAGGACCTAAAAGACCTAAAGGACCCAAAGGACAGCAAGGACACCAGGGACCAACACAGCCCCCCAGAGACCCCGTCCTTGGCTTCTTCCGTGTCCTTGCTGTCCTTGCTGTCCTTTTCGTCCTTGTCCTTTTTCCTGCCGCCCCTCCAAGGCCCGCTCCTTGCATATTCCCTTCCGCGCATTAGTTAAACGCCGCCCAGAATGGAACATCAAGGAGATCTCATGAGGAGTACAGCGCTCGCCCTGTGTATTTTCACCCTGGCCCTCGTAGGAATTTCACAGGCCCACGCCCAGACGGGCCCCACGATCGACTCCATTGCAGGCCGGGTGGTCGACTCCCAGACCGGCGATCCCCTGCCGGGCCGCTCCGTGCCGTTCGCCCAGGTGAAGCTCTACGTCTGCTACTCCCCCTACGACTGCCGGCCAGTCGGCTCCACGGGCACCGACGCCCAGGGAAACTTCCGTTTCGACGGCGTGACGGCGGCCCTCTCCCCCGGCAATTACCAGATCGAGATCAACGCCGAGCAGTACGTCCCGTTCCAGACCGGCTTTCTGAACATCCCGGAAGGGGACTACGACGCCGGAGACCTCGCCCTCGAATCCCGGCCCGTCCGCATCGTCCTCCACGAGCCGTGCACCGTTGCGTCCGCCGGCGGAAACTGCCGCTTCAAGGTGCGGATCAGCAACGGCCTGGACACCCGGCTCGAAGGCCAGGCCTGGAGCCTGGCGGACTCGATCGTCTCCGTCGTCCCCGTCCTGATCAACGCCACCTTCCAGACGGGCAACCCCAAGTCCGTGAACCTGGAGCCCGGCGACTCCACCGTCGTCTCCTTCAACTTCCCCGTCCCGGGCGACCTCCCGGACGGAACCTACGTCTGCCTCGACACCTTCGTCGCCCGCCGGACGAACCCGTTCGCCGTGCTCGGCAACCTGCCCGTGCTCTGCCTGCAGAAGGGCGTGAAGTCGTTGCAGGCCATCCCGGAGGGGAAGAAGCGCGAGTTGCTCCGGCGGGTGAAGGACTGAGGCGGCTCAGACCCGAACCAGCCCGGGGAAGGGCTGAACCAGCAACATGTCCGCGAGAGTCGGCATCGTAAATACGCGGCCATCCGTGTCGCGCACGACCGGACCCAGGGCGTCGCTGGTGCGTCTCCATCCCAGGCCGGAAAGCACGGCGAACAGAGGTGTCCCTCCGAGACGGTTGGCCTCGGCGCGCAACGTACCGTAACGGGCTGCTTTGTCTCGCGCCGTTCCTCCGTCGTTGGCGACCTTGCACTCGAGCAGCGCGCGAAGAGTGTCCGAATCGTCGAAGACCACGAAATCGGGCGCGGGCCTCACGGTCAAGCCGAACCGGCGCGCGATCTCCTCCTGATTGTGCGATCCCGTCCGGATGAACGGAACACCCTTCTCCTGGAACAGTTCCTCGACGGCATCTTCGAGAATGTCACCGCGCTGCGTGCTCGTCGCATCGAGGAGTTGCCGGAAGGAGCCGCCGT
>DATHUD010000721.1:0-5135 GCA_035462575.1 Thermoanaerobaculia bacterium | reverse complement strand
GACCTTCGTCGACAACCTCGCGGCCTCGGCCGCGCTCGTCGGCACCGAGCGCCAGTTGAACGTCGTCCCCGACCGCGCGATCGCCGAGGGCGAGGCCCGCTTCCTCCGCGCCATGGAGAGCGACGAGCTCGCGAAGAAGCTCGAGGCCCTGGCCCGCGACATCGCCCTGCGCACCGGAACCTCCATGACCCTCGCCCAGGGCCAGTACATCCCCCCCGTCGACCCCTACGGCCCCCAGACCGCCTGGACCCGCCGCGCCGTCGAGCTCGCCGCCGCCCGAGGCTGGGACCTCGAAGTGGAAAACGAGCGAGGCGGCATCTCCTTCCCCAACTTCCTACCCGACCCCCACCGGATTCCCGTTCTGGACGGACTGGGGCCGGTGGGCGGGGGGATGCACACGCGGGAGGAGTGGGTGGACCTCGTCTCCTTCCGGCGGAGGATCGTGCTGCTGGCGGACCTGCTGGCAGAGGATGCTTTACAGCGTTAGCAGAGCTTCAGAATCGGACCAGTTCGAGGTCCGTCTGGGGGAAGTCGTCTCCCTTGTACAGAAGCGGGGCGCCGGCCCATTTCGCGAGGGCATACGAGCAGCAATCACAAAGGTTCAGACGGGCAGGATGCCGTCCCTTCCCGAACCGTTCCTGAGCCAAGAGCGCCCAGTGAAGATGATCGGTCGTGAAAGGAATGATCTTGAGATCCAGCCACTCGAAGATGGAAACCAGCACAATGCGGCCATCAGGGCCATTACGGCCTACAGCGACGAAGCTGGATTCCAAGAAGGAAACACTGCTGATCCAACGTTCCGATGCACTGAAGATGGTGTCGATGAAGCTTCTACGCTCCGGCTCGCCGAAATAAATCGCGAGCAGAGCGGAGCTGTCAAGAACGATCCGATCTTCAACAGAGTCCGGAGTCCTCGTCACTCAGGATCTCTTCAGGAGATCGCGGATCAAGAATCGGGAGAGAATCCGCCAGTCGGCAAAGAGCCAGTACAGCCTCTCGGCGGATCTTGTTTTCCAGCGTCGGGTCAGAAGGCAGATCCTCGATCAGAGTCATCGGGGCGTCAAAGTCTTCGGGAACCACGAACTTTCCCTGATCCAGCCCGAAGATTCGTTCTCCTGGCTCGAAGACCGGCTCCAGACGCACACTGACCCCCTTGTCTCGGGTGATCAGTACCCTCCCCCCGGCCACCGCCTCTTCCAGATGATTCTTCGCCTCCTGGAGGCTCACGGTCCTCATGGAGAAAAATTTACTCCCCTTCCGGGGCCTCGTCAAGACCCCGGATCACCGAAAGAGATGCTGCCGCGGCTCAGTCCTCGTGTTTCCCCACCCGCTCCCCCTGAGGGACCGGGAAGGGCGAGACCGGAGATTCGAGCGGCGGGGCCGTCTCGGGGGCGAAGATCGGCGGGGCCACGGGGGCGGGGCCGCGGGGGGCTTCGGGGGGACGGCCGAAGCTCACGATCTGCCTCCAGACGTGTTCGAGGTCGTCTCCGAAGATGACGAGGAGGTCGCCCGGCTGGGCGGTTTCGAGGGCGTGCTGGACAGCCTCTTCCTCGTTGTAGATCTCGGAGGAGATCCGGTCCTCGGGGAAGCCGGCGGCGACCAGGGCGTCGCGGAGAAGGGCTCCGGTCTCGCCACGCTTCCTCCCCCGCAGATTGTTGTCCTCCTTGAGGAGGATCAGGTCGAAGGCCGGGGCCGCGGCCCAGGCGATCTCCCGGATGTCCGCGTCCCGCCGGTCGCCCGGGGCGGCGAGGACGCCGATCCTCCGGCCGGTCACGTTGAGCTCGCGGACGGTCCGCGCCATGGCGTGCATGCCGTGGGCGTTGTGGGCGTAGTCGAGCAGCACGCGGAACGGGTGCTCGTTGTAGAAGTTCATCCGGCCCGGGGTCTGGAAGAAGTCGGTCGTGAACGTCCTCAGCCCCTGGCGGATGTTCTCCAGGCTGATCCCCATCGCGTGGCAGATGGCCGCGGCGAACATCGCGTTCTGGACGTTGTGGAGGGCGTGCCCCTCGATCGTCGCCGGGATCTGCCGCGCCCAGAGGAGCGGGATCTGATCCTCGCCTTCGTAGAGCACGATCATCCGGCCGTTCAAGCCCTCCTCCAGTGCCACCGCCCGGCCGCCCTTCTCGCGGATATGCCGGCGGACGAGCTCGTTGTCGCGGCGCATCGTCACGTAGACCGGCTTGCCCGGGCTGTGCTCCGCCATGGGCGCCACCCGCTCGTCGTCCGCGTTCAGCACGCAGAAATCCTGGGCGACCTCGACGACCACGCGCTTGATCTCCGCGAGCTCGTCCAGGTCATTGACCCCGCCCATCCCTAAGTGGTCCGAGGCCACGTTCAAGACCGCGCCCACCTTGCACTTCCTCCAGCCGAGCCCCGCGCGCACGATGCCGCCCCGGGCCGTCTCCAGGACCGCCGCGTCCACGTTCGGATCGCGCAGCACGAGGTGGCTCGCCCACGGGCCCGTCATGTCGCCCGCCACGGTCAGCTCGCCGTCGATGTAGACGCCGTCGCTCGTGGTCATCCCTACCGTGGAGCCGGAGAGCTTGAGGATGTGCCCCACCATGCGGGTGGTCGTCGTCTTGCCGTTCGTGCCCGTGATCGCGGCGATGGGGATGCGGGAGGGCGTGCCCGTGGGGAACAGCATGTCGATCACCGGGCTCGCCACGTCGCGCGGCTTTCCTTCCGTGGGCGCCGTGTGCATGCGGAAGCCGGGCGCGGCGTTCACCTCCACGATCGCGCCGCCCAGCTCCTTGTAGCTCCGGGTGATGTCCGGCGAGATGAAGTCGACGCCCCCCACGTCCAGCCCCACGGCCTTCACCGCCCGCTGGGCCATGATGCGGTTGTCGTAGTGGATGACATCCGTCTTGTCGACCGACGTGCCGCCTGTCGAAAGGTTTCCCGTGGAGCGCAGATAGAAGACCTCGCCCGCGGGGAGCACGGTCTGCGGCGAGCGGCCGGCGGCTTCGAGCAGGCGCTCGGCCTGGTGATCCAGCTCCAGGCGCGTTAAAACCTTTTCATGGCCGATGCCGCGACGGGGGTCTGCGTTGACGAGGTCCACCAGCTCCGCGATCGTGTGCCGGCCGTCCCCCACCACGTGCCCGGGCACGCGCTGCGCCACGGCCAGAACCTTTCCATTCACCACCAGGATGCGGTGGTCGTAGCCTTCCTGAAAGGTCTCGACGATCACGACGGACGAATATTCGTACGCCTCCTCGAACGCCGTCCGCACCTGCTCGGCATCTTTCAAATGGATCGACACACCCTTGCCGTGATTGCCGTCCAGGGGCTTGACCACCACGGGATAGCCCAGCCGCTCGGCCGCGGCGATCGCGTCGTTCGGCCCGCGCACCCGGACCTGCCTCGGCACGGGGAGGCCCAGATCCGAGAGGATCTGGTTCGTCAGGCGCTTGTCCGACGCGATCTCGACCGCGATGTGGCGCGTCTCGCTCGTCACCGTGGCCTGGATGCGCCGCTGGAGCTTGCCGTGCCCGAGCTGTACGAGCGAGCGCTCGTTCAGGCGGATCCACGGGATGTCCCGCTCCTCGGCCGCGCGCACGAGCGAGGCGGTCGACGGCCCGAAGGCGCGGCGCTGAGCCATGCGGACGAAGTCCTCGAGCTCCTCCTGGAAGTTCCACGGGCCGGGGAGGTGCGCCTCCCGCTCCGGCGGCAGCAGATGGCGGAGGATCCGGAGGCCGAGCTCGCCCGCCTCCAGCCCCACCGCCTCCTCGTCGTAGCTGTAGATGACGTGGTACTGCCCCTTGGGGAGCTCGTGGCTGCGCGTCTTGCCGTAGGAGACCGGCGTGCCCGCGAGGCACTGCAGCTCGATCGCCACGTGCTCCAGCACGTGCCCGAGCCAGGTCCCCTCGTCCTCGCGCATCCGCCGCACGAACCCGCCGGGCTCGCCGTAGGAGCAGGTGTGCTCGTGGAGCGTGGGCATCAGCTCCAGCAGGCGGTCCGTGAACCCGGGGAGCTTCCCGGTGGGATAGTCCTCCAGCTCGCCCAGGTCGACCCGCAGGCGGATCACCTTGCGGAGGGCGTAGAGGTTGGGCCCGCGATAGACGCGCGTGTCGAGGATCTTCATCCTTCGAAGCTCCCGGCGGACACGGCCTCCCGGGCCTCGGCGGGCGACGCCGCCGCGGCCGGGACGATCCCCACCCGCCGCTTCAAGTCGTACCGGCAACCGGTCGAGAGGAAGTCTACCTTCAAACCCAGCATCGCGACCGGCTGGCCGCGGTGGACCGCGTGGCTGTCGGTGAACCGCATCCCCGAGGCGTCCACCACCACCACCGCGCCCACGCCGAGCACGCTCATCGTCCCGTCCGCGTGGATCAGGGCCGCGGTGTCCTCGTCGATCCCCACGCCCAGCGGCGCGGGGTTGTAGGAGAGAGCCGTCAGGAGCCGCCCCATCCGGTCCCGCCGCCTGAAGTGCTGGTCCACGATCATGTCGGGAGCGATGCCCAGCCCCTTGGCCATCTGCACCAGCCGCCGCCGGGGAGTGCCCCCGCTGTCCCCCATCGAGATCATGTGCTCGGAGATGACCGCCGCCCCCGCGCTCGTCCCCGCGACCACCATCCCCTCCCGGTGCCTCCGTTTGATCGACGCCCCGATCTCCGTGCCCCCCAGGGCCGAGGAGATCCGGAGCTGGCTCCCGCCCGTCATGAAGAACCCGGTCGCGTACTCCAGGAGGTCGTGCGCCTCCGGCCCCGCGTCGATCGCGTCCTCGCGCGTCTGGATGCGGAGCACCTCCACCCGGTCGGCATCCATCCCATAGAACAGCTCCGCGTACCGCTCCCCGGTCTCGGGAAGCTCCGAAGCCGTCGCCAGCACCACGATGTTGGCATCCGGCCCGCCGCAAGCCTCCACGAAATACCGCAGGATCAGCCGCTCGCGGACCTTGTCCTCCGCACCGCCGATCGCCATGATCAGCCCCGGCTTTTCGCCCGCCGGGGCCGGGTAAACACCACTCTCCATGCACTCTCCTCCACTCCCCGCCCCGGTGGGCGGAGGTCTGGCCTAGGGGAAAACTCGTGCCAGAAGGCGGGGGAATGGTAGCACGGGGGGTGGGGCGGGCCGGGCTGGCGCGCCCCGAGGCGACGCCGGCCCGTCGGGGCCGGTTCGCTCCGTGGAGCGAGCAG
>DATHUD010000720.1:0-4773 GCA_035462575.1 Thermoanaerobaculia bacterium | reverse complement strand
ATCGGAAATCATCAGTCGGCAACGATCTCGAAATCCTGGACGCCGATCGTTTCGTCCTCTCCCTCGGCTTTCACTCCCTGGACCTTCATCGTGTATCTCCCATTCGGGAGACTCTCCGCCGGGATCTTGAGGATCAGGGCCGTCCCCCAATCCAGCGACTGCGGCTCGAGCCCCTGGCCTCTCCAGACCTCGCCCACCTCGGGGTTCGTCACCAGGGCGTTGAAGGTGAGGAACTCCCGTTCCTCGCCTCCCAGGTCGAGCTGGATGTCGATCTCTCCGGTCCCCTTCGGAACCGCGAACCGCGGCAGCTCTTCGGCCGGCTCGGCCGAGCGCCGGCCGGCGAGTGCGAGTTGGAACACGGCCGTCGTCAGGCTCGGCGCGGGCTCGGGTGCCGGAGGGCGCTCCTGAGCGGGGGCCGGTGGAGGGGGGGCAGGCTTTTTTTCCGGCACGGCCGGCTGCGGTGCCGGCTTCACCGGAGCCTCCACCCGGCCGGCTCGGTCGGAGCTTCCGCGGGCGATTTCCACCTCGCCTGCTGGAGGCTTCGCCTCCGGCAAGTGGGTGACCACCCAGGCGCCGCTGACCGCGAAGAGGAGACCGGCGGCGATCGCCACCCAGCGGACCGTCCGCCGCGGAGGAGCTTTGGCGGCACGCCGGAAAGGCAGGGGAGCGGTCCTCGGCTCGCTCGGAATCTCTTGGGTCGCGCCGGCCAGGTCCCGGGCCAGGGCGAGCCGGGCGCGACCGCCGGGGGAGGCGGCGAGGCGGGCGAGGACCCGCTCGTTTTCCGCCGGGGTCAGGTCTCCCCGCGCGCTGGCGGCGAGGAGGTCCCCCTCGATCGCCTCGCAGAGCTCGAAGAGCGCGTCCTCTTGGAGCAGCCGCCGCTCGAGGCGTTCCGCCTCGTCCTCGGCGAGCTCCCCCAGGAGGAAGCGTCGCAACAGTTCGTCGTCTCGCATGGTCTCTCTCTCCAACTCCGTTTCACCCTAAACATTCAATTCATCTCATCCAATCCATTCACGAGTGTCTGAAGAGAAGAAAACGTTTCGCCGCGAGGAGAGTCGGGTCAGTGCGGCAGGCAGCTCTCGATGCAGTCTTCGAGCTTGCGGCGCACGCGGTGGACCCGGATCCGGAGGGCGTTGATGGGGATGCCGAGCTCGTCGGAGAGCTGCTTGCGGTTGCGGATGTTGTCCTCTCCCTGGTGATATTGCAGGAGGAGGCGCCGCTGGTCGGCGGGGAGCTGCTCCAGGCACTTCCTCAGGCAGGCGAGGCGGCGGTCGTCCGGCTCCTCCTCGGGCTGGCTCGGGGGCCAGTCGCCGCTGTCCCGGGCCTTCTGCTCCCGCGCGGCCCGGCGCCATTCCTCTTTGAAGACCAGGTGGGCGACCCCGCAGAAGTAGCCGAAGGGGTCGGCCGTCCGGAGCTCGACGCCTTCGGACATGCGCCGGGCGACGCGGTCGAGGGTCTTGTCCGCCAGATCCTCGGGAAACTCGCAGCCCCGCCACTCGAAGAGACGGATCAGCCTGCGCCGGATGGCCTCGTATTTCACGGCCGCCTGGTCCCGGTCGCGATCGAGCATCGCGAGGAGAGCGTCCAAGCTCTCCTGGTTCAATGCCTGGGATCCCACGGTGCGGGGCACTCGGGCAGCCTCATTTCCATTCTCCCTGAAGGGAGAAGCCGGCCCAGTAGTAGGGGGAGCTCCAACGGGCGCTCCCGGCCATGTCGAGCTGCGCCTGGCGCAGAGCCGCCGCCGGACGGAGCTTCTCGACCAGCAGGGCGTGGTAGAACCGCTTCATCAGCTCCGCCGTGGCCCGGTCCTCGACGCTCCACAGGCTCGCCAGCACGCGCTCGGCTCCGGCGTACATGAAGCCGCGCGTCAGACCTACGAGACCTTCGCCCCGGATCTCCTTGCCCAGGGCGGTCTGGCAGGCGGAGAGCACCACGAGGTCCGCCTTGAGCTCGAGATTGTAGATGTCGGAGAGCCGCAGGAATCCGTCCCGGGGTCTCCCCTGCTCGTCGTACAGGGAGAGCACGAGGCTCGAGAGCTCCGGGTGGTCGCTTCGCAGGAGACCGTGGGTGGCGAAGTGGACCATCCGGTACTGGCCGAGCCGGCCGCTCGTCGCGGTCTCCCGCGAGGCCGCGAAGCCCAGGGCCACGAATCTCTGGTCCGCGGGCACGAGAGCGGTGATCGCCTTGGCCTCGTTTTCCGAGGAGAAGAGGCGCGGCAATCTCATGGGGCTCGCTTCGGTCTGCCGACCCTGGGCGAGAGAGAGGGAGAAGTCGCGGCGGGGCATGAAAGGCGGAGCCGCGGGCACCTGCGGCGCACGGCCCGCCCTCTGCCGGGGGAGCCGGTCGTCGTCCTCGCGGAAGACAGGGTCCGCGAGCACGGCGAGCATCCTGGGGGCCCGGCCGCGTTCCCGGGCCTCCTGGCGAAGCACGGCGAGCGCCGAGGCCGAGGGGAGGCTCACCACCTCCTGCCGGCGGATCAGAGGAATCCCCGAAGAGGGCAGAGGAAGCGCGGCGAAGGGTACGTACTGGAGGGCTCCGTCGGCCACGACGAGAACGGGGCCGTTCCCGAGGAGCCCCTCGACCGGCGCCAGGATGAGCTTGGAAAGCTCCTCCGCGGCCTTCCGGACCTGAGCGTCCGCTTCGGTCACCCGGCGGCGGTAGACGGGTACGCTCTCGCTGGGAAGGTGCTGATTGCGCGCGGTGAGCATCCCGTAATAGGTGCTGACCGCCTCCTCGATGCGGACTCTGCCCGGAAGCTCGAAGCCCTGGATCGAGTCGGGGGTGACGGCCCAGACATAGCTTCGCTCCCTTCCGAGCGAGTATTCGAGGAGGATCGCCTGGCCGTCCAGAACCTGCGTCCGGATCTCCCGGAGGTCTAAGGGGCGGGGCTGGGTCAGCGCGGCGTAGCGCGGGCTGCTCGCCCGCAGATCCTCCTGGACCGCGCGATACTTCTCCAGCGTCTCCTCGATCCGTCGCTCCGCCTCGGCCAGCCGTTCGGGATCCTCGGAGGAAAGCACGCTCAAGCGGTGCATCTCCCGCTGGCCGAGCTCGGCCCGGAGGTTGTGCTCGCGTTCGAGGAGGGCCGGGTTGGCTCCCTGGCGAATGTCGACTCCCGACTCGGAGAGGATTTCGAGAAGGCTCCGCGCCCGAGCCCTTTCGCTGATCTGGAGGGCCTTCGCCAGATACCCGGAGGCGGGGTTCGCTCTGTGCAGGGCCATGGCCGTGTCGATGGCGAACTCGTATTCTCCCTGATTCGCGGCCAGGAACAGGGCGCGCAGGTTCTGGTCTTGCACCCGCGAGCGGAGCGACTCGACGACGTCGAGGACCGACTCGGCCCGCGCCAGAGCGCCCTCGACGTCCCCCGCTTCCCGCTCCACCCGGGCGAGGGCGAGGAGGGTATGGCCCTCTCGGCTCCGGTCGCCCCACGCACGGCTCAACTCGAGGGCCTTTTCGAACTCCTCCCGTGCGGCTTGGAGAATGCCCTGCTTGCGGTAGATGTCTCCCAAGATGTAGCGGGAGTCGATCTCCGTCGCTTTTCTCCCTCCGGTCAGCGCCATGGCGTCGCGGCAGTGCTCCAGGGCCTTGTCGAGCTGATTCAGGCGGAGATACAGGAACGCGAGATTGTTCAAGGAGGTGATCTGGGCCTCGACGTCCCCCGAGCCGCGGGCGAGCTCCAGGGACTGGTCGTAGAGGGCGAGGGCCTCTTCCAGCCGGAGCTGCCGCTTTGCCACGATCCCCAGGTTGTTGAGGATCCGCGCTTCGTTGGCGGTATCTCCGAGCTTCCGGATCAGGTCCAGAGCCTGGAGGCAGAGGCCGCGGGCCTTCTCCCAATCCCCCAGCGACCGATAGGTATCGCAGAGGTTGTTGAGGGCGATCCCCTCCTCCCGGGGGCTCCCAAGGGTGCGGGCGACCGACAGGGCCTCTTCGTAGGATCGCAGAGCCCGCTGGGTGTCCGCGAGGCGATCGTAGGCATACCCGATGTTGTTGAGGGCGATGAATTGGGAGTCGCGGTCTCCCCTGCGCCGGGCGAGCTCGAGGGCGGCCGTGAGGGGCTCCAGCCCCTTGTGGGGCTCTCCCATGTCGGTGTAGAGCAGCCCGAGGTTGCTGAGGACGATGGCCTCCTGAATCTGGTTGCCGCTCGTCCGGGCGACCGCGAGCGCCTCCTGGAACCGGGCCTGCGCCTCTTCCAAGAGGCCGAGCTTGCGGGCGGCACGGCCCGCGTCGAGTAACGCCTTGACTTGGCCGCCAACGTCCCCCGGCCCCGGATCTCGCAGCTCCTTCCAGAGACCTGCAGCCTCAAGGGCGTGCTCCCGCGCTCGGGCGAGGTCCCCCTGGTTGTTCCTCTGCCTTCCAAGGAAGAGGAGCATCTCGGCCTGCCGGCGCCTCTCGCCGAGATGTTTCCAGAGTGCGAGAGCCTGCTCGCTCCTCTCGATCGATGGGTCCATGAAGGCGGCCCGCATCGCCTGGACGGCCTCCAAACGCGCGCGGTCCCGGTCCCGGGGCGGCCGGGGCCCTTCCACTCGCAGGGTGTAGGCGCCGGGCGGCACGCCGTCCTCCAGGGCCCTGACCTGGATCTGGTACAGGCCGGCCCCTGAAGCGAGCGCCGCGAAGTCCTCGTCGCCGTTCGCGTCGTTGTAGCTGTCGACCGCAAAGACCACCTTCCCATCGGGTCCGAGGAGCTCCACGGCAACGTCGATGCCGTTCTGATCGACCACGACCCGCAGGAACTCTCCTTCTTCCAGAGAGACCGGGTAGCGGTGCTGCTCTTTGGCCTGC
>DATHUD010000719.1:0-5032 GCA_035462575.1 Thermoanaerobaculia bacterium | reverse complement strand
GAGGCGGAAGAGCCGGCGGTCCGATCGTTCACCGGTCACTCCGGCTGGATCCTGGCGCTCTGCATCATTTCCACGGAAGAAGGGCCGCGCATCTTGAGTGGTGGCGCTGATGGTCGTGTGCTGGTGTGGGACCCCGAAGGTCAGAGCGATGCACCGCTGTGCAGCCTCGATTATCACAACGGCGTGGTGCGCGCGCTCACCGCTTATGAACGGCCTGAGGGTTGGCGGATCGTCTCGGCAGGAGATGACCGCGTCCTTCATATCTGGAGCTTCGAAGATCCCGGCCAGCACCAGAAAATCGACTGCTATACCCGATCTATCCGGGGGGTTGCCGCATTTCGATCTCGATCAGGCTGGGCCCTGGTGACGGGCTCGGCGGATCAGTTGGTCCGCGTCCACGAGCTTGACGAGCGGGACCAGGTGCGTGAAACGCAGATCCTTCGAGGACACAACGACTGGGTTCGGGGCGTGTGCGCCATCCAGGTGCCGACCGGCGAGGGAGTCTCGCTGGCCACCGGTAGCGACGACGGCAGCCTCAAGCTCTGGAGCTATCCGGCGACCAGCACCAACCCGCTGCGGTCCTACGAAGATAACCGGACGTGGTTGCGGGCAGTATGCGTCGCTGGCAGTGGGCAGGCTTCTCGCGTAGCGGCTGCTGGAGCGGATGGGCGAATCCACTTCTGGAAACTGGGCGGCTCTCGCGCTCCCCAGCAGAGCCTGTCCGGGCACCCAAGCTGGGTTCGCGCTCTGCTCATTCTTCCCTCAGCCGATCCGGAGGATTGCCGGCTTGTCAGCGCCGGGGATGATGGGTCCGTGCGCCTTTGGAATCCGCTTGGGAAAACCCCCGGTCATCCGCAGATCCTTCGCTCCGGATCGACCCCGATCCGGGCCTTGGCTCATTTCGATATGAATGGGGAAGACTGGCTGGCGGCCGTCGGCGACGAGGGCTTGGTCTACATCTGGGCGCTCGACCGGCCGGAGTCGTCTCTCCGCAGCCTCAAGGGCAGCACCGATTGGCTTCGAACCGTCTGCGCATTCCGCGAGGGCCCTCGTTGGCTGATCGCCGCGGGCGGAGACGACCGGGTCTTGAGGGTATGGGATCCGGTGCTTCCGACAGAAGAACCTGTGGCAGAACATCAAGGGCATACGGACTCCCTGCGGGCCCTCTGTGCCATCCCTGGTGCCAACGAGCCGCTCCTGGTCTCGACGAGCGATGACGGCACCCTTCGCACCTGGAATTGGCGCGAAGGTGAGGCGCGCTGTGTTCAGGGCCACAAAGGCTCCGGGCTCGCGCTTTGCGCCCGTTCCATAGGACAGCGATGGAGTGTGGTAAGTGCCAGCGCGGATCAGTCCGTCAAGATATGGTGTGCCCACACGCTCATGCTCCTCGCAGAGGTGCCGACTCTCTCGCCCAATTTTGCCGTCGCTGCGTACGGGCCGGACACCCTGGCTGTCGGCAATCAGCGGGGGCTCCTTTGGATCGATCTCGTCGATCGGCGGGATTCTCACTGAAAGGAATGAGGTGACCCATGTCGCTCCCGACCCTTGACTATTCCGAACGTCCCGTCCGATCTCTCGGTTGCCGCCGCCAGGGCTCCTGGTGGGTCAAGGAGTATGCGATCCGCCTGAATTCTTCGATTGCCCTTCGGGACGTGCTGGTGTCCGTTGGACGAAGGCTTGCGGATGACGTTCTCGCAGAGGTCACGGATGCTCACGATGCCGCCATCCTTATCATTCACCAAGGTGCGGACGCCTGCTGGTGGATCGTGGCTTGGTGGGCCGACGGATGTCAGCTCTACGAGCGCTACTTTACCGCTCCGCTGGACGCGCCTGAGAGAGTTGCCAACGCGCCGTTCGGGGCTGTTGCGTGTAGTTGGGAGCTTGTGCCTTTGATGCACGAGTGTGAAGCCTGGGAGCGCCAAGTTCTTCGTACGCCACAGCCGTCGTATCTGGAGTGGTCGAAAGACGTTTTCAAAGCTTCAGCCTGACTTCCTGTTCCTGATCCGCTCTTCGACTGTTTCAACTCCTGGCCGCGCTTCTGCGTCGATCGTCTGAAGCTTCAACGGGAGCTCGTCCCGTTAGGGAACTCCCTAGGCGTACACAACAGCCCTGAGCGACGTCTCGCTTCCTGCTCGAGACGGTGCGCTACGTCATCGAGCGGACCGGTAGCCGGCCGCCGGCTCACCTCCTCGGCCGGATCAGCCGGTACACCTTCCGGTGCTCCCGGCGGGGCCGATGCTCTCTGAGGTCAGCGCGTAGACCTCGCCGCGGATGTCCCGGCCGAAGCCGAGGATGAGCTCCCCGAGACGGCCGCCCGGCCTGCCGTAAACCCGGAGCTCCTGGATGGGCCAGAGGCCGTTCTCTCGCGGCCTGGCCGCCAGCAGCGTGCCGTTGGGCTCCGTAAAGGAGCGGCTCCTCGGCTCGCATTTCTTCTCTTCCAGCACCTTCTTTAGTGACGTGGCAGGAGACAGGGCACGGCCCGCGCACGGCTTTCCGGTGCCGGGCCGTGCTCCAGGCGTCTTCTGGCTGAGCCTTCCAATCCCGGAGGGGCAGCTCTGTGAGGAGGTGTGGCATGCGAGGGAAATGGATTCTTCCGATTCTGGTCCTGGCCCTGGGCTTCGCGGCGGTCCGCGACGCGGCGGCGAAGGAGCAGTACGTCTACTCCGTGAAGTTCGTCTGCGGGTATCAGGACAGTAACGTAGGGACCTCCGGGGACCCGCTCAACAAGAGGGAAGGCGAGCCGTCCGTGAAGTTCGGCAACTATGCGACCGAGATCAACATCCTCTGGCCCGAGATCTACCTCGGGGAGCAGCAGGCGTTCGTGTTCAAGCATCTGTCGGTCCTGGTCGACCGGGGCAAGCCGGTGGGACGCGAGCCGAGGGTCGCCGCGCCGCGGGCCTATATCGACTCGATCCAGCTTCCCTCGCTGGGAGCCACGATGGACGACTGCAACCGGATCGCCGAGCTGCTCTGGGGGGCGGTGCCCACGCCGTATCCGATCACGATCGGCTACCTGGTCCTCACGAGCACCCACGAGCTCGACGTGACGGCGGTCTACACGTCTCAAGCCTGCAGCAACTGGTCGAGCACGGGCACGACGACCCTGGACTGCCTGCGGACGGACGGCCAGGGCGGGGTGAGCAATTCGATCGACGTGGAGAAGGTCGAAGGCCGCAAGCTCCTCCTCCAGTAAGCCTCTCCGGGGCGGGGCTCTCGATTGCGGGAGAGCCCCGCCTTTTCAGTCCGGCCGATCGCTCTACGTGGCCAAGAAGCCGATCGCCTCGGAATCCCTTGTAACGGATCGCCCCTCCGCTTCGCCTGTTGTTCGATGATCGAGGATCGAATTCCCGAAAGGAGGAGCGATGGCGACGAAAAAGGAACCGAAAGCTTCGCGGCAGGGTGGACGCGCTCGCGAGATCGAGGAGCTGGCGCCCGGCAGCGCGGAGGTGGTGCGGCGCGCGACCGACGTGCTCGAAAGTGAGCTCACCACCGGCATCGCCGCGGCCCAGAAGGCCCAGAGGCGCTTCCGCGAAGAGAGGAAGGTCGAGGCTGCAGACCTCCAGGAGGCGCTCTCCCGTTTCCGCGAGGATGGCCACGCGGTGGTCGATCTCGCCCGCAACCTGACGGCCGAGTTGCGCTCCGACTCGACGAACGAGCTCGCCCAACGCCTCTTCAAGGATGCCCATGAAGCGCTGGACCTCGCTCTGGGCCTGGTCGATCTGGCGCCCGACCTGATCAATCGCCTGACCCAGATGACCGGCATGGACAAGCCCCAGGCGGCACCGGAGTCCAAGGCTCAGCCGCGGCAGCCGGGGACCCGGAGCAAGAAGGGTTCATGACGGTCGCGGCGGTCTCCGGGCTCGTCCCGCGGCTGCTCGATCGCTATCGCGACCTCACCCTCGAGGCGCTCCTGCGAGAGCTCCCCTCCCGGAGTCCGGCCTACCTCTACGAGCTGATCCCCGTCTATCCCAGCCGTCCTGGAAAGGGCCTGCGCGCCGCCCTTTGCCTCGCGACCTGCGCGGCGCTGGGCGGCCGGCTCGACCGGGCGCTCAACTCGGCGGTGGCGGTCGAGCTGTTCCACAACGCTTTTCTCATCCACGACGACGTGCAGGACGAGAGCGAGTCCCGGCGCGGCGGGCCCACGCTCCACGCCGAGCACGGCGTCGGGATCGCGGTCAACGTCGGCAACGCCATGAATCTCCTCGCCCTGGGCCGGCTGCGGGCAAACCGCGAAATCCTGGGACCGAACCTCGCCTGGAAAATTCTTGCCGAGAGCGAGGAGATGATGCGCCATTCCCTGGAAGGCCAGGCCCTGGAGCTCGCCTGGATCCGCGACAACGTCTGCGAGCTCACCGACGACGATTACTACCGCATGTGCCTCAAGAAAACCTCCTGGTATACCTGCATCTACCCGAGCCGGGTGGGGGCTCTCATCGCCACGGACGGACGGTTCGACCCCGACCGTCTCTACCGCTTCGGCTGGTACCTGGGGGCGGCCTTCCAGATCCAGGACGACCTGCTCAACCTGGTCGGCGATTACGAGAAGTACGGCAAGGAGATCGCCGGCGACCTTCTGGAAGGGAAGCGGACGCTGATGCTGATCCATCTGTTGCGCACCGCAGATGTGCAGGACCGTGAAAAGGTGCGCCGTTTCCTGGCCAAGCGCCGCCGCGAGCGAACCGGCGAAGAGGTGCGCTGGCTCCATCGCCTGCTCGTGGACCACGGGAGCCTCGACTTCGCCCGCCAGGCGGCCCTCGACCTCGCCCGAGCCGCTCTCGCCGAAGGCGAGGCGGCCCTGAGCGACGTCCCGGACTCGGAGGACAAGAGCTTCCTGCTCGAGACGGTGCGCTACGTCATCGAGCGGGACCGGTAGCCGGCCGCCGGATCACCTTCTCGGCCGCACCAGCCGATACACCTTCCCCGTGCTCCCGGCGGGGCCGATGCTCTCTGAGATCAGCACGTAGACCTCGCCGCGGATGTCCCGGCCGAAGTCGAGGATGAACTCCCCTAGACGGCCGCCCGGCCTGCCGTG
>DATHUD010000718.1:0-13680 GCA_035462575.1 Thermoanaerobaculia bacterium | reverse complement strand
CTCGACCCCCACTTCGAGGCGCCCAACCAGATCAAGGCCTCGGCCATCGACCGCGGCTCCATGGTGCGCATCCCCTTAGGCAACGAGCGCTCGGCACGCGTCGAGGTTCGCTCCATCGCTCCCGACGCCAATCCGTACATGGCGATCTACGCCCTGCTCAAGACCGGGCTCGAAGGCCCCCAGAGCGAGGAGGATGGGGATAAGCGGCCGCGCACCCGCTTTCTGCCGGACAACATCTACGATGCCATCCGGCTGTTCAAGGGGAGCCGGTTCATGCAGGAGTTGTTGGGGGAGGAGGTGCACGCCAAGTACGCCGAGATCAAGCTCGCCCAGGCTGAACGCTGCCCCAAGGCCCTCGGCACCCTCATCAAGGCCTCCGAGGTGCAGTACCACCACGAGGTCACGAACCAGTTCCTCTGGTCGCAGTTCTGAGCGGCCGGTCCCAGCACCTCGTTTCCCAGGGAAGAGGTGCTGGGCACTGATTTCGAGAGGCGCTCTCCCCGAGCGAGCTTCGGCACGCGCTTTTTCTTCGAGGAGGCGAACGCGCCGCCGTTGACCTCCCGCCTGCGAAGGAGCTAAAGTTGCCGCCAACCCCAAGACAGGGAGATCACGCAGGATGGGTCCCAAGAGCGAGAACCGTCTGGAGACGCAGACGTGGTCAACGCCGAAGGGTGAGCCCTCGCCTTCGCTCACCGTTCCCGGCTTGACGATCCTCGGCCACCCCCAGATCCAACGGGTCGGCGAGCGGGCGGCCTTGCTCGATCTGTCGTCGGGACGGGCAGTGCTCTTGTCGCGGGGAGAGCCGGGGTTCGCGCCGCCGGGCGAGTCGGCTCTCCGGCCTCTCGCCGTGCCCTATCTCAGCCGGCGTCCCTGGCTTCTCGAATCGACGGCCGGCGGCGGCGTCCGGTTGCTCCGGGGCGGCTCCCCGATTCCCCTCGCCGCCAATGGCGAGCCGGTCGACAGCGAGGCCTCGTTCTCGGCCGACGAGGTGGATCGCGGCGTGGTGGTGCTGCTCGCCAGTCACGTGGTCCTCCTGCTTCATCGCTTCCGCCCGGTCTTTCCCGGCAGCTTGCCACGCTACGGCCTGGTGGGCCTGAGCGATTCCCTTCTCGACCTCTGCCGCCAGATCGCGCGGGTCGCGGACCTCCAGGTCCCGGTGCTGCTGCGCGGTGAATCGGGGACCGGAAAGGAGCTGGTGGCCGCGGCTCTCCATCGCGCGAGCAGCCGGCGCGATGGGCCTTTCCTGGCGCTCAACATGGGCGCCCTGCCCGCGTCGCTCGCCGCCGCCGAGCTGTTCGGGGCGGCGCGGGGAGCCTACACCGGCGCCGAGCACGCGCGGCGGGGCACCTTCCGCCGCGCCCACGGCGGCACGCTCTTCCTCGATGAGATCGGCGAGACACCCCAGGAAACACAGCCGCTGCTGCTGCGCGCCCTGGAGAGCGGCGAGGTCCAGCCGCTGGGGAGCGAGGAGACGGCGCGCGTCGACGTGCGCGTCCTCGCCGCCACGGACGCGGATCTCGAGCAGGCGGTCGCCGACGGGCGCTTCCGGGCTCCGCTCCTGCACCGCCTGGGCGGGTACGCGATCCGCCTCCCCGCTCTGCGCGAGCGGCGCGATGACATCGGACGGCTGTTCTTCCACTTCCTGCGCGAGGAGCTCGCCGTTGTGGGGGAGGAGCATCGCCTGACAGATCCAGGTCCGGAGGCGCAGCCCTGGCCTCCCGCGGCGTGGATCGCCCGCCTCGCCGCCGCCCCGTGGCCCGGCAACGTCCGCCAGTTGCGCAACGTCGCCCGCTCTCTGGCCATCGACAGCCGCGGCACCGGAGAGGACGCCGCGGAGGCCCGGTTTCCTGCGGCGATCGAGGGGTTGCTGCACGGAGAGAGGCCGCCCCCAGGGTCGGGGCCGCCGGCGGCCCGGCCCGCCGCGCCCGCGCCCACACCCACGTCGGCGCGGACGGCGTTCCGCAGTCCGCAGGACGTCTCGGAAGAGGAGCTGCTCGCGGCGCTCGCGGCCAACCGCTGGGAGCCGCGGGCGGCGGCCCACCAGCTCGGCATCTCGCGTCCGTCGCTCTACTTCCTTCTCGACACCTTTCCGAGCACGCGCAAGGCGATGGACCTGAGCGGTGAAGAGATCGCCGAGGCCGGGGAACGCTGCGGCGGCCGCCCGCGCGAGATGGCGGCGATGCTGCAAGTTTCGGAAGCCGCAATCCGGCGCCGGATGAAACAGCTCGGCCTGCTCTCGATCCTCCAGGTCCCCGCGAAGCCGCCATGAGCCGGGAGGAGCCGCCATGAGCCGGGAGGGACAGCCGGCCGAAGCGTTGGGCCCTTACCGGCTCGTCGAGCGGCTCGCCGCCGGCGGCATGGGAGAAGTCTGGCGCGCCTGGGACGATCGGCTGAAGCGTCTGGTGGCGGTCAAACACGTCCTGCCGGAGATTCTGAGCCAGCCGGGGGCGCGCGAGCGCTTCCGCCGCGAGGCCGAGGCCGGGGCCCGGCTCACCCATCCTGCCGTGGTCCGGATCTACGACCTGGTGGAATCGCCGGAAGGCGACTGGCTCGTCATGGAGCTGGTGGTGGGGAAGACCTTGCGCCAGCTCCTCTCCGCCGGTCCGCTCGACCTGCGGAGCACCGTGCTTTGGGGCGCCGAGATCGCCGGAGGGCTCGCCGCCGCCCATGCGCAGGGCATCCTGCATCGCGATCTCAAGGCAGGCAATGTGATGATCACCGCGGCGGGTCATGCCAAGGTTCTCGACTTCGGCATCGCGCGGTCGCTGTCTCCCGAGGGGCCGGTCCAGGAGATGACGCTCTCGCAGACGGGCATGGTGGTGGGCACGAGCTATGCGATGTCGCCCGAGCAGGTCCTGGGGCTGCCGCTCGATGCCCGCTCGGACCTCTTTTCGCTCGGCTCGCTGCTCTACGAGATGCTCACCGGAGAGGCGCCGTTCCGCGCTTCCTCCGACGCGGCCACCCTGGCCCGCGTTTGCAGCTACCGCCCTCTGCCGGCGCGGCAACTGCGCGCCGAGATCCCCGCCGAGCTCTCCGCGCTGGTCGAGCGGTTGCTCGAGAAGGAGCCGAACGCCCGTCCCAAGGACGCCGGCGAGGTCGCCGCCCGCCTCGAAGAGCTGCGACTGCCCACAGGAGCCGCGCCACCCAATCGCGCCGACGCCGCACCCGGGCCGCCGCCGGACGAGGCCACCCTTTTCGAGGGACCACTGCGGGCCGCGGGTTTCGAGCTGTCCAGCGCCACGTTCCCGCGCAGCCGCCTGGTGTTCCTGCGCTCTGCCGGCCTATTCGCCGGCGTGCTTCTCCTCGCCCTGGTCCTCGCCTGGCAGGGCGGGCGCCTCACCGAGCCACACCGCGCCGCCGGCACGTATGAGCTGTACGAGCAGGGCTCGGCGGCGCTCCGCCGCTACGACAAGCCAGGCAACCTCGACGAGGCGATCGCGGATTTCCGGCAGATCATCGGCCGCACGCCTGACCACGCGGCGGCCCACGCAGCCTTGGCGCGCGCCTGCCAGCTCAAGTTCGTGAGTCAGAGCAAGGACCGGATGTGGCTGGATCAGGCCGTGCCGCTGGCCGAGCGGGCCGTGGCGCTCGACGGCTATCTGGCGTCGGCCCGGGTGAGCCTGGGATTGGTCTACACCTCGCTCGGGCGTCTGGACGAGGCCACCCGGGAGATCGAAAAGGCGATCCAGCTCGAACCCGGGAACGCCGATGCCCAGTACGCCCTCGGCACCCTGTACGAGGCCCGGACTCAGCTCGACCTGGCGGAAGCCGCGTTTCAGCGTGCGATCACCCTGCGTCCCGACCGCCAGTTCTACGACGCCCTGGGCGCGCTCTGCCTGCGCACCGGCCGCGTCGCCCCTGCCATTGCGGCCTTCCAGAGCAGCATCCGCCTGGCTCCCGATGGGTTTGCGGGCTACCGCAACCTGGGGGTGGCCTACTATACCCAGGGCGACCTGGCCAAGGCTGCCGCCCAGTTTCAGAAAGCGCTGGAGATCCAGCCCCAACCGTCGCTCTACTCCAACCTGGGGGGCCTCTACTTCGCCCAGGGGCTCTACCCGCAGGCGGCCCAGGCCTACGAGCAGGCGCTCGAGCTGCCGGGAGGGGCCAACGACTATCTTTTCTGGGGGAATCTCGGGGATGCCTGCCGCTTTCTGCCCGAAGGCGGCGCACGGGCCCGCGAGGCCTACTCGCGCGCCCTCCAACTCCTGGCAGACCGGCTTCGCGCCACGCCGCGGGATGCCACCCTCCTGAGCCGGCGCGCCCTCTATCTGGCCAAGCGCGGGGACTGCAAGCCCGCCCTCGCAGCGAGCGGGGAGATCGAGAGGCTCGCGCAGAAGGACGGCGCCGCCCAATTCCGGCTCGTCGTCGCCGGCGAGGTCTGCGGCCGCCGCGAGCCTGCGCTCTCCATGCTCGAAAAGGCGCTGCAGAACGGCTATCCCCTGGCCGAAGCACAGCGTGATCCGGAGCTCCTCGCGCTCCGCGGCGACGTGCGCTATCACAGGCTCCTGGTCCGGCTGGCCCCCGCCTCGACCGCTCCGTAAGGAGGAATCGGAATCGGGCTAGCCGTTCGGCCCCACGACCATTTCAGGGTCATGGTTGAAAAGGCGCACGACGCCGTCAGACCCAGTCGCCTGCAAGTAAACGGTCAGCAGAAAACGCCCCGAAGTCACCGCCACCGTCACCGGCTCCGAGTCCCAGGAGCAGTAAGCGTTTCCGAAAAGTGAGACCTCCGCCGCTGGCTCGTGCAGCAGCCCGATCGTGGGCTGGGGGTTGCTCAACGGGTGGCCGATCTGTGGGCCCTTGACCGCGGCCTGAGAGTCAATACCGAAAGACCCGATCGCGGTCACCCACTTGCTAGACGGCGCAGGCGGCGTAGATGAGGTCACATCGAAGATCCGGAAGGTAATCTGGTCGCCGGCCTGCACCGGCGCAGTGCCCGGCAAGTGCACGTCGGGCTGGCCGTTGACCTTCTTGACAAGGCCTCCACGCAGGTAGCTCACGCCCCCGGTTTGAATCGCATTCCAATCGATTCCCAACTGCCAGACATACTCGGTCATGATCGTTCTCCCTTGGATTGCGAACGTCTTTCTCCAATCTCTTCTGCAACGCGTGGGCCAAGGGTAGCACGTCTCGCCTCCAGGCGCTCGAAGGTTGTCGGAGGTTGTCGGAGAGCCCGGCCCGACAGTCGGAGCTGTCGCTGACAACGGACCCTGAGCCCTTTCCCTCTGGGCTTTGCATGGCACATCTCTTGCCTTGGTCCGGCCGTAGACATCGCGGCGAACACGACAGGTCACCGGCCATCGAGCCGGACGGTGCAAGCGTCGCGACCAACCGCACGTCGATAGGAGAATATCGTTATGAAAATCCGTTGCCTGTCTACGCTTGGATTATTGTCTTTGCTCGCCCGACGCGGTCCGAAGCCGGGGAGATTCCGGCATTCGGCTCTCGCTCTTTTCTGGACCCTCTGCACCGTCTTTCCCTGCGCCGCCGTGGGGCTCGCAGAAGATACGCCTGCGCCGCCGGTTGATATCCAGGCCGAAACGATCTTCCATAATGGCCATATCGTGACCGTCGATCCTAAGCAGCCCGAGGTCGAGGCTCTCGCGATTGCGCAGGGGAAGATCATTGCAGTGGGAGATGAAAAAACCGTAATGCAGAGGCGTGGCGCGGGTACGAAGGTCATCGACCTCCATGGGAAAACCTTGATGCCCGGTTTCGTCGAGCCGCACACGCACGTGATCGGAACGGCATTCAACATCAACACCGATCTCATGATAGACCTATCGTCGTTCACGGCTCCGATGGACCCGGCGACGATTGAACAGATCAAAAAGAAGCTTGGTCTCGCATTGCCGCACGTCCCCAAGGGTGGGTGGTTGCTCGCGGGGGGGGTCGACCCCTCGCGGTCAATTCCATTCATGGCCAGCCTCGACGTGGCAACACTCGATGAGGTGTCCAAAGAGGTCCCGATTTTCGTCGTGAATCAGTCAGGGCACATCGCCTACGTCAATACCAAGGCGATCGAAATCGCAGGCATTGACGGCGAAACGGCGAACCCGCGAGGCGGCCGTTACGGGAGGAATCCAGAAAACTGCATCCCCGGCCCGTCCAAGCCATGCCCATTGAACGGTGTGCTCTACGAGGCACCGGCTTATGGTGTGTTTCAGGGAAAATTTAATACGCCGGATTTTAAAAAAAGTCTTCAGGAGAAGATGCCGCAGGCGTTGGCGAAAACCTACAGCCAGTTCGCCGCGGCCGGGGTGACCACCGCGACGGATCTTGGTGTCGGCACGGTCACCGGGAACATCGACCAGGAGCTCGGGTGGCTCAAGACATTGGCGAAGGACCAGAAAACGCCGCTCAGAATTCGCGCCTACCTCGACTGGAACCTCCTGTCCGAGAACCAGAAGGACAAGGGGGAGGTGCCGGCAGCCGCGAAGTGTGATGAGGATAAGGAGTGTAAAGAGCTGATGCTCCGTGTCATCGGCGTCAAATTTTTCGCGGACGGGTCGACTCAGGGCCTTACGGCTGCGCTGAAGACACCGTACGACTACCAGACGACAACAAATGGCGACAACAGAGGGGAGCTGAACTACCCGGATGAAAGGGATGAAAGCGGCAATATTATTGAAAAAACCGGCGAGACACGGTTATTCGAGGAGGCAAAACCCTACCTCGATCAAGACTGGCAACTGGCCATCCATGCCAACGGCGACCGCGCCACGGAACAGGTGTTGAACGTTTACGAGCGACTGAAGAGGGAGGCCCGCGATGCGCAGCACGATCCCGCAACGCTGCGCTGCAGGATCGAGCATCTGACCGTCACCGAAGAGGATCAGTTGAAAAGAATCCAGGAGCTCGGCCTGACGCCGAGTATGACCATGGCACATCCGTACTTCTGGGGCTACGCCTTCGGCGCGACGCAGGGGGAGTCCGGCCCTAAGCCGATCCTCGGTTCGCCTCGGGCAGAGCGGATCGATCCGGCGTCGTCGCTTCTCAAGCTCGGCGTTCGCTTTTCATTCAACAGCGATTCACCGGTCTCCCCGGTTGCTCCGCTGCGGTACATCTCCACGGCAGTCACCCGCCGATGGCAGGACCGCCTATTGCCGAATGGAGAGATGCAGCAGGGAAAGGTGTTGGGTGAGGAACAGCGGATCCCGGTCGACGCTGCGATCCGCGCCGTGACTCTGGACGCCGCCTATCAACTCTTTCTCGACAAGTATGTCGGAAGCCTGGAAGTTGGGAAACTGGCCGATCTCGTGATCCTCGATAAGAACCCCAGAACGACGACGCCCGAAGGCATCATGAATATCAGAGTCTGTTCGACCTACCTGTCGGGAGTGAAAAAATACTGGCAGGACGGCGCGCCCTGCTCTCCGTAGTACAGCGGGGCGGGCTATCCAATCGGCGGCGCCGGGCATCGTGTTGGCAGGGCTCGCAGCTCCAAGCTCGACAAACACGGGTATTCACACCGTCGCGGAGCCATTTTTGCCACCCAACTAGAGGGCCTGACCTGGAGGTCAGGCCCCTTTTTCAAGGAGAAATCGTATGCCCAGGCTTACCGGCAAGTGCCTATGTGGAAAAGTCCGATATTCAGTCGAAAATAAGTTTGATTATTTTGTCTACTGTCATTGTAAGCAGTGTCAGGAGTCAACTGGCTCTGCTTTCAATGCTGCTGCCGGTATCGGCCAAAACAAGTTCACGGTCACTGCGGGTGAAGAAAATCTGACATCCTATAACAAGAGCAACGTTGACGGCACGATTTCAGTTGTGAAGTTCTGCAAGACCTGTGGCTCAAGTCTTTTCAGCATCAAAACCAAACCCGATAATCCCGAAGAGAAATTCATACAAGTTCGTATGGGAACATTGGGCGGCACCCCAGAGCGTTTTCCAGAGGCCCACGTTTGGGTCTCCGAAAACGCTCCCTGGTTCGACATCCAAGGGCAACAGCCGTGTCTTCAGTTTAAAGAAGCTGCGACCTTGACAAAGCTTCCAGAGCCAGGCTTGGCGTGACAGCGGGCGGCGAGCGAAGCCCAATGAGCAGAATGAAACCTGATACAACAGAAAGGGGTGCATCATGTCTGTCGTAACCGTTTTGGAGCCCGAGCAGAAGGACAGTGACCCGATCACGCTGGGCTGGATGGTCGGCTCACCTCCTCCCTATCTAAAGACGGTCCGCTTCGCCGATGGCAGCTTCATGGAGTTCCCGCAGCTCCGCTTTACCTTCTCCAACTTTCGCCAGTTTTCGGCCACCGTCAATGTCTGGCGGGGTGACGGCCCGGTCAGCGTACTGCCGCGCGCCGAGCGCATGGACTCAATCGATGCGGTCACGTTCGAGACCCTGGGAGAAGACCCCGTCACCATGACCTGGGCGCAATCGCTCCCGGCCAACTACACCGACGGGATCGTGGTGCTGCACCAGGGGCGCATCGTCTATGAACGCTATTTCGGAGCGCTCAAGCCGCACGGCCAGCACGCGGCGTTTTCGGTGACCAAGTCGTTCACCGGCCTGCTGGGCGCGATCCTGGTTCACGAAGGCACAATCGACGAGAAAGCGCTGGTGACGAAATACGTGCCTGAACTGGAGGCCACCGCCTTCGGCAACGCCACGGTGCGCCAGGTGCTCGACATGACCACCAGCGTCAAGTTCTCGGAGGACTACGCCAACCCCGAGGCCGAGATCTGGAGCCACTCGCGTGCCGGCAACCTGATGTCGCGCCCGCACGGCTACGTGGGACCGGACAACTTTTACGCTTTCCTGCAGACTGTGAAGAAAGAGGGGAAGCACGGGGATGAATTTGCCTACAAGACCATCAACTCCGACGTCCTGGGCTGGATCATTCATCGCGCCAGCGAAAAGCCGTTCGCACACCTGCTGCAAGATCGCATCTGGTGCGGGCTCGGCATGGAACAGGATGCCTATCTGAGTGTCGACAACCTTGGGGTCGGGTTCGCCGGTGGGGGACTGAACGCGAGCCTGCGCGACATGGCGCGCTTCGGAGAAATGATGCGGCTGGACGGCAAGCACCAGGGCAGCCAGATCGTTCCGAAACCGGTGATCGACGACATCCGCAACGGCGGCGACAAGGAGAAGTTCAAGAAGTTCGGCCCCAAGGCCATGCCGGGCGGGAGCTATCGCAACATGTGGTGGGTGACGCACAACGAGCACGGAGCCTATGCCGCAAAGGGCATCTATGGCCAGACGATCTACATCGACCCGACGGCGGAGATGGTGATCGCCCACTTTGCGTCGTTTCCGGTGGCGTCCAACAAAGTCATCGACCCCACTTCGCTGCCCGCGTATCACGCGTTGGCCAAACATCTGGTCGCCAATCCAGGCTGAGCTCCAACTCCTTCTAACCCATACCCACTCCCCGCTTGGGGGAGAGGGGCCAAACGAAAGGAAGAAAACCATGAGTGAAAACATTCAGAGGACCGGCTCGACGAACAACGGCTCGGTCAAAGGCTCCGTCCGCCGGGCCGTGTGCGGTGCACTGGTTACCGTCACGGCAGGGCTTCTCCTGTGGCAACCCGCCGCCGATGCCTGTACGCGCGTCCTGTGCAACAACAACCAGTTCCCCGCCGTCATCGTCGGACGGTCCATGGACTGGCCGGAAACCACCGAGCCCGTGCTCACCGTCCTGCCGCGGGGCATGAAGCGCGACGGCGGCCGTGCCGGGGGAGAGGTGGTCGTCGGCTCCAACCCTGCCCAGTGGACGTCCAAATACGGCAGCCTCGTGACGACGATTTACGGAATGGGCACCGCCGACGGTCTCAACGAGCGCGGTTTGGGCGCCCATATGCTCTACCTCAAGGATGCCGACTTCGGTCCGCGAGTCCCAAGCAAGCCCGCCGTGCAGGCTGGATTGTGGGCGCAGTTCCTGCTCGACAACGCGGCGACCGTCGAGGAAGCCCTCGCGCTGCTCAACACCGTTCAGGTGGTGCCGGTAGAGTCGCACAACCACAAGGCCAACGTACATCTGGCGATCGAGGATGCGAGCGGTGACTCCGCGATCATCGAGTACGCCAACGGCGGACAGATCGTGCACCACGGCCGCGAGTACCGGATCATGACCAACGAACCGCTCTACGACGTGCAGCTCGCGCTGCTCAAGGAGCATGATTTCTCCAATCCGAGCAGCGCGACCCCCCTGCCCGGCAACGTCAGGCCGCAGGACCGCTTCCAGCGCGCCGCCTACTTCGCCGCGTTGCTGCCTGAGCTGAAGAGCGAGCGCGAAGCGGTGGCGGCCGTGATGGCCATCGTGCGCAACGCGTCGGTGCCGTTCGGCGCGCCCTACCCGGTCTTCGGTATCTACAACACCGAGTACCGCACCGTGGCCAATCTCACGGACAAGCGCTACTTCTTCGAGCTGACGACAAGCCCCAACGTGTTCTGGGCGAACCTCCAGAAGTTCGACCTGGCCCCCGGCGCCTCGGTGATGACCCTCGATCCGGACAACATCGAGCTGTCGGGGGACGTGACCGGAAAGTTCCAGAAGTCCTCGACAGCGCCGTTCTGATGGCAGAGAGACCACGCAAGGACTGCAAGGACTCGGCGTTCTGTTATCATTGGAAGCTCCCCGGATTGAGCGGATCTGAATCCCGCACCGGGAGGGAAGGTAGAGCGACCGATGGAAGCCGTCAAGAAGGAACCTGCAGGTAACGGTCGCCGCCTGAAGAGGCCGAATCCCGTCGGCGGATGCCCGCCGACGGCATCGTTCATCGCCAACCGCAGGGCGCGCCCCCAGCGCCCGTCGAGTACTCGTTGACCGACTACGGCCGCTCTCTGCTGCCGCTCGTCGAGCAGATCCGGCTCTGGGGGAGAGCCCACCTGGAACGAGCCTAGGCCTTCAGGATATCCTCAGCCGCTATGTCCGAAGTGGCGACGGCCGCAAGACCGGTTGGCATCATTGAGAAGACAGCGCGGCGCGTTGCCGTCGCGCTGACGATTTCCATCGCCGTCGGCCTCCTGATAATGAAGCTATGGAAGGGTTCTCCGTCCTCACTCTTCCTCAGCACCATCATCCTCGGCCTGTCGGCGACGACTGCGTTCGCATTCTTCGAAGTGTGGCCGCGGAGGCTGCCGCGCTGGCTTGAGCGATGGGCACTTCAAGTCGTTGCTGTCGGCATCGCCATGCCGGTCACGATATTCGTGATGCACCGTTCCGTCACAGGGGAGAACCACGATTGGTTGCTGCTTGCGTTCCTCGCCATACTTCTCGCGCCGTGGACGGCGCTCGCGGCGGTCGTTCGGCAGAAGGAGGCCTTCGCACGCCATCAGCAGCTCGCGTTCGCGCTCGAGCGCAGTGAGCTCGAGCGACAGGCGCTCGACGCGCGTTTGCATCTGCTGCAGGCGCAAGTCGCCCCCCATTTCCTGTTCAATACACTCGCGAACGTGCAGGCGCTCGTCGATACGGGCTCGCCGCAGGCGTCGACGCTGCTTCGGAGCCTCATCGAGTACCTTCGCGCGGCGGTACCGCGGCTCCACGAGCCGGCGTCGACCATCGAGCGCGAGCTGCAGCTCGTTCGGCCGTATCTCGAGCTGATGCAGATGCGCATGCCCGATCGTCTGCAGTACGCGATGAACGTCGATCCGTCGGCGTTGAAGGCTCGCTGTCCCCCGACCACACTGCTGACGCTGGTCGAGAATGCCGTGCGCCACGGGATCGACCCCAGCGAAGAAGGAGGGCGGATCGACATCGACATCGAACGGCGTGGTGAACGCTGTGTCGTCCGCGTCACCGACACCGGCGCCGGACTCCATCCATCGGCGAACGGTCTCGGGACCGGGCTGACGACTCTGCGCGAGCGGCTGCAGCTCATCTTCGGCGATGCGGCCGAGCTGCGCCTCGTCTCCGGTGTCCCCCGCGGCGTCGCGGTCGAAGTCGACATGCCGGCACAAACATGAACGCCCACGCCACCGCGTTGATCGCCGAGGATGAACCGCTGCTGCGCGATGCGCTGCGGCGCCAGCTCGCAAACGTCTGGCCCGAGCTCGAGATCGTGGCCGAGGCGCGCAACGGGCGCGAGGCGGTGCGGTTGTTCGACGAGCGGCATCCCGACATCTGTTTCCTCGATGTCCACATGCCGGGCCTCTCCGGCGTCGATGCCGCGAACCACATCGGCCGGCGCGCGCATCTCGTGTTCGTCACGGCGTACGACCACTACGCGGTGCAGGCCTTTGCGCAGGGCGCACTCGATTACCTTCTGAAGCCGGTCGAACCGGCCCGGCTCGCGGAGACCGTGAGCCGCCTCAAGGAACGCCTGCAGTCGTCGAGGCCCGCGATCAACACCGAGCAGCTGCTGCAGCAACTCAGCGCCCAGCTCGCGAAGCTGCAGGGCGGCGGGAAGGGCGAGCCGCTGCGCTGGATTCGGGCGCAAGCGGGGAAAACCCTGCGCCTCATCGCGATCGACGACGTCGACTACCTTCGGTCGGACGCGAAGTACACACTCGTCGCCTGGCGCGATGGAGGCAAACCCGCCCAGGCGGTGGTCCGGATTCCGCTCAAGGACCTGCTCGAGCAGCTCGACTCGGAGCAGTTCGCGCAGGTCCATCGGTCAGTCGTCGTGAATCTGCGCGCGATCAACCATGTGAGGCGACATGACAATGAAACCGCGGAGATTCACCTGAAGGGCCGAGACGAGGTCCTGCCCGTGAGCCGCAACTACGTGCATCTGTTCCGGCAGATGTAGCCGCCGTTCGTCCGCGCGAATCCGCCCTTCGTCGCAATCTGGTTGTTCACGTGCGCGTGCCGCCATCATGCTGGCGCACATGTCCTTGAATCCGGCCAAGAGTCTCGCCCGCCGAGCGGGATGGCTGTACGCGGTGCGCTGCCTGCCCGCCCCCTTCGCGTCATGCCAACCGATCCTGTGCCTCACTGAGAGGCATACGCAAATCGAGTCAGGAGAATATCCAATGAAACACAACGTCATCTTGACCATCACGTCACTGCTCTCGGTCCTCTTCACGATGGTTCACCTGGCGGACGACTACAGCCGCGGTTTCTCGCCGGGAGGAATGACAAGCCTCCCTGTGGTGCCCGTCCTGGCCATCTGGGTGTACGCAACGCTGGTGCTCGGTGAGCGGCGATCGGGCCACGTCGTCATGCTCGTCATGTCGCTCCTTGCGTCAGGCCTCCCCGTCCTCCACATGATGGGGAGGTCAGGCATTACCGGCGGCGCGACCGCCGAGTCCGCCGGAGCCTTCTTCTTCGCCTGGACCCTCCTCGTGCTCGGCGTGACCTCGGTCTTTTCCGTCATCCTCTCGGCGCGTGGACTGTGGAGCCTGCGACGGGTCCAGCCGAAGTAGTCCAACAACACGAACATGGAAAGGTGGTGCTGCCCGTGAGCCGCAACTCCGTGCATCTGTTCCGGCTAATCGCCGTTCGTCCGCGCGAATCCGCACTTCGTCATAATCCGATTGCTCGCACGCACGCATTCTGCGATCATGCCTCCCATGGCACCGTCATTCACGCAAGGGGCTAGCGAATGAACGGCATGCTCTTACCGATCCATATTGCCGCAGGCGGGCTCGCCCTGGTTCTCGGCACCGTGGCTCTGTTGGTGAAGAAGGGCGGGACCCTCCACCGCCGCAGCGGGATGCTGTTCGTCTACGCCATGCTCGTCATGGGCTTCACCGCCTCGATCCTGGGGTTTCTCAAGAGTCCCACCGACGCGAAT
>DATHUD010000717.1:0-3248 GCA_035462575.1 Thermoanaerobaculia bacterium | reverse complement strand
GTTTCGGGCGCCACGCGGACCCGGAAGGGGCCGTGACGGCGCCGCTCACCCGAGGCCTCGATCTCGACCAGGAGGTAGCGCTGCGGGGCCGCGGGATCGGCGCCGGAATCGACGAAGCGATAGCGGCTCCCCGGGGGGGCTTCCAGGCGGGCGGCGAGGAGCTGGCGGTTCACCTGCTCGTATTTTTTGCCCTCGGGCGACCAGCGGTAGAGGTCGAACCCGACGGTGCCGACCTCGGAGACGGTCTCCCACTCGACCACGACGCCGCCCGGGCCGGCCTGGGCGGTGAGGCCGGAGACCACGGCGGCCGTGATGACGTCTTCGGTGGCGGCAAGCCCGCACAAGGGTCCATGGAGATAGGTCGCCCGCGTCTGCGAGGTGTTGCCGGTTTCATCCAGGTACTGGGCCTGCGTGCCGTTCGAGGTGGGGATCCCGGTCACCGGGATGCGCTGTCCGTTGGACGTGGGGGTGACGTTGACGCGGTACGAGAGGAGGACCGTGGCCCCGGCCGCGACGGTGCCCGGGTTCCAGGTGACATTGCCCGTGCCGCCCACGGCAGGCTGGCTCACGATCGATCCCTGGCTCACCTGCGCGCCGCCACCGTAGAGGGCTCCGGAGCCCGGGACATTCGCGGTCACGATGTTGCTCGGGGTCGAGAAGGTGATCGGCTGGCTCGACGGGTTGACGACCCGCACGGTCACGGTGAAGCACGAGGTCTGCCCGGTGTCCGGCGGGTTGGGGCCGGAGCTGCCGTTGCCGCACGAGTGGCGCAGTTGCTGCTCCAGGTACGGCTTCGCGGGAGCGGCCCCGGCGTCGGTCGGCAGGTAGATGCGGAAGGTGTTCGCCTCCGGCTGGGTCGAGGGGACCGCATTGGCCGCGGAGGAGCTCCCGAGCCAGAAGACGCCGTAGTTGCCGTTCGCCGCCGGGTTGTTGTAGCCGACGATCGTGACGTCCATGGACCAGATCCCGTAGTCGGTGGCTTCCGGGTCCGAAGCCCACCCCGTCATCACCGTGTTCCTCCAGGCGTTGTCCTGGGAGAGCGGATTGACCGTCCGGGTGTAGGCGCCGGTGCGGCTGGTGTAGACGACCGAGCCGGTCGAGCCGCTGTTCGAATCCCAGTCGAAGTCGTTGGTGTCGGCCACGCACCCCGAGGTGAGATAGGGGTGGTGCGTGTACTCCCGGGTGAGCGACGGGCTGTTCGTGCCGTAGCCCACGAAAGAGTGGCCGTAGACCGGGATCTCCGTCCCCCCGGAGGCCGCGTCGCCGTCGTGCGCGCGGAGGCCGAAGGCGTTGATGTCGTCTCCTCCGGTGTACGTGGACGACTGGTCCACCCGCAGCTCCCAGTGCCCGGCCACCGCACCGGAGGTGGAGATCTCGACGTTGTCGATGTAGACGATGTCGTTGTTGCCGAGCCCCGAGGAGGTGCGGAAGCGGATCCGGGTGTTGGTGGCGATGTAGGCCGTGATGTCGTAGCTGGTGCCGGTGAAGCCCCCATCGTTGGTCGGGCCCTGGATCCGGGGAGAGAGCTCCGTCCACGAGCCGCCACCGTTGGACGACACGTCGATCGCCACGTAGTCGCCCGTGCCGTCCAGATCCACCCGGCGGTAGTCGAAGGTGAGGGTCGCGGAGGTCACGCCGTTGAGGTTGGCCTCCCGCTGGATGGACAGGTTGTTGTCCTGCAATCTCAGAGTGTTGCCGATAATTTGGATGTCGCCCCCCGTGGGGTTCGTCCCTTCCCCGGACTCCGTCCAGTTCGTGCTCCAGGAGTTGGTTCCGTCGTTGCGGGAGTAGACGGTGGTGCTGAACTCGTCGCGGAACGTGCTCGTCGAGCTGAAGAGGGTGAGCCAGGCGTCGTCCGCCCCGGTCGGGCTCGTGGTGTTCCCGGTCGAAAACCGCGTCGAGACCGTGGAGCCGTTGGGGGCCCGCAGGGAGTAGTTGACGCTGGTGTCGTACGACCCGCGCTCGCGGTCCCGGTTGGCGGCCCCTTCGCCGGCGCCGCCGTCCCCGATGTCGGCATCGAAGAGGTCGACGTCCAGCCGGGAGAGGCTCGGCGGCGCCTCGATGAAGAAGGAGTAGTGGCTGTTGAGCCCGCTTCCGTTGTTGGAGATGTAGTCGCCCTGGGAGGTCACGGCCCCGCTGCCCTGGACGATCAGCAGGGCGGAATCGCCGGTCGAGGCGGCGAAGGCCGGCCACGGCAGGAGCAGCGCAAGGAGAAGACAAAGCTTCGGAGAGATCACGGCGGCACGGAAAGGAACGGATTTCATCTCAACCCTCCTCCATCCGCCCACCGGGATCAGGCGCTACCTGGACCGGCCCCGGCCCAGGGCTGTGGCCCCGAGTCTGATTTCTCTCGCTGAGCTGCTGGCGAGCGGTTGTAAAGATTATCCTTCCTCCGGCGCGATCCGTCAAACCGCGAAATTCAACGCGGGACGGCGGCAAGAGAGATCGCGGGCAGGCGCAAAATCCGGGCTTGACTTTACGCCCTCCCTCTCCTAGGATGGCGAAAGTAGGGCACAAGTCGTCGCGGCCGGCGTTGCCGGCTCAAGCAAAATGGCCCGGAAGGAGCTGTCACTCCCCCGGGCCCAACCGCGCACAGGAGGGCGAAGTCCCATGCGTGATCGCGAAGATCGTAGCACCCCCGTTTTCCGAAATGCCTTCTCGGACGAGTTCCTGCGCCGCTTCGGGGAGGGAGACGAGCCGTCTTCGGCCGGCGAAGCGGACGTCTCCGGCCCCTGGGGAGTGCTGCCCTTCCCGACCGCGGAGGGACGGGAGGCCTTCGGCCTCTGGAGGCTCGGGGAGCGGCCCGAGTGGGGCGACGCGCCGGCCGCCCAGTTCCGTGAGCTCGGAACCGCCCTGCTGGCGGCTGCGGTCCGCCCCTTCCTGGGGCGGGAGCCGTTCTACCGGCTGGGCAGCGAGCGCTGGAACGGCGGCTTCCCGGTCCTGCGCCACGGCGAGGCCGCGGGCTGGCTCGACCTCTTCGACGAGGACTGGGTCTTCGGGGTGAACGTGCTGGAGCGCTTCGTGCGCAGCCCCGAGGCGCTCGCCGTCCTGCTGGAGGCCGCCGGCCCGGTCGCCCTGGAGCGGGCCGGGCGGATCCTCCTCGGGCGGGTGATGGAGAAAGAATAGGAGCGGTTCTTCGGAGCCGCCTCGGCCTGCGACCTCACCCTCCGGCTCCCTCTCCTAAAGGAGAGGGAGAGAAAAGCAAATCAAAGCCCCTCTCCTTTAGGAGAGGGGTTGGGGTGAGGTCG
>DATHUD010000716.1:0-5458 GCA_035462575.1 Thermoanaerobaculia bacterium | reverse complement strand
GCCCCGCCGCTGGTGACGCCTCAGGCGCCTGCCGCAGGAGTAGGTTGTGCATTGGACTTTTGACTGGAGGTATTTTAGCACGGCTGAGACGGAGATCAAGCCGGGAGCTCGGCTTACCGTCACAGCGCGGCTTACAACGCCTCGGCGCGCGATACGCTGGCCCTGCGCTGCCAACGCCGGGGCAATGTACCGCTCGCAGCCACAGCGCGGCTTACAACGCCCCAGCGCGCGATGCGCCGGCCCTGCGACGGAACGCCGAGGCCGTGTATCCTGCGCAGCCGCGGTGTTGCGCACGCTGGAACGCGGTAAGGCGCGGCCTGGCGAGGCAGGCCTCGGCCGCTTCTCCGCTACATATTGCCGGCAATCGACGCAAGAATGACGAACATGGAAACCAGCAAGCCACCGACGACGGATACGATCAACCAGATCTTGGCCTGATTGGCGGCTGAACGGGCCGCAGCCAGATCGCCCGTGTTCTTGGCCGTATTCGCCTTGACGGCAAAGATGATCGAAACGATCCCGCCGGGCATGCAGCAAAAAAGGGTGGCAGCGATCGCCCAGGGAAGATAGTTGGGGATGTCGGCCCCTGCACCTCCGAACGTGGGAGGAGCGGGCTGGTAGGACGGAGGGGCGACGTAATGGGGCGGAACGGGTGGCGGAGACGGAGGGGGTGGGGGCAAGGCGGGGAACTCGAAGACGCCCACTTCCGACGCAGGAAGCCAGGAGGCCATCCCCTCGCTCCAGACCAGATCCTCCGGCTGGAGGCTCCCCTCCAGCGCCATCCTTCGGAGGTCTCCCTCCAGCAGGGGGCCGTGCTGCGTTCCGTCCTTCATGAAGTACCACATCTTGAACCCTCCGGATAAGATTGCCTGAGAACACTCTTCCAGCCGCAACCGCGAGCCGCTGCGGCTTCTTGAAGAAGAGACATAGACCCTGAGTGACTGGTGAGACGATGTGATTCTAGTGCTCAGGAGGGCTGCTGTTCAATCCCTGGTTCAAACCCGCCAACCCCGAGTCGACTTTCGTAAATCCCCGGAAGCCACCCGCCACGACCACCGCGACGGCGGTGGCGCCGTAGACCAGCGCCCGCAACCAGTACTGACGCGAGGGATCGATGCCCTCGACCGAGAAGAGGTTCAGGGCCGCGTGGAAGACGAGAGCGACCATCAGGCTGCCTTCCGTTTTTCCGGCGAGCCACGTGAACAGGATCGAGTAGGACAGCACGAGGATCAGGAACGCCGGAAAAGGCAGCCCTCGGTGAGGAAAACCCGGCAGCAGGAAATTCGGGAGGTGCCAGAACGCCCAGACCGCCCCGAGGATCAAGCTGCTCGCCAGAGCCGGCCGCCGCGCCAGGAGATACGGCAGGCCGAAGCCGCGCCAGCCGACCTCCTCGCCCAAGATCAGGATCGCCAGAAGGAGGCTCAGCAGAGAGATCGGACCCGGCCGGAACGCGATCGCCGGGCCCGACCACCTCGCGAGGAGCCAGACGGGAACCAGCAGGACGACCGGCAGCAGGACCGCCACAGCAAGCCACGGCAGATCCTTTTGCCGGACCCGGAAGCGGGACCAGAGAGCGCGAACGCCCCCTCGCCCCTCAGTGGCTCCAACAACGACCATCGCCGCGATCAGCGGCCCGAACAGGCCGAGCATCGGAAACACGAGAGACCGCTCGATCGAAGCGGCGAGCGGCCACGTCCAGGCGTAGGAAAGAAGGACGAACGAGGAGAACGGAAAACGGCGCAGGAGCGATCGCATTGAGGACAGAATACGCCTACCAGAGATCTTCCAGCAGCCGGAGATCCCGGACCGGCTCGCCAGCGACGAAGATCCGCCCCGACGGCTCCCCGGCGAACGCGGCCACGTTGACCGTGGTCTGCTCGTACCACCACTTCCCCGTATCGGAGTCGGAGAATCGACCGTTGGAGGAGATCCGCATCCATTCTCCGGCCTGCACGATCAGATCGCCATTCCCTCCGATGTCGAGGAACCGGCGATCCGGCGCGCCCCCGCGGTAGAAGTCCCACCGGTACCGGACCGACAGCCCTTCCGGGTGAGCGGCTACCGTGACACAACCGAACCGGTAGCCGTCTGCGAGCGGAACACGCTCGTGCCGGGCTTCCAGAGGCTCCGAAAAAGCATTGTCATTCCCCCAGCGGAGCACCTCGATCTGGAGATGCCCACGGGCATCCCGGAGATGGCCCTCCTGAACCTCGAAGGCCAAGGGCACCGAGCTGCGCTGCTGGGCGCCCTGGCCACCGCGGGCGGACTTGTCCCAGGAGAGGTGGATCACCTGCACGAGGCCGGAGGAGACAGGAACAGCCAGCGGGTCGTTCATGATCATTCATCATGTCACGTCGAAAGAGCAGGAGAATCCGGGCGAAATCTTCTTCAGCAGGTCCCCCCAATGTAGAGACGCCCCGTGGGGCGTCTCCGAGGGCGGCGCGATCTGCCTGAAAACAATAGCGTGCCGCGGGACCTCTCGCCAGCCCGGGTCGTCCTTCCCGATCCGGAGACGCCCCACGGGGCGTCTCTACATTGGAGGGACCTTCGCCGGCATCTTGAACCGCGCCGGATCGATCTCCGGGTTGACCTGGACCTTCTCGATGTCGGTTGCCACGTGGCGGATGCTGAACTCCTCTTCGATGTGGTGCGGGAGGACGAGGCCGTCGACGGTCCGGAAGTCCGAATAGTAGGTCCAGCGGTCGTTTTCCCGGCCCAGGTCGAACTTGCGGTCGAAGCGGGCGATCTCGAGAAAGGTTTTGGAGTCCAGATACCAGGTTTCCTTGGTGCCGTCCTGGCGGGTCACGTCGAGCTTCAAGGCGGGCTGGCCGTCGACGTCGCCCTTTCCTGGAAACTCGACCTTGTTCCCCTTGGCTTTGGCGTCGATCAGCGGGCTTTCGTACTCGGCGTCCCGCTTCAGGCGCTTGAGCTCCTCTTCCGGGAGGGCCGCGGGCTCGGCGACTCCGGCCAGGGGGTTCATCCACCAGGCGGCGGTGCCGTCGGTCGCCACGACGACCTTTTTACCGAGCAGGGTCTGCTCGGTCCGGTAGTGATCGGGCCGCTTCCATTCGGTGACGAAGGGGCCGGTTTCGCTGAAGGCGGTCAGGGTTCCGGAGACGGTGAGCGAGCGGACGGCGCGCCAGCGGTCGAGGCCGCCCTTGGCCGCGGCGTGGCGGTCGAGCACCTCGTCCACGGTCTGGGCGGAGGCGAAGGCCGGCACGGCGAGGAGCAGGAGCAGCAGGAGACGGAGGGAAGACGTGCGGATCATGATCGTCGTTTCCTTTCCGCGTCTTTAGCCGGCCGTGGGGGTCGTGGCCGGGGCGGCCGGGGTTTTCACATCCAGGACGATCATCTCATCCTCGTCCCGCAGGAAAAGCTTTCCATGCGAGAGCGTCGGCGCCGTCCAGGTCTTCCCCTCCATGGCCTGGAGCTTCCCCTTTTCCACGTATCCGGAGGGGGTCGCCTCGGCGAGCGAGAGGCCGCCGCGGTCCGAAAGAATGAAGAGGAGGCCGTCGGCCAGGATCAGCGAGCCTTTTCCGAAGCCGCGCTGGACCCACTTCTGCTCGCCCGTGGCGGCGTCGATGCACTTCAGGGTCGCGTTGTCGAAGCCGTAGATGTGGCCCTCGTGGAGCAGCGAGGAGCTGAAATGGTTCTTCATGAGCCGGTTGGCCCACACCTCGCGGACCGTGCCCTTGCCGTCCGCCTTGCCGATCTCCAGGAGCACGGCGCCGGCGTCGTCGGACGCCGAGGCGAAGATCCGGTTCGGGGGGATGAAGAGGGGCGAGGCGATGGCTCCGGCTTTCCAGGCATGTTTCCAGTTCACCGTGCCGTCCGGAAGGAGCGAGACGATGTCTCCCACCATGGTGCGGACGAAGACGTACTGCCGGACCCCGTCCACCGTCACGGCGAGCGGTGACGCGTAGCCGGCTCCGCCGTCCAGGGCGGTCCAGCGGGCCTTGCCCGTCTTCTTGTCCAGGGCCACGATGGCCTTGCCCGCGTCTCCGCCGGCTTCGAGGAGGAGGAGGTCGCCGTCGATGAGCGGCGAGGACGCGAAGCCGCGGTTGGGCAATTTGCTGCTGAAGTCCTTGACGAGGTCCACCTCCCAGATCCTGGACCCGTCCGCTATCCTGAGCGCGTGGAGCTTGCCGGTCGCGGCCAGGGCATAGACCACGTCGCCGTCGATCGTGGGCGTGGACCGGGGTCCGTTGCCGAAGACCTCCGGGAAGACGGAGCCCAGGGGGGTGCGCCAGATCTCCTTGCCCGTTTCGTCGAAGCAGAGGGCCGACTCGGTCTCCCCTTCGACGGCCATCGTGTAGAGGCGGCCGCCGGAGATCGTGATGCTCGCGAAGCCCGAGCCCAGCGGCTTCTTCCAGAGGACCTTGGGACCGCCTTCCGGCCAGCTCCGGAGGAGCCCCTTTTCCGGGGAGATCCCGTTGCGCTCGGGGCCGCGGAACTGCGGCCAGTCCACCCCCGCCGCCGGCTCGGCGGCCACGGCGGAAAGAGGGCCCATCCCCAGGAGAAGAACGGCTGCGAGGAAACCTGACGACGACATTTTCATTTGAGACACCTCCTCTTCATGAGATCGAGGATATTACGGGGCGAGGTGCGGAAAGTTTTGGGGAGATGAGGGTGGGAGTGGTTTTCTTGATGGAGGCTGTTCTGAAAACCGGTCGGTCTTGCCTCCGCCGGGCCCTCACCTCCCCGGCCCTCCTCTCCCAGCCCCCTCCCACCTTCCGGGAGAGTTGTTCATGCCGCCAGACGGCACCGCAAGAGGAATGAAAATGGGGCCGCCGTGGCCTGCGACCTCACCCCAACCCCTCTCCTAAAGGAGAGGGGCTCCGGTTTGTCGGGTTTGCTTTTCTCTCCCTCTCCTTTAGGAGAGGAGGACGATTTTTCGGTAAAAGCTAGTAAACAAGAGGTTTAAATCCCTCGGTCCGGGTCGGTAGGTACCGGATAGGTACTACGGCCCGGCTTCTCCCTCCCACAGCCGGACAAGCCGCTCCACCTCCCAGGGCGGCCCCTTGTACGGACAGCATCGACCGGGAGAGCTACGCGGGAGATGCCGCTTCTGCGAGGAGAGCGCGCCGAGTGAGCGCCCCCGAGCGCGCTCAGCGGAGGCGAGCGCGCTGCCAGCGACCGCTCCCCGGAAGGAACTAACTTTTGCCGGTAGCGGGCTTAGGCCCTTGGCAAGGGAGCGAAGCGACCGAGCCAACCCCGGGTCCACCACAGTCGGGGCTCGTAAGTCGCTGTCCCTACCCTCCGGCGGCCTCCTCGCGACGCTTGGCAAGCCGCTCCTCGATTTCTCGGACGCCGGTTCTCCCCAAGTCTCGCAGCGCCAGCAATTGCTTCCTGTCGAGCGCTTCGAGGTGGCTCCAGGATCGGATTCTGGCATTCGCCAGCGCGTTGGCGACCCTTGTAGGGAAGCCCTCTCGCTTCCAAGACAGAGCAGTTTCCAAAC
>DATHUD010000715.1:0-10102 GCA_035462575.1 Thermoanaerobaculia bacterium | reverse complement strand
AGGAGAGTGATGAAAAGAGCATGGATCGTCGCCATTGCCCTGGTCGTCGTCTCCGCCGTCGGCTTTGCCCAGGCGCCCAGCCCGGCGCCCCTGTCCGACGAAGCCCTCGCCGCCATCCTCGGCCCGTTGCGGCCGGCGGCGCGTGCGCTCCGCGGCCCGAGGAGGTGCAACTCGCCGCGGCCCGGCCCGGCAGCAACGTAAAGTCGGCCTGCACGGCCACCGCCCAGTGCGCCTCGGGCACCGTCAGTTGCTCTGGCAACAGCAGTTGCTCGGCCCAGGACCGCAATTGCGCGATTCCCACCAGCGGCGAGGTTACCTGCGACGGCGTGACCACCTGGTGCCCCAGCGTCTGCACTGTCTGCGACCAGTGCGCCGCAACCGACGACTGTGTCGCGTGCTGCCAGTGCCAGGGCTTGTCGTTCATCCTCTGCAGCCGGGCTTGTTGAAGCCCCGGGCTGCCGCGCCGGGATCGCCGGGTCGGAGAGCACGGTCTTTCCGTCCCGGCCCTCCCGGGCCCACCGGCTCACCCTCAGTAGATCTCGGAATCAGTCAGTGCTGTAGTAGCAGGCGCAGCACCCGGCGTGGCACACGGTGAAGACGGAAGCCCCCGGCGGAGCATTCGATGTGCAGTAGCTATAGCAATGGAAAGTCGCCGTGCAGGTGAGGGGGCAGGAAGGGCAGTACGTTCTCTGGCCGTCACACTCCACCCATCCGTTGTTGTCCGGTCCTGACGTGCAACTGCCGCTGGGGCTGGAGCTGCTGCAGGAAATGGTGGGCCAGGGTGGATAGTCGCAGATGCGGTTGACCGAGCAGGGTCCCGCGGCGAGGAATAGAGGTGTATTGGAGGCAAGGACCTCGAAAGTCAGGGCAAGTGGCTTTTCCGGCACTGCGGCATCCGATTCAGTTGCCAGCATCAGACTGGGAACCAGACAGAAGATACCGGCCAGCCAGACGATCAGAAGAGGAGTCTTTGACATTCGAGCTTACCTCCTTCTTGGTGGACAGATCTTGGAACCCGGCTCGGAGTCCAGGGGAGCCCGGGTCTTGATCTCGAAAGACCCTTGCCGGGCAGCTCCAGCTCAAGGAGCCGAGCAGTAGGGCGAGGGGGCGCACTCTTCACAGGTGAGCGTCCCCACCCCGTCGCAATAAACGTAGTCGGTTCCCTCTTCACAATACCTTTGGCTGTCGCACTCGAGAATCCCGCCGTAGGCGCACTGAATCCAGGCAGGGCATCCTTCCGGACAGTATTTACGGCTATTGTCGCAGTCTACGTAACCGGATCCGCTCTTGCAGGTGGTGCCTGAACAGCTAACGGTCCCCCCGTTTGGACACGGCAGGGAGACGGTACAGTGGCCAGCGGCAGAGAGTACCTTGGCACTCGGAGAGCTCGCCCAGAATGCGGCCGTGAGAGTGACGACGGCCAAGAAGATACAGGGTCTTCTCATGGCATCTTCTCCTTATGTTAACGAATGGTGAACTTCGGCCTTGCATAAGTCAAGTGGCAAGAGGATGCGGCCAGGTGAGCCGTGGCAGAGTAAGGCACCCGAAAGTGCCAGAAGCCTCTGCAGGAAGCGGCGGCGCTCCACCCCCTTCCCCGGTCTCGCGGGGTCGACAACCGTCGCACGGTGTGCTACTGCTGAGACATGGCTGAATCCATCACCCAGCGCGAGCTCCGCAACGAAAGCGGCGAGATCATGCGCCGGCTCGATCAGGGAGAGTCCTTCATCATCACTCGCAACGGTGTGCCGGTGGGCGAGCTCACCCCCCTGCGGCGCCACCGATTTGTGGCCACGGCGGCAGTCGTTGCCCTCTTCAGGAATGCGCCCGCGATCGACCCTGACCGCTTCCGTGCCGATGTCGATGCGTGGGCTGGCCAGGACATTCTGCCTCATGCCTGACCGTCTCCTCGGAGACTTGTATACTGGCAGCGGTGAAGGGAGGGGAATCCGGCATGAAGGTGCTGATCGCCGACAATTTCGAGAAGAGTGGGGTCGAAGGGCTCGAGGCCGCGGGATGCGAGGTGATCCACCGGCCCGAGCTCAAGGACGAGGCGCTGACCCAGGCGATCGCCGAGACGCAGGCCGACGTCCTGGTGGTGCGCAGCACCAAGGTCACCGAGGCGATGCTCAACGCCGGCCGGCTCTCGCTCGTGGTGCGCGCCGGCGCGGGATACAACACGATCGACGTGGCGGCGGCTTCGCGCCGCGGCATCTACGTGTCCAACTGCCCGGGCAAGAACTCGATCGCGGTCGCCGAGCTGACCCTGGCGCTGATCCTGGCGCTCGACCGCCGGGTGCCGGACAACGTGGCCGAGCTGCGCGCCGGCCGGTGGAACAAGAAGGAGTACTCGAAGGCGCGCGGGCTCCATGGCCAGACCCTCGGCCTGCTCGGCGCCGGCAACATCGCGGTCGAGGTGATCCGCCGCGCCGCCGCCTTTGGCCTCGGCGTGGTCCTCTGGAGCCGGCGCTTCGACGGCCAGGACCGGCCGCTTTCCGAGGAGGAGGCGCAGGAGCTCGGGCTCGCCGGAAGCTCCGCGCAAGTCGTCCTGGCGCCGTCGCCCGCCGAGGTGGCCGCGCGCTGCGACATCTTGAGCGTGCACCTGGCGCTCAAGCCCGAGACCCGGGGCCTCGTCGACGCCGCGTTGCTCGCGAGGCTGAAACCGGGCGCCATGGTGATCAACACCTCCCGCGGCGAGCTGGTCGATTCCGAGGCGCTGGCCGCCGCCGTCCGTGAGAAAGGGCTGCGCGTGGGCTTGGACGTCTTCGGCGCCGAGCCGGCGACCGCCACCGGCGAGATGAACGACCCGATCGCCGGCCTGCCCGGCGTCTACGGGACGCACCACATCGGCGCCTCGACCGCGCAGGCGCAGGAGGCGATCGCCGCCGAGACGGTCCGCATCGTCCGTACCTATATGGAGACGGGCAAGGTGCCCAACGTCGTGAACCTGGCCCGCAAGACCCCCGCCTCGCACATGCTGGTCGTCCGGCATCGCGACCGCCCGGGCGTCCTGGCGCACGTCTTCGAGCACCTGCGCGCGGGGAGCCTGAACGTCCAGGAGACCGAGAACATCGTCTTCGAGGGAGCCGAGGCCGCCGTGGCACGCATCAACCTCGACCACGAGCCCGCGCCCGCGCTCTTAGACGAGATCCGCGGCGGCAACGCCGACGTGCTCGACCTGCAACTGATCGCTCTCTAAACCTTTTTCAGAAGAGACCCCAGGAGAACTCGATGTCCACCCTGACCACCAGCGCTCGCATCTACAACTTCTCGGCGGGACCGGCGGTGCTGCCCCTGCCGGTGCTGGAGGAGGCCCAGCGCGACCTCGTGGCCCTGCCGGGCGTCGGCATGTCGATCCTCGAGATCAGCCATCGCTCGGCGGCCTTCGACGAGATCATCGAGGGAGCCGAGGCCGACTTCCGCGCCCTGGCGCGCATCCCCGAGGGCTACCACGTGCTGTTCCTGCAGGGCGGCGCCAGCCTGCAGTTCTCGATGGTGCCGATGAACCTGCTCCCCCAAGGCGGGACCGCCGATTACATCGTCACCGGCTCGTGGTCGAAGAAGGCGGTCAAGGAGGCGAAGAAGGTCGGCTCGGTCAACATCTCCGCGACCACGGAGGCGGAGAATTTCGCCCGCATCCCGCGCCAGGACGAGCTCAAGCTGACGCCCGGCGCGGCCTATGTCCACTTCACCTCGAACAACACGATCTTCGGCACCGAGTGGAAGTCGGAGCCCGAAGCAGGCCGCGTGCCGCTGGTCTGCGATGCCTCCTCCGACATTTTCTCGCGGCCGATCGACATCGGCCGCTACGGCCTCATCTACGCCGGCGCGCAGAAGAACCTCGGGCCGTCCGGCCTCACGGTGGTGGTGATCCGCGAAGACCTGGCGAAGCTGGGCGCCGAGTCGCTGCCGACGATGCTGCGCTACGCGACGCACGTCGAGAACAAATCGCTTTACAATACGCCGCCGGTCTTCGGCATCTACATCCTGCGCCTGGTGCTCAAGTGGCTGATCGCGAATGGCGGGCTGGAAGCCATGGCGGCGGCGAACGAGCGCAAGGCGGGAAAGCTCTACGCCGAGATCGATCGCACCGGCTTCTATCGCGGCCACGCCGCTCCGGACAGCCGGTCGCTGATGAACATCACCTTCCGCCTGCCCTCCGAGGACCTCGAAAAGCAGTTCGCCAAAGAGGCGACCGCCGCCGGCTTCGACGGCCTCAAGGGGCACCGCTCCGTCGGCGGCCTGCGCGCCTCGATCTACAACGCCTTCCCCGAGGAAGGCATCGACGCCCTGGTGGCGTTCATGCGGGAGTTCGAGAAGCGGAACGGGTGAGGGGGCGGTCAGTCTTGCCTGGCGATTTCGATCGGGATGATTCCGGGGAAGCGACTCGGCCCGGGTGCGCCAGCGCACCTTTCCCTTTGGAGGCGGCCGGTTTCCTGCCGGTCCGTCAACCTGGGAGATGAACGTATGAAAAAGCCCGTTTTTCTCGTCCTCCTCGCCCTCCTTTCCCTTGTCTCGTTCGCGCAGTCCATGGCCCAGGCGCTACCCGCGGCACCCCCGGCGTCTGTCGCGGATGAGCAGTTCCTGGCGACCCTGTCGGGCGGGCAGGCCCAGACCCCCAGCGATCTGGTGCCCGCCCCCTCTTTCATGACCGGCTGCGCCGGCACCTACACGTGCCCGACGGGCCAGCTCTGCTGCTACATGTGCGGCAACCCGCCGGAGGGAGATGACAGCGGCTGCTATATGTGCGTGACGCCCTGGAGGGGCCGCTGCCCGCTGGTCGTCTAGAGGTCCGCCAACCTGGAAATGACTGCTTTCCATAGGGGGCGGCCCCATGTGGCCGCCCTGGGCGGGGTGAGGGGAACCCGGCCTTCCAGGCGTTAAGATATTGGACAATTCGTTGCTCCTTGACTCCCCCGGAGAGCTCTCCCTCTTTCCCCTGAGGGTCCAAGGGTGCAGCGGATGCAACGCCTGTCAGGAGGTTCCATGGCTATGCCGTACCTCGCGCGACGCACTGTCTTGTCTCTGCTGGCCCTGTTCTCTGTTCTTGCCTGTCTGGTCGCCATCCTGCCCGCCAGGGCTGGAGCCCGCCGGGCCGACCTCAAATCGGCCGGAGCCCAAGCGGGACGCTTCACGCTTTTCGAGAGCGGGCAGGTGCGTCCGCTCGCGATGTCTCCGGACAAGCAGCACCTGTTCGCCGTCAACACGCCCGACAACCGCCTCGAGGTTTTCCGCATCCAAGGGAATCGGCTTCTCCACACCGCCTCCATCCCGGTGGGCTTGGAGCCGGTCGCCGTCGCGGCCCGGACGGACCGCGAGGTCTGGGTGGTCAACCACCTCTCGGACAGCGTGAGCGTTGTCGAGCTCGACGACGACGCCACGACCGGGCACGTCCTGCGCACGCTCCTCGTGGGCGACGAGCCTCGCGACATCGTCTTCGCCGGACCAGAGCGGAGACGGGCGTTCATCACGACGGCCCATCGGGGCCAGAACATCCCGTTCGATCCCCAGCTCTCGACCCCGGGCGTGGGGCGCGCGGACGTCTGGGTGTTCGACGCGGACGGGCTCGGCAGCGCCCTGGGCGGTACGCCGCTGACCATCGTCACCCTTTTCACGGACACTCCGCGCGCCTTGGCGGTGACGCCCGACGGTGCCCGCGTCTACGCCGCCGGCTTCCACACGGGCAACCGGACCACCGCCGTCCCCGAGACGTCGCTCCCGGACGGCTTCGGTCCGGACGGCGTCCCGGGACCTTCCACCACCGCCGAAGGCCGCCCCGCGCCCGAAGTCGGAGCCATCGTCAAGTGGAACGGTGAGCACTGGGTCGATGCGCTCGGCCGCCCCCGCGACCAGTTCGTGAAGCTCTCGTTGCCCGACAAGGACGTGTTCGTGATCAACGCCATGGCGAACCCGCCGCGCGCGCTCCCGGGAGCGGGCAACGTCTTCCAGGGCGTCGGCACCATCCTGTACACGATGGCCGTCAATCCCGTGAACGGAAAGATTTACGTCGCCAACACCGAGGCGAACAACGCCGCGCGGTTCGAGGGCCCGGGGACCTTCGCCGGGGAGAGCCTGCGCGGCCACCTGCACGAGAGCCGCGTCACCGTGCTCTCCCCCGGGGGCGGCGTGGCGGCGAGGCACCTCAACAAGCACATTGACTATGACAACTGCTGCGCGCCGCTCCCGAATGCCGAGAACGACCGGTCCCTCGCCCTGCCCCAGGGCATGGCGGTGACCGGCGACGGCGCGACCCTCTACCTCGCGGCCTTGGGGTCCGACAAGGTGGGGGTCTTCTCCACGGCAGAGCTCGAGACCGACACGTTCGTGCCGAGCCCGGCGAGCCACATCCCCGTCTCCGGCGGCGGCCCCACCGGCCTCGTTCTCGACGAGGGGAGAGGTCAGCTCTACGTGATGACGCGCTTCGACAACGGGATTTCGATCGTCGACACGGCAGCGCGGGCGGAGACGGCGCATGTCAAGATGCACAACCCGGAGCCGCCGAGCATCGTAGCCGGCCGCCGGTTCCTCTACGACGCGAAGCTTTCCTCGAGCAACGGCGAATCCTCCTGCGCGAGCTGCCACGTGTTCGGTGATTTCGACAGCCTGGCGTGGGATCTCGGCAACCCGGATGGGGAGGCGATCGACAACCCCGGTCCCTTCATCACCGAGCTCTTGAACCTGATCACGGGGCAGCCCATGGAGCCGGTCTTCCACCCGATGAAGGGCCCGATGACGACGCAGAGCCTGCGCGGCATGGCCAACCACGGCTCGATGCACTGGCGCGGCGACCGCACCGGCGGCAACGACACGCCCTCCGCGCAGCCGGACGGCGGCACCTTCGACGAGCGCGCGGGGTTCGACAAGTTCAACGAGGCGTTCCCCGATCTGCTCGGGCGCCACGCGACCCTCTCGCAAATGGACATGGATGCGTTCACCGAGTTCATCCTCCAGGTCACGTATCCGCCGAACCCGAACCGGCGGCTCGACAACGCGCTCACCGCGGATCAGGAAGCCGGGCGCCAGCTCTTCGACATCGTCAACTGCGGCATCCCGTCGGCTCCGGAGATGAACGGCGCCGTCTTGACGTGCGCCAGTTGCCACACGATCGACCCGAACGCCAACCCCGGCAGCGCGGCGCCCGGGTTCTTCGGCACGTCCGGCTTTTCGGGCTTCGACTTCAACCCGCAGCTCTTGAAGACCCCCCACCTGAGGAACCTCTATCAGAAGGTCGGACTGTTCGGGAATCCCGAGAACCCCGGGTTCCTGGGCGGCGACAACGGTTTCAAGGGGGATCAGGTGCGCGGCTTCGGGTTCCTCCACGACGGGAGCGTCGATACGGTGTTCCGCTTCACCCATGGGCTCAGCTTCTCGGAGGTCTTCAACGGGCCCGGCACCAACAGCATCCCGGAAGGGCCGGAGGGGGAGATCCAGAGGCGGCAGCTCGAGGCGTTCATCCTGGCATTCCCCACGAACCTGGCGCCCGTCGTGGGCCAGCAGATCACGCTCACGGCTTCGAGCTCCGCGGCGGTGGGGGAGCGCGTCAACCTCCTGCACCAGCGCGCGGACGCGGGGGAGTGCGATCTCGTCGCCAAGACCACGATCTTGAACGGCGAGGCCGGCTTCCTGTACGTGGGATCGGGCCTGTTCACAAGAGACCGGCAAGGGCAGCCGCCCATCACCGCCGCGGCACTGCGGTCTCTGGCCACGGACTCCGGCCGCCCCGTGACGTACACCTGCGTGCCGCCCGGCTCCGGCAAGCGCGTCGGCGTGGACCGCGATGGAGACGGCTCCTGGGACGGCGACGAGCGAAACGCTCACACCGATCCGGCGGATCCGGGCAGCAGGCCTTGATCCGAGGAGGCCCGGCTTTATCGCCGCACTGAGACCCGAGTTGGGGGACGAGCGGGTGTCCGCGCCGCATCTCAAGGAGAGGTGGCGCGGATGACCGCTCGTTGCTCGGGTTTGACCGCGATCCCATCGAAGCTGAGGGGTGGAGCTTCCTGACAAAGGACAACTTCAAGGTGATGCTTGGAGAGTGTCCTGACGAGAAGCTGGCTGATCAATCCTGGGGGCTCATGACGCTGCCGTGCGAAGCCTCAGGGTCTGCGACGCCGTCCCGGCGCGGCGGCAGCGCCTGCGTGAGGCTCCGGACCTCCGTTCGCAGCGCCGCCACCTCGGCTTGCAGGGCGCGAAGTGCCTGCTCTCCGGCGACCGCCGAATCCACGGCATCCGCATCGCGGTCGATGAAGTAGGAAGCCAGGGAGGCCGTGAGGTAGCCGAAGACGGCCGTGGCATAGAGAGCGAGGGCAAAGCAGAGCGTCCTCCCTGCGCCGGTCTCCGGCCACTTTTCGGAGCCCAGTGTGGTCAGCAGCATGGCCGTCCACCACAGGGCGTCGCCATAGCTCTCGATCCGTCCTCCCTCGGATGGCTTTTCGAAGGCGAAGATCCCCGCTGCACCCACCAGCGCCACCAGCGCGGTGAGTAGCGCGACATAGACGACACCGCGGCGGCGCAAGCTCGCTCGCAGCGCCCGCATGCCACGGTTGAGGGACGTCAGCATTCGGAAGAGGCGTACGCTGCGCGCGGCGCGGGCTGCTCGGGTGAGGCGGACCACGCGCGCAAAGCGCAGCACCCGAAACGCGGGCACCACCAGAGCCAGGGCGGTCAACCAGTGGGTACGGAAGTACGCGAGCTTTCGCGGCGCCAGGATGAGCTTTGCAACGAAGTCGACAAGGAAGACGATCCAGATGACGGTGCTCGCCGTCTCGAGAGGCGGCGTCAATCCATACGTGAGCTCGACGACGAGGAGCGCCAGCCAGACGAAGCCCAGGAACAGGAGCGGGAGCTCCATCCAGTCTTCAAGCTGCTGCAAGACCTCGAACCGTTCACGCTCGATCACCTCCGGGGCAGGGGATTCCACTTCACGAGAGCTCATGGCCTTCCTTTCTGCTCTGTTCGCAACCTGCGGCACATGCAAGCCTTGTGCAGAGAGCCAACGGGGTGCCGGCGCCCGGCGCGGCAATCGAGCGCTGTCTCGCACACGTCCCCGCGGTACAATGAATCGTGGCCGGGGTCTTGCAGTGCCCTTCGTGGGACCGGAGGAGACCACCCGGCCCGCACCGACCGCAGTAAATTCCGCACAAGAGGGGATCTGAATTGTCCGGGAAGACGTCTGTCCGAGCCTCCGACCTTCGGGGGGTGAATCGACTGGTCATCGCTGCCACGACGGGTGTCACCGACGTGGTGGAGGCCCTGCACCAAAACATCGCAGGGGCTCCGGGCGCCGTTGCCGCACCGTCGCGAAGCCGTACGCGGGGCCTCACGGGCCTGGTGTACCGGTGCATCCGCGGGATCACCCGTCTCGTCGGCGGCGGAATCGATGCCGCCCTCACGCCTTTCACTTTCCTGGGAGAGGGGAGCTCCTCGACCGGACGCGAAGCCTGGCTGGCCGCCTTGAACGGTGTGCTGGGAGACCACCTCGTCGCGACCGGGAACCCGCTCGCCATTCCGATACGGCTTCGTCAAGGCGGAGAGCCGCTGGCCCCGTCCGGCGGACGCAGGCTTCTCGTGCTGGCCCACGGGCTGTGCATGAACGACCTGCAATGGGATCGAGAGGGGCACGATCACGGCGCCGCGCTGGCCCGCGATCTCGGCTTCACGCCGGTCTACCTGCACTACAACAGCGGCCTTCATATCTCGACGAACGGACGCGCGTTCGCCGGCCTGATCGAGGATCTGGTCCGGCAGTGGCCGGTGCCGGTGGAGGAGCTGGTCATCCTCGGGCACAGCATGGGCGGGCTGGTCATCCGAAGCGCCTGTCATTCCGGGAAAGCCGCGGGGCACACTTGGCTGCGGCACCTCAAAAAGATTGTCTTCCTGGGCACGCCGCACCATGGCTCCGCCCTGGAGCGCGGCGGCAACCGGGTGGATTCGATCCTGGGCATCAGCCGCTACACAGCGCCCCTGGGCCGCCTGGGGAAGGTCCGGAGCGCCGGCATCACCGACCTGCGCCATGGCAACCTGCTGGACGAGGACTGGGAGGGGCGCGATCGTTTCGAGGAGTCGGAAGATCTGCGGCAGCCGATCCCCTTGCCGGAGGGTGTGC
>DATHUD010000714.1:0-3225 GCA_035462575.1 Thermoanaerobaculia bacterium | reverse complement strand
GGGCTCTCCGAGGTCGAGCGGGTGCTCTCCAGCCCGCCCCGGCCCGGAGCGCCCATCGGCCTCTACCTGCACATCCCGTTCTGCCGGAAGCGCTGCAAGTTCTGCTACTTCCGCGTCTACACGGACAAGGACTCCTCGGAGATCGGGACCTATCTCGACGCCCTGGCCTCCGAGGTCGAGCTCTACGCGCAGAAGCCCGCGGTCGCGGGCCGGCCGCTCAAGTTCGTCTACTTCGGCGGCGGCACGCCCTCCTACCTGAGCGTCAAGCAGCTCGAAGGGCTCGTCTCCCGCGTCAAGGCGGCGATCCCTTGGGTGGGCGTGCAGGAGGTCACCTTCGAGTGCGAGCCGGGGACGCTCACCCGTTCGAAGCTCGAAGCCATCCGCGAAATCGGCGTGACCCGCCTGTCGCTCGGCATCGAGAACTTCGACGACGCGATCTTGAAAGAGAACGGCCGCGCGCACGTGTCGACCGAGATCTACCGGGTGCTCCCGTGGATCGAGGAGCTGGGTTTCGATCAGCTCAACATCGATCTCATCGCCGGCATGGTGGGGGAGACCTGGGACACCTGGAAGGACAGCGTCCAAAAGACCCTGGACCTCGCGCCGGACAGCGTGACGATCTACCAGATGGAGCTCCCCTACAACACGGTCTACTCCCAGAGCGTGCTGGGCGGCAGCTTCGACCAGCCCCTCGCGGACTGGCCGACCAAGCGGGCGTGGCAGGACTACGCGTTCGAAGAGCTCGCCAAGGCCGGGTACGTGGTCTCCTCGGCCTACACCATGGTGAAGCCGAAGGGCGCCTCGTCCTCCTTCGTCTACCGGGATTCGGTGTGGCACGGGAGCGACATGCTGGGCACCGGCGTCGCGTCGTTCTCGCACCTGTCGGGCGTCCACTTCCAGAACGTGGCGGGGTGGGGCGAGTACCTGGCGACGGTCGCCCAGGGCCGCCTCCCGCTCAGCCGGGGCTTCGCGCTTTCCGACCGCGAGCGGCTCACCCGCGAGATGATCCTGCAGTTGAAGCTCGGCCACCTCGAAGCCTCCTACTTCCGGGAGAAGTTCGGGGTGGACGTGCTCTCGGAGTTTGCCCCCGCGTGGCGGCGGCTTCAAGAGGAGGAGATGCTTCGAGTGGGCGAGGGTGTGGTCGACCTCACCCGCGACGGCCTCCTCCAGGTCGACCGGCTGCTCCCTTCCTTCTACGATGAAAAGTACCGGAACTCCCGGTACACCTAGGAGATACCCATGGCTCACCGCCGTATTCCCCTTTCCCTCACCCTCGGCCTCTGCCTGCTGGCCGGGGCCGCCTTCGCCGCCGACTGGCCGCAGTTCCGCGGCCCGAACCGGGACGGCGTCTCCCGCGAGACCGGCCTCTTGAAGAGCTGGCCCGCGGGCGGCCCCAAGGTTCTCTGGAAGGCGCCCGCGGGGGACGGCTTCTCGCACGTGGTGGTGGCGGGCGGCCGCGTCTTCACCCTCTACGGCCAGGGGAGCCAGGAGGTCGCCGTGGCGCTGGACGCCGCCTCCGGCAAGCAGGTCTGGAAGACGGCGATCGACAGCAAGTACACGAGCGACATGGGCAACGGCCCCCGCTCGACGCCCACGGTCGACGCCGGCACGGTCTACGCGCTCTCGGCCAACGGCAAGCTCGTGGCCCTCTCCGCCGCGAACGGCAAGAAGGTCTGGGAGCACGATCTGCAGGACGGCTTCGGCGCGAAGATCCCGGGGTGGGGCGCCTCGACCTCGCCGCTCGTCGAGGGGAACCTTCTCCTCGTCGACGTGGGCGGGTCCGGCGGCAAGTCGCTCGTCGCGTTCGACAAGAAGACGGGCAAGACCGTCTGGACCTCGCAGAGCGACAAGGCGGGCTACTCGGCGCCGATCGCGATCACGGTGGGGGGCGTGCGCCAGGTGATCTTCTTCACCGGCACCTCGGTCGTCTCCGTGGCCCCGGCCACGGGCAAGCTCTTCTGGCGGGTCCCCTGGCGGACCGACTGGGACGTCAACGCGGCGGCCCCGATCTTCGTGGCGCCGGACAAGCTCTTCATCTCCTCGGGGTACGGCGTGGGCGCGGCCCTCTTCCGCTTGAAGGCCGGGGGCGCCCCGGAGGAGGTCTGGAAGAGCCGCGGCATGAAGAACCAGTTCAGCTCGTCGGTGCTTCACAACGGCACGATCTACGGCTTCGACGACACGACCTTGAAGGCGATCGACGCCGCGACGGGCAAGGACCTCTGGCGCCAGCGCGGCCTCGGGCACGGCTCGCTGATCCTGGCCGACGGCCACCTGGCCGTGCTCTCGGAGCGCGGCAAGCTCGTGCTCGTCGAGGCGACTCCCGCCGCCTACAAGGAGAAGGGGAGCGTCGAGATCCTCTCCGGCAAGTGCTGGACGGCCCCGACCCTGGCCAACGGCAAGCTCTATGTGCGGAACGAAGAAGAGCTGAAGGTCCTGGACTGGACCGGCAAGCCGGCCGTGCCGCCGCCGGGCAAGGTGGGCGGGTAAAAAGACTGTAAAAGGCAAAACCAGGCGAAGGCCGGAGCGTATAGAGAGCGAACGTGGAGGAGAGAGAATCTTGAAGACATCGAATCGCATTGCCTGGAGCCTCGTCTTTTCAGGGCTCGCCGCCTTCCCGCTCCTCGCCCAGGAGCCGCAGGCCGAAGAGCCCGTTGCGACCTACGAGGACGTGCTCTTCGTGGAGGAAAGCCTGCCGTACGTTCCGGATTCGAACACCATCGTCACCAAGCTGCCGCTGCCGCTCCAGCAGACCCCCGCGAGCGTGGGCGTCATCTCCGCGCCGATGATTTCGGAGCAGGGGGCGACCGTGCTGGGCGACGCGCTCCGCAACGTGAGCGGCGTCAACATCCAGACCCAGAGCGGCGTCGCCGACTATTTCGTGGTGCGCGGCTTCGATTCGATCGCCAACGGCCTCGTGATGGTCGACGGCGCCTCGGAGCCCGAGATCAGCTTCTACCAGCTCTACAACATCGAGCGCGTCGAGGTCCTGAAGGGCCCCGGCGGCTTTCTCTATGGCGCGAACCCCATCGCCGCCACGGTCAACATGGTGCGCGAGCAGCCCGAGCCGGGGAGCTCCTTCACCCTGGGACTCTCGGGCGGCAGCTACGGCACCTACGGCGGCACGGTCGACTGGAACGCCGGAGGCAATGAAACGTTCGGCTTCCGCCTGAACGGCCTCTGGCAGGAGTCGGACGGCTACCGCGACGGCACGCCGAGCGAGGTCCA
>DATHUD010000713.1:0-1956 GCA_035462575.1 Thermoanaerobaculia bacterium | reverse complement strand
GAGGATGCCGGCGTCCTCATCGGCTCGGCCGGCATGGCCTTGACCCTGCTCGCGGCCTCGAGCGCCGTCGATCCGGCCTGGGACCGCATGCTGCTCATGTCCCCCCTGCCCGGAAAGAGCGTGATTTAAAGGACGAGCATGCAACCGGTCCCCGGCCCCTGGTCCCCGTTGGTCGAAGGAGAGACCGCCGCAGAAGCCCTGAGAGCCGCCGAGGCCATCGCCCGGGACCTCGCGAGCGATCCCCGGCTCGCGCCCGGACAGAGCCTGAACCAGGGCCAGACCGGCCTGTCCCTCTTCTTCGCCTACCTCGAGCGGTCGCTCGGTCGGGCCGAAGCTGGCGAGCACGCCCAACACCACCTGGAACAGGCCGTCACGAGTCTCGCGGAGCAGCCGGCGCCTGCCGCCAATCTGTACCACGGCTACGCGGGCGTGGCCTGGGTGACCGAGCACCTCTCGGCCGGGGAGATCCCGGACGAAGACGAAGAAGACCCCAACGAGGAGATCGACGCAGCGCTCCTCCCTCTGCTGCAGCGAAGCCCCTGGCCCGGGGAGATCGATCTGCTGAGCGGGCTGGTCGGCTGGGGGGTCTACGCTCTCGAAAGGCTGCCTCGCCCCTCGGCCGCGGTGATGCTCCCCCTTCTCGTGACGCGGCTCGCCGAGCGCACCGAACCTGCGGGGCAGGGAGTCGCCTGGCGCGACCGGCACTCCGGGGAGCCCGATTCGGGGATGGCCCACGGCTCGGCCGGCGTGATCGCCCTGCTGGCTCGAATGCTCCGGGAAGCCGCAGCCGGCGCCGAGACGGCCTCGCTTCTGGCTGCCGCCGTGGACGGCGTGCTCACCTTGGGCCTCGAAGACGACGTGGAAGGCGATCTCGCCTGGTGCGCCGGAAATGCCGGGATCTCGGCAGCCCTGCTCGCCGCAAGCCGCGCCGCGAAACGAGAGGACTGGGGGCGCCTGGGGCACCGCCTCGCTCTCGGCGCGGCGGTGCGGTCCCGCGACGAAGCCGGCCTTTCAGACCCCGCTCTCTGCCACGGTACGGCCGGGCTCTCCCACCTGTTCCACCGTCTGTACCGGGCGACCGGCGACCCCGCGCTGCTCGCCGCAGCCCGGCACTGGCTGGAGCGCACGCTGGCGCTGCGGCAACCGGGCCGGGGGATCGGCGGCTATCTGCGCCGCGCCCGGGCTGCCGAGGGCCAGCTCTCCTGGATCCCCGACCCCGGCTTCCTGGGCGGAGCCGCCGGAATCGGCCTCGCCCTCCTCGCCGCCGCCACACCGGTCGAACCGGCATGGGACCGGCTTCTCCTGCTGTCGGGACGACCGGATTCGAGCAGGTAATCCTGGATTCAATTCAATCCAAGCTTATGGTAAGATGCACTCATAAGGCTTTGCGCAAGGCTGTTTTGGAGGGCTGTCTCGGGAGTCGATGTCAACGTTTATCGATCCAAGGAGCCAAACATGAAGAAGAAGTTCAAGAAGTTGTCCCTCACGACGGAAACCCTCCGGAACCTCAATGGCGAGGACCTCAAGGAGGTGGCTGGCGCGGTTTCGGAAACGAACTGCACCGCCAACTGCTCGCTCTGCACCGGAACGTGCAGCCTCTGCACCAAGAACTGCTCGGTCTGCTGCATGTAGAACCGGCTTGAACAACCCGGCCGTGCTCCGGAGCGCGGCCGGGCTGTTTCTCCGGACGTCTAACTCCTCTCGCCCGAAGGGAGCGGAATCGGTACCACCGGCTCCAGCCCCCGCGCTTCCAGGATCAGCCTCATCTTCAGATCGTAATACTGGAGCTCCAGCCCGACCGGGTACTGGTGCGGGTTGACGAAGCGCTTGATCCCCCCGTGGAAAGGAGCGAGCTGGTCCTGGGTGCGCTGGCGGACCTCGGCGAGCGGCGGCGGATCGTAGACCTGGGCGCCCTGGCGGAAGACGGGGACGAGAAGGTCGGTGTGCTCCGCACCG
>DATHUD010000712.1:0-53287 GCA_035462575.1 Thermoanaerobaculia bacterium | reverse complement strand
CACGGCCTTGCGCACGCCGTCCGCCTGCCCGGCCGGATCGCCTTCCGTGCGGGCCACCAGGGCGAAGGTGATGTCCTCGTCGTCCCACAGGAAGGGCGGGACCTGCGCCAGGGGGAAGTAGACCTCGGGCCGCACGTCCTGACTGAGCTGGCCCTGGCGGATGTCCCCCACGACGCCCACGACCTCGAGCCAGACCGGCGCTTCCTCGTTCGACCACATGGAGAGCCTCTTCCCGAGGGCGCTCTCCCCGGGCCACGCCTGGCGGGCGAGGGTCTGGTTGACGACGACCACCGGCAAGGCCCCCTCGCGGTCGGCGGGGCCGAAGTCCCGCCCGGCGAGGACGGGGACGGAGAGCGTCCGGAAGTAGCCGGGCGTGACCAGCCGGTGGTTGGCGTTCATCTTCTCCTCGGGCGGCAGGGGGCGGGTCTCGATCGCCGTGGACGAGGACGAATTGGAGCTCGACAGCGGGAGGAGCGAGGCTCCGGCGACCGCCTCGATCCCCGGCACGCGCCCCACCTCCTCCACCGCCCGCTCGAACGTGCGGACGGCCCTCTCCTCGGTGCCCTCTCCGGAGCCGTGGAGCAGCAGCCGCGCCGTGAGCAGGCGGGACGGATCGAACCCGAGCTCCACCTGCCCCAGGTGCACCGCGCTGCGCAGGAGAAGGCCGGCGCCCGCCAGGAGCACGAGGGCGAGCGCCACCTCGGCCACCATGAGCCCGGAGCGGACGCGGTCGCGCGGCCCCCCCGTGCCGAAGCTCCGCCCGCCCTCCTTGAGCATGGTCTGGAGGTCCGGCCGCGCCACCCGGAACGCGGGGACGAGCCCGAAGAGCAGGCTCGCCGCGAGCCCGAGCGCCAGGGCGAAGGCGAGCACCGGCGCGTCCAGCCGCACCTGATCGAGGCGCGGAATCGTCGCGGGGGCCGCGGCCACGATCCCTTTCAGGATTCCGTACGCGAGCCCGAGGCCCGCCAACGCGCCGGCGAGGCCCAGGACCAGGTTTTCGGTGAGGAGCTGGCGGACGATCCGCCCGCGCCCGGCACCCAGGGAGGCGCGGATGGCGATCTCCCGCGAGCGGGCCGCGCCCCGCGCCAGCAGCAGGTTGGCCACGTTCACGCACGCGATCAGGAGCACGCAGAAGACCGCGCCCAGAAGGATCACGAGCCGCTGCTTCAAGCTTCCGAGCAGACCGTCCAGCCAGGGCTCCAGCACGGCCCCGGCCCCCTTGTTGAACTGGGGAGAGACCTCCTCGAGCTGGCGCGACATCGCCTCTGCTTCCGTCTGCGCCCGCTCCATCGGAACGCCCGGAGCCAGCCGGCCCACCACGCGGAGGTAGCGATGGCCGTAGTTCGTGTCGTCCTCGGCCGTGAGCGCGAGCGGCACCCAGAGCTGGGCCCTCTCCGCCTGGTCGAAGTCCGCGGGCATCACCCCGACCACGGTGTGGGGGAGGCCGTTCAACGGGATGCTCCGCCCCACGATGCCGCGGTCGGCGCCGAGCTTCCCCCGCCAGAGGCGGTTCGAGAGCACCACCACCCGCTCGCGGCCGGGGCGGTCCTCGGCCGCTGAAAACATCCGTCCGAGGGCCGGCCGCACGCCGAAGGCGTCGAAATACCGGGAGGTCACGCGGGAGCCCACGACCATCTCCGGAACCTCGCCGCCGGTCAGGGTGAACCCGGCGTTCGCCGCCGCCGCGAGGTCTTCGAGCGACCGCAGCCGCTCCTCATACCGCCGGAAGCTGCCGGGCGAGACCGAGATCTCGCTTCCCTGCTGGACTGTCCACAGATAGACCAGCCGCTCGGCGTGGGGGATCGGAAGGGGCCGCAGCACCACTCCATAGAGGCCGCCGAAGATGGCGGTCGTGGCGCCGATCCCCAGCGCCAGCGTGAGGATGGCGACCAGGGTGAAGCCCGGGGTCTTCCGGAGCTGCCGCACGGCAAAGACCGCGTCCTGCCAGAGCTCGCCGAACACCTCCGTCCGCCGCCGCCCCCGCTGCCGGCGGTGGCTGATCTCGCGGCACGACCGCTTGATCCCCTCCACGTCCCCGAAGCTGCGGAGGGCCTCCTCGCGGGCGGCCGAGGGAGCCATCCCCTCCTCGATGAGCTCCTCGATCTTGGTCTCGATGTGGAACGCGACCTCCTCGTCCACGTCCCGCTCGACCGTGCCGCCCTTCAGGTGAAGCCGGAAGCTGCGTCCCCAGGATGCCATGGCGTTCGTCCCTTTCCGGTCAGGCCGTCGCGGCCTGGAGCACGCGCCCCACCGCGTCCGCGTAGCGCTGCCAGGATTCCGACTCGGAGGAGAGCTGGCGCCGCCCGAGCTCCGTCAGCCGGTAGAACTTCGCCCGCCGCTTGTTCTCCGACACCCCCCACTCCGCCTCGATCCACCCCCGCTCCTCCATCCGGTGAAGCGCCGGATAGAGCGCCCCCTCCTCGATCCGGAGCGCGTCTTCCGTCCGCTGCGAGATCCAGCGGACCACCGCGTACCCGTGGAGCGGTCCCCACGAGAGCGCCTTCAAGATGAGGACGTCCAGAGTGCCCTGCAGAAGATCCATCTTGGCCATTGCGACTCTCCCCTAAGATGTCCAGGGGAAAGGATAGGGCGGATTCCCCTAAGGTGTCAAGGGGAATGCTTCAAGCGGGAGATCGCACCGGGCCTTCGGCCCGGGCCCTCACCCCAACCCTCTCCCAGCCTCCCGTCCCCCGACCGGGAGAGGGAGCCCTTATGGGGATTTTGCTGTTGCAGAGGCTCCCTCTCCCGGAAGGATGGGAGGGGGCTGGGAGAGGGTTGGGGTGAGGGCCCGGGCGGAACGCCCGGCTATACTCCCTCCACCATGCGAACCCTCCGGACCGCCGCCCTCCTTGCAATCCTCCTCGCCCTCCCGGTCCAGGCCCAGCCCCCCGCGCCGGTCGATGCTCTGGAGGCCGGGCGCCGGTACACGGAGTGGCTCTACGCGGGCGAGACCGCCAAGATCTGGGACCTTTTCTCCATGCCGATGCGGGAGGCGATCGGAAGCGCCCGGGACCTCGCCGACCTCCGCAAGGACTTCGTGAACAGCGCGGGGGCCGAGACCGCCATCCTGGACGAAACGGTGACGCCCGGCGCCTCCACCCGGCTCTACATCCGGACCGCCCGCTTCGCGAAAGCGCCCACGCCGTTCACCATCCGCTGGGGCATCGACCAGAGCGGCGCCATCACCGGTTTCCTGCTCCAGGCGAGGCAGGAGGAGCCGGAGTAGGAGTAGGAGGCGGCTATACTTTGGCCATGCGCTCCGTGGCGGACGATCTCAGGAAGAAGGACCGGGAAGCCTTCCTCGCCCTCCCTCTGGAGGAACGCATTCGCCGTTCCCTGGAAATGGCCGAGATCGGCCTCGAAGCCTTCCGCCAGGCGCAAGGCGTGGACCGGCGAACCGCGATCCGCCTCCTACAGCGCCGGCGGCAGGCTGGCCGCACCCCGTCCAAATGCATGACGGAGATCATCGGCTGAAACTCCTCGAACAGGTCGTCGGGGTTCTCAGGAAGCGCGGGATTCCCCACGCCCTGATCGGGGCGTCGGCCATGGCCGTCCACGGATTGAACCGCACTACCCTGGACGCGGACCTGATGGCCCTCGATCCCGCCTGCCTCGACCGGCAGACCTGGACGGATCTCAATGCTCAAGGTGTGGACGTGGAGATCACCAAGGGCGACCTGACCGATCCCCTGGCCGGCGTTGCCCGGTTCGAGACCCCCGGCCAGCCGCCCGTTGACCTTGTCATTGGCAAGTTCACCTGGCAGAGGGAGATGATCGAGCGCGCTCCCCTGAGGAGCTACGCCGATCTGGAGCTGCCCATCCTCGGCCCTGCCGACCTGATCCTCCTCAAGCTCTACGCCGGAGGCCCCCAGGATGCCTGGGACATTCTGCAGGTTCTGGAAGGGCCGGACCGGGAGAGGCTGATCGAGGTGGTCGAAAGGGAGCTTCCCCGATTGCCGGAGAGGTGCTCTGCGCTTTGGAAGAGGGTTCTCGAGTCCGGATTCTGACAGCTTCAGCCCGATGGTAGGGGCCCCCCTCAGTTCGGCTTGTCAAAGACCGAGTCGACCGACTTGGCAACGGCCGCCCTTTCCAGCCAGCGCTTCAGCCGCTCCGGGTCTGTCTGGGCCAGGATGCGCTCACGGACCGCGTCCGGTACAGTAATGCCGCGAGCCTGAAGCACGGTCAGCACGGCTTGAGCCGTCCCCTCCGCACGCCCCTCGACTCGCCCTTCGGCACGCCCCTCGACCCAACCCTCAGCACGCCCCTCCGCGACATACCTCTTCGCAAAATCACTCTGATATTCGTAGCCCTTCATCATCACCTCCAGCGACCGGCGAGCGGCCTGATTGAGGGAATTGTCTACAAGGTCGTAGTAGAACTTGGCCCTGTCACCGTCGAGTTCCCGGACCGCGGGAAGTACCGCGGCAGCGATTGTCGCCCCCTCACCAGTCTCGCCGTGGGCGATCGCGGAGAGCACCCCGAGCTCGGGCCGGCGGGCCGCTTCCGCGGGGTCCGTCACGACCGGAACGGCGGTGCGGCGCAGCACCGGCGGGTGCAGGATGAAACCGGGGACGCCGATCTCGATCCCTTCCGCGCACCAGCCGGCGACGGCTGGCTCGGGTGCGACAACGAGCAGATCCGCCGGGCATCTATGGATCGCGCGGGAGACCGTCACGTACGCGGGCCAGCTCAGGCGCTTTCCGGGATCGGCCGCGAGCTGAACCTCCACGATGATCACCCGGACCGGGGCGTCGTGCTCGAAAAGGACGACGACGGCGTCGGCGCGGTATTCCGCCGGCTGAATCTCCGTCAAGTCGGTCGAGGCGAGGCGCGCTTCGCTGTAGGGCGGAAGCGGGACGTCCAGCACCTCCGCCAGGATCTCGGCGGCGAGGGACGGACGGTTCTTGAAGAGATCCACCTGGATCTCGTGGGCCATCGAGGGCATGGGCGGCGTTCCCCTTGGAGCCCCGCTCCCAACCGGGGCTCAGGTTCCGGAATGCGCGACAAGATATCATCTTGTCATCAAAATGTCCGGGCCTTTGAGTCTACTTTGCCAGATTGCGGCCGCCCCGCCCGCCCGGACCTCACCTCCCCGGCCCTCCTCTCCCATCGCCCTCCCGCCCCCCGGGAGAGGAGGGAGACGATAGGAGGTCTTATCCCGCAGAGGAGGGTGGGGGCGCCCTCTCCCGGAGGAAGGGAGGGCGATGGGAGAGGGTCGGGGTGAGGTTTCGCACCGCCCCAGAGGGGGGCAAGCCCCCCTCTGGCCCTCCGTCCAGAGATTCAGAGGTCAGAGGGTTCAGAGCTCAAAGGAGAATGGGGCAACAACGACCCGGAATCCTATGTCGTCCTCCCGGAAGTCCGGGACGTCTCTGAAGCGGCAGGCACACCGCACGAGCTTGGATTCATTGAAGAGCGAGCCACCACGTAGCACCATTATCCTGTCCGAATACTCTTCAAAAACTTCTAGGCGATCCCTGAAACGATACGGATACTCTTCCACAAGACTCAGAGTCCACTCCCGGACGTTCCCGCTCATCTCCTCGCACTTGAAAGGGCTAGCTCCGCCAGGAAAACACCCTACTGCGCTAGGCCGGCCGACCCCGGTCTCAGAAGCGTTGGCGCGCTCCGCCTCAAACTTATAACCCCACGGATACAGCCGGCAGTCCATTCCTCTCGCCGCTTTCTCCCACTCCGCCTCCGTAGGAAGGCGCACCTCCCAATCCACCCCGATCCGCCCCTCCCTGCACCACTTCCGCGTCAACCAAACACAAAACTCCTGAGCCTCATGCCAGCTCACTCGAGTCACCGGACGGTTTGCGGGTTGGCTGAGACCCCCAGGACCCTTTAGATTGACGCCGCCCGTCTCAACGGCCTCGCGAAACTGCGCCACGGTGACAGGAAAACGGCCGATCCGGAACGTATACGGGATCTCCACCTCATGCAGGGGCTTCTCATTCCCATCAGCCTCCCAGTCCACCTCTACGCTCCCCATCCAGAACTTCCCTACTGGTACCTCGCAAAACTCCATCCCGTCCACCGTCATCACCTCGGTCCGTGGATCTCCAATCCGAGCCAGGCTGTCTCCCACCAGAGCTCGCTCGACCGCTGGGAGCCTCTCGTCCCGCAACAGACGCACCACCCAGCGTCGGAGGCGCTCCAGCTTCGAGCGGTTCCACTCGGCGATCTCGGCGAGGTTCGCGGACTCGACGACCACCTGTCCGGCGAGGTGAGCCCCCCAGGCGTCCGCGAGATCACCCGCAGTATCGTCCGCCTCCCGCCAGCAGAGGGCCTCCACGAGTTGCCAGACGCTCGCAGTGGAGCCTCGAGCAGCCTTGGCTCCGGCAAGCAGAACCACCTCGCGCCAACGGCCTAGACCGGACCGTCCCAGATCCGCCACCTGCTTTGGGAAGGACTCACCCGTAAGATGGCAGGCGGCGAGGTACTCCTGAAAGGTCCGGTGAGGAAACGAGTAGATTCCCACGCCTCTCGCCTCTAGCAGGCCGGAACGTTGGCTGAGAAAATCGATGAGTTGAAGGGGGTTTGCTTCCGGGCTCCGGCTGACGCTCAGGAGGCGAGCTACCAGCTTCTCCTCCGGGAGGTCGGCCGTGCCCTCCGAATCCGCCTGGGCGTTGTGGATTTCGAAGGCCAGTTCGTCCAGGATCTGCCGGACTTTTTGCTGATCCACCTTGAGCCACTCTGCGAGGCTCGGCTGGAGGAGTTCATACTCGCCCATGGCGTTGACCCGCAGCCGCTGGCGCTCCCAGGAGTCGAGGAGCAACTCGACGGCATTGGCATACAACTCCTCCCGGTGCTCAGGCAGGCTCCCCCCCCGCCACGCGTGAAGGCTTGCCATGAGCGTCAGGAGGAGGGGACGCCCAGCCAACCCCCTTAGGCGCTCGCTATTGAAAATCGCCTGCTCAAGCCGCACAGCCCGGCCCTCGGCCTCTTCCGCCTTCACCCTCCCCAGGGCGGCCATGTGGGAATACCAGCGGGAGACGAAGTGGCGGATCTGGACGGAATCGAAAGGAGCAAGCTCCGCGTCTTTGAAGCCGCGAAGAGCCCAATCCTGATTTTTATAGGCGTAGGTGCGACTCGTGAGAAGGATACGACAGCTCTTCCCAAGACCACTCACGAAGCTCTCAACGGCCTGCCGGATCTGCTCCCGCCGGGTCTCCGCCTCAGGGACCTCATCAAGGCCATCGAGGAGAATCAGGCCGCCCTTCTCCTGAAGGGTTTTCTTCACGAGAGGGAAGCACTCCGCGACACCCGAATCCTTAAGAGTTGACTCAATGAAATCCCAAAGGTGCCGGGCGGTGGCCGAGATGGCCGGAAGGGGCAGGCCAGTGGCGGCGAAATCCCGGAGAACGACGCGCACGGGAAAGAGCGGACCATGATCCCAGGGCTGGGGCTCCTTCTCTTCCCCTTGGCGTTTCCTCAGGAGAGGGAACGTCAAAAGAGCCAGATTGGTAGCCTGGGAGCCCAATAATTCCCCGGCCATGCAAAGAGCCAAGACGTTGACGAACGTGCTCTTGCCACTGCCGGGTGCGCCGAGCAGTACCAAGCGGGGGTGCTCGTTGAGCTGCTCGAGCGCCGATAACAACCTCCAAAAATTTCCTTCTTGACGAAAAGAGTTAGTCCGCAGGTCTGTATAGACCGCTTCCAGGCTCAACCGCGCCTCCCGGTCGCTTGCCTTGACGGCCGGGTCCACCCCCGACAGGGCCAAGTATCCCGTCTGCTCCATCACCCAGGAGAGATAGGTCTTGCGGAGAGAGTCTTTATCGGCCTTTCCGAAGTCGGTGTGAAAGTGGAAGTCGCGCCCTGCGACGTACGAACCTGCCCCACCCGCCGTGTTTCCGCTGCCTTGAGCGACGACGTTCTGAGAGCCTCGGACCTGCGCGACTGCGTTCCCAGAACCGTGGATCTCCACGGTCTGGAGAAGCTTCGCCATCTCCCCGACAAGGCTGGGATCCGCGGCGAGGATCTTCTTGAGCTGGACCCGAACCGCCGCCTGGAGATCCGAATCGTCCGGGTCCTCGGCGAGGTCGCGGACCGCCTCGGCCGCCTCCGGCTTCTCCTCCACCTTCCCCCGCAGCTTCTTCCAGACCTTCTTCGCCCCATCGAACGCCTCGCCGCCGGCCTTCTTTCCGACCTCCTCCACGGCCTTGCCTCCGACGGTCTTCCCCGTTTCAAGAAGAGCCGGCAGGTAGGGTCCGAGGGTCTGGACGAGTTGGGCGACGAGGTCGGAGAGAGCGGAAGGGTCCAAGGTCGGCCTCCTGGCAGCTCGAAACGGTCGGGGAAACTACCGAGAGTTTAGCAAGATCTCGCCCATCTCCCGTTCGAATCACCGACTCCGGGTCCTCCCAAGCCAGCATTTCCGAGCCAGATCCGCTCCTGACGGCGACAGAAACCAACTCCTCCGGCGCCCAAACCGGTGCTCCTGTCCCGGAATCCACTTGGATTCCGTTCCGAAACGGAGTGGATCTGGCGCAGATCCAGTGGGTTCTGCCAAAAACCCAGTGGGTTTTGCCAAAAACCCACTGGGTTCCGCCGAAAACCCAGTGGGTTCTGCCAAAAACCCAGTGGATTTTCCCGAAAACCCAGTGGGTTCTGCCGAAAACCCAGTGGGTTTTCCCGCAGACCCAGTGGGTTTTGCCGCGCAGATGAGCTGGTTCAGTGGGCTTCCGCCCAGCATCCCAGAGAACGCGACGCGTAGGTCGTCGCCGTCGTGGCGTCCTTCACAGTGACCCAGACGAACGGCGCCGCGTCCTCCGCGTCGCAGTCCGGGGCCATGGCGATCCCGGCGTGGGTGCCTTCGGCGGTAAGCGTCCCCTCTCCGCGGAAGCTCCATTGGTAGAGGTAGGGGCCGCTGCCTCCCTCGGCGGCGGCGTGGCAGTCGAAGCGGGGGCCCCGGCCGTCGCAGGTAAGCGTCACGGCGACGGGGGAGCGGAAGCGGGCGAGGATTTCGCCCTGGGCGTTCCAGGCGGCGGGATCGTCTTCGGGGATGCCGGCCAGGAGCGCGAGCTGGCGGGTGAGGGTGCCGGGGGCGTCCGCGCAGCCGGCTTCGAGGACGAGGAAGGCGTCGTGGACCCGGCCGCAGTCCCGGTCGTTCGCGGCGTCTCCGACCAGGAGGACGAGGAGGTCCGCCTCGTAGGCGTCGCGGAGGGCGTGGAGCTCGTACAGGTAGCCGTCGGTCTTCCCGTGGAGGCGTTCGAGGTCGGTTCCGAGGGGATCGCGGGTCCGGGCCTCCTCGTAGTCCACCGGGACGGCGTGGGCGAGCTCCAGGCGCGGCGTCACCCCGAGCTTCTCGAAGCGGAGATTGGTCTCCTCCACCGCCTTGCCGAGCCTCTCGCCGGATCCGGCCGCCGGGGTATAGGCCGCGAGAATTCTGATGACCGGCGTCTCCGCCCCGGCCGGTGGAACGGTCAGCAGGAAGACGGCGGCGAGGAAGGCGAGACGGCGAGGGTTCATGAGGAGCTCCTTTCGGTGTCCCGGCTCTACTTTATCGGACTGCAGCCCCCGCCCCGAAACCTCACCCCGACCCTCTCCCATCGCCCCCCCAACCTCCGGGAGAGGGCGCCCCCTCCCTCTCGGGCAGCAGTCTCCCTCCTCTCCCGGGGGTTGGGGGGGCGATGGGAGAGGAGGGCCGGGGTGGTGAGGGCCCCTGGTGGACGCTCCTCCCGTCTCGTGGGAGAATACGCCGCGAGTCCCGCCCGGGCGGCGCGCCCCGGAACCCATCCCTCAAATCCGACGAGAGGAGAACGATATGGCTGAGACCACCGTTGCCGAAGCGACCACCGCCCAGAAGACTCTGGTGCACTACGAGACCAGGGACGGCGTCGCCTACCTGACGCTGGAAGATCCTCCGGCGAACACCTACACCCACGAGATGATGCGCCAGTTGGACGAGGCGATCTTGAAGGCGCGGTTCGACAAGGACGTCTACGTCCTCGTGGTCAAGGGCGAGGGGGACAAGTTCTTCTGCGCCGGCGCCAACATCAATATGCTGAAGTCGTCCGATCCCTACTTCAAGTACTACTTCTGCCTGCACGCCAACGAGACGCTGAACCGCCTGGAGCAGACGCCCAAGCTGGTCATCGCGGCGCTCGAAGGGCACACGGTGGGCGGCGGCTTGGAGATCGCCATGGCGGCGGACATCCTGATCGCGAAGAAGGGCTCGGGCAAGGTCGGCCTTCCCGAGGTGACGCTCGGCGTTCTTCCCGGCACGGGCGGCACGCAGCGCCTCTCCCGGCGGGTCGGCAAGAGCCAGTCGATCGAGCTGATGGCGACCGGCCGGCTGATCGACTTCGAGGAGGCGCAGCGGATGGGGATCGTCAACACGATCCTCGACGGCGACGACTTCCTCGGCCAGGTCCACGAGTACGCCAAGCAGTTCTGCCCGCCGAACAAGGCGGCCAAGGCGGTCGGCCGGATCAAGCGGTCGGTGCAGTCCGGCTGGGAGGTGCCGTTCGAGAGCGGCCTCGCGATCGAGCGCGAGCTCCAGCAGCAGCTCTTCGAGAGCCCGGACGCCAAGGAGGGCCTGGACGCCTACATCTCGAAGCGCAAGCCCGAGTTCCGGGGGTATTGATTCCAGGCGGTTTCGCAGGGGGAGGGCCCTCACCTCCCCGGCCCTCCTCTCCCAGCCTCCCGTCCACCGCCGGGAGAGGAGGGAGCTGGAATAAACAGGTGGAGACGTGACATGTCGCGTCTTGGGCGGGGGCGCCCTCTCCCGGGTGGTGGCCGGGAGGCTGGGAGAGGGTCGGGGTGAGGGTTCTGGGGCGCGGGGCCTCGGCCCGTAATGAGAACAAGGCAGGTATCGGACCAATCCATGGCAGACAAGCACGACAACGACATCGTCCTCGCCTCCCCGGTGCGGACGCCCATCGGAAGATTCGGCGGGGCGCTCGCCTCGCTTTCGGCGGCCGACCTGGGGACGGCGGCGGCCCAGGCGTGCCTTTCGCGCGCGGGGCTCGATCCCGCGAAGGTCGACCAGGTGATCTTCGGGCACGCCCGGCAGGCGGGGGGCGGACCCAACACGGCGCGGCAGATCGCGTTCCGGGCGGGCGTGCCGGTGGAGCGGCCGGCGTACACGGTGAACCAGGCGTGCGGCTCGGGGCTCCAGGCCGTGCTCTCGGCGGCGCGGACGATCCTGACCGGCGAGGCCGAGGTGGTGCTCGCGGGCGGCACGGAGAGCATGTCGAACACCCCGTATTTCCTCCCCCGGGCCCGCTGGGGCTACCGGATGGGGAACGCCGAGGTCGTGGACGGCATGTACAAGGACGGCTTCAACGACCCGCTCTCGGAGCTGGTGATGGGCGAGACGGCCGAGGAGCTGGCCTTGGAATGCGGCATCGACCGCGGAGCGTCCGACTCCTGGGCGGTCGAGAGCCAGAACCGCTCCGAGCGCGCCCGCGCCCGGGGCCGGTTCGAGAGCGAGATCGCGCCGGTCAAGGTCGCCGGCAAGAAGGGCGAGACCGTGGTGGACAGGGACGAGCACCCGCGGGACGGCGTGACGCTCGCCTCGCTCGAGAAGCTCGACCCGGTCTTCCGCAAGGACGGCGGGCGGGTGACCGCGGGCAACGCCTCGGGGATCACGGACGGCGCCGCGTCGATCGTCGTGGCCTCCCGCCGGGCGGCCGCAGAGCTGGGGCTGCCGGTCGTGGCGCGCCTCGTGGGCTGGGAGGTCGTGGGGGTCGAGCCGCGGATCATGGGCATCGGCCCGGTGCCGGCGGTGCGGAAGCTCCTCCAGAAGACTGGCCTTCCGATTTCCGCGATCGACGAGGTCGAGCTGAACGAAGCGTTCGCCTGCCAGGTGCTCGCCTGCCTGAAGAGCCTCGATTTCGATCCCGCCAGGGTGAATCCGGACGGCGGGGCCATCTCCCTCGGCCACCCGATCGGCGCCACGGGCGCCCGCATCCTCGTGACCCTGCTCCACGGAATGGAGGCGCGGAATCTGGAGCGCGGGATCGCGACGCTCTGCGTCTCGGGCGGCCTGGGGCTCGCGGCGCTCGTCGAGCGGGAGGCGGCGTGAGCGGCGAGATCCTCGTCGCGACGGGGACGGACGAGTACGCGGTCCCCTACGTCGAGGCGCTCCAGGCGGCGGGCGTGCCGGCGGAGGGCATCCGGGTGGTCACTCCCGGCGAGCCGGTCCCCGAGCTCTGCTTCGCCCGGGGGCTCGTGCTCTGCGGCGGTGTGGACGTGGTGCCGGCGCGCTACGGCGAGGAGACCCTCCCCAACGCCGGCGTGGAGACTTTTCCGGAGCGGGACGACCTGGAGTGGAGCCTGCTCGACGCCGCCCGCGCGGCGCAGATCCCGGTCTGGGCCGTCTGCCGCGGGATCCAGGTGCTGAACGTCTGGCTCGGCGGCTCGCTCTGGCAGGACCTGCCCACGCAGCGGCCGAGCGCGGTGGAGCACAGCGTGGCCGAGCCCAAGGACCTCCTCGCCCATGCGGTGCGCGTGCTCGACCCCGGCGCTCCGATCGCCGAGCGGCTGACCGGGGACGCTCCGCTCGTCAACAGCCGCCATCACCAGGCCATCAAGCGGCTGGCGGACGGCCTCGTGCCCGTGGCCGAGTCGCCGGACGGCCTGATCGAGGCCGCCGTGCTCGCCGGCTCCGGCTGGTGGGTGCGGGGAGTCCAGTGGCACCCCGAAAACCTGATCGCCCTCGACCCGCAGCGGGCCTTGTGGACGGATTTCGTCCGCGCAACCGAGCGATGAGCGAGCCCACGATCCTCCTCCGCAAAGACGGCCGCGCCGCGACCGTTACGCTCAACCGTCCGCCGCTCAACATCCTGGACATCCCGACCATCGCCCGGCTGGGCGAGGCGGTCTCGGAGCTCGCGGCCGATCCCGAGCTTCAGGTGGTCTTCCTCCGTGGAGCCGGCGACCGCGCCTTCTCGGCGGGCGTGTCCGTGCAGGACCACACGCCGGACAAGGTGGGCCCCATGCTCGAAAGCCTCCACGGCGCGATCCGCAAGCTGCGGGAGCTGGACGCGGTGACGGTCGCGGCCGTCCATGGCCACTGCCTCGGTGGCGGCATGGAGGTGGCGCTCGCGTGCGACCTGGTGATCGCGACCGAAGACGCCCGCTTCGGCCAGCCGGAGATCGACCTGGGGTGCTACCCTCCCGTGGCCGCGGCGCTCTACCCCTCGCTCATCGGCGCGGGCCGCACCCTGGACCTCGTGTTGACCGGCCGCATCCTCACCTGCGACGAGGCGGAGCGGATGGGGCTCGTGACGCGGCGGGTGGAAGCCGGAAGCCTGGACGAAGCGGTCGCCCGCTTCGCCCGGGAGATCGGGGGGAAGAGCACGGCCGTCACCCGGCTGGCCAAGAAAGTCGTCCGCGCCGGCCGGGACCGCGCCTTCGCGGACGCGCTCGACCTGGCCGAGCGCGTCTACGTGGAAGAGCTCTGCCGCACCGAGGACATGGAGGAGGGCGTGGCCGCCTTCCTCGAAAAGCGGCAACCGGTGTGGAAGCACCGGTAATTTTCGAATCCGATTCCGATAGAGGAGATATCCGATGCCTGAAACCATTCTGGTGGAGCGCGAAGGGCGCGTCGCCATCCTGACGATCAACCGTCCCGACAAGCTGAACGCCCTGAACCAGCAGGTGCGCGACGAGATGCTGGAGATCCTGGCGCAGCTCGAGCACGACGCCGAGGTGGGCGTGATCGTGATCACCGGCGCCGGGGAGAAGTCGTTCATCGCCGGGGCGGACATCGGCGAATTCGCGGGGCGGACGCCGTTCGACCAGCGGCACGCCATGCGGAGCCCGCGGATCTTCGACATCATGGCCTCCTATCCCAAGCCCGTCATCGCCATGATCAACGGCTTCTGCCTGGGCGGCGGCTGCGAGCTCGCCATGTCGTGCGACATCCGCATCGCCTCGGACAAGGCCCGCTTCGGCCAGCCGGAGATCAACCTGGGGCTGATCCCGGGCGGCGGCGGCACGCAGCGCCTCCCCCGCCTCGTGGGCGTGGGCCAGGCCATGCGGCTCATCCTGACCGGCGACATGATCCCGGCCGCCGAGGCCAAGGAGATCGGCCTCGTCGAGATGGTCGTGCCGGCCGAGGAGCTGCGGGCGAAGACGCTGGAGCTCGCCGGGAAGATCGCGGGGAAGAGCCCGCTCACGATCAAGGTCGCCAAGGAGGCCCTGCGCGCGAGCGAGCGGCTGCCGGTCGAGGACGGCATCACCTACGAGCGCGACCTCTTCTGCCTCTGCTTCTCGTCGGCCGACAAGGAGGAGGGAGTCAAGGCGTTCCTCGAAAAGCGGCCGGCGCAGTGGACGGGGAGGTAGGGCGATGGCCGCCCCGCACGAAGACCTGCTGGCGCTGCGCTCGGAGTTCCCGATCCTCGAGCGCACGACCTATCTCATCAACAACTCGCTGGGGGCGATGCCGCGCACCGTCCACGACGAGGTCGAGGCCTTCGCCCGCCAGTGGGAGACGCGGGGCGTGCGCGCCTGGCACGAAGGGTGGTGGGAGATGCCGGTCGAGACGGGCGATCTCCTCGCCCCCCTCCTCGGGGTGCGCCCCGGGTTCATCGCGATGCACCAGAACGTCTCGGTGGCGGCGGCCCTGTTCCTCTCCTGCATCGACTACCCCGCGGAGAGAAACCGCATCGTCTACGAGGGGCTGCACTTCCCCAACGTGATGTACCTGCTCGAAGGGGAGAGGAAGAAGGGGGCGGAGATCGTGACCGTCCCCTCGGACGACGGCATCGGCCTCCCCACCGAGCGGCTCTTGGCGGCGATCGACGAGCGGACGCGGCTCGTCCCCATCTCCCACACCCTTTTCCGGAGCGCCTTCGTGCAGGACGCCGAGGCGATCGCGAAGCGCTGCCGGGAGGTCGGGGCGATCCTGCTCCTGGACGTCTATCAGTCCACGGGGGTGGTCCCGCTGGAGCTGGAGGCGTGGGGGGTGCACGCGGCCGTGGGCGGGTCGGTCAAGTGGCTCTGCGGCGGCCCCGGCGCGGGCTATCTCTGGGTCAACCCCGAGATCGCGGACACGCTCGAGCCGACCCTCACCGGCTGGCAGGCGGACGAGGAGCCCTTCGCCTTCCGGCCCGGCCCCATCCGCTACGCCCACGGGGCCTGGCGGTTCCTCACGGGCACGCCCAACATCCCCGCCCTCTACTCCTGCCGGGCCGGGTACAAGATCGTGGCGGGCGTGGGGGCGAAGAAGATCCGCGAGCGCTCGCTCGCTCTGACGTCCCACCTGATGGCCGCGGCCGAAGAGGCGGGCTTCGAGCTGCGGACGCCGCGCGACCCCAAGCACCGGGGCGGCACGGTGTCGGTCTGGCATCCCGATGCCGAGCGGCTGTCGAAGGAGCTGATCGCCCGGGAGATCATCTGCGACTACCGGCCGAACGCGGGCATCCGCCTCTCGCCCCACTTCTACAACACCGAGGCGGAGTGCGACCACGCGATCGACACGCTGGCGAGGCTGGCGTACGGGGAGGAGAAGGTGAAGGCGGGGGCGGCCGGCAGCCACCCCCGCGAGAGCGTGGGCTAGGTCTTGATCCGCTTGGCGACGAAGAGCGCGAGCCCGGCCTCGTCGCCGTCCTCGATCGTCAGGACGTCGGTGGTGAACTGGACCCGGCGGCCCTCACGAAGGCGTCCGCAGGCGTTGTTGGACGACGAGCCCAGGCAGACGATGAAGTGGAACTGGTCGAACGGCCGCCGCGAGTCGATGGCGACGATCCGGAACGGCGTGCCGTCGTCCAGGAAGTCGGTGCTGTCGACGAGCTCGACGGTGCCGATGAAGATGGCCTCCGCCTTGTCGGTGCGGGGCACGGCCTTCGTGACCGGACCCTCTTCGGCGCGCAGGGTCGGCTTCACCTGGGCGGCGTAGCGCTCGACGGCTTTCACGAGGGCCTCTCGCGGGGACAGCGGCTGCTGGGCATAGGTGGCAGACGCCGTCAACAGAGCTCCGGCGATGGCGAGCGAAGAAAAGAGCTTTTGGGACATGAGCTTCCTCCTCCTTTTTTGGGCGAAACCCGATCTCCCATCATCCTCGGGACCGGGGGGTGCCGTCAAGGAGTGACGGGGAAGGCAGAAGCGTTTCGCTCCGCTTTGGCCCTCCGGGCCAGGCTTAGATCTCCAGACTCGGAACCTCGGGCAGGTCGGCCCCCGTGAACGCGTGCCTTCCGGAAAAGACCCAGGCGTCCTCGACGATGTCGCGGAACCGTTGCCGGAGCCCGGTCGATCCGGCCCCGGCCAGAATGATCTCATCTCCGATGAGATCGAGCTTTTCGGTCGCTTGCTCGATCGTGCGGAGCCTTCCCCCAAAGGTCGTGGCGCTGTCCGTACCGATGACAGCGCCGTCCCTGCAGAGGACTCCGACGATCGATGTCACAGGAGGTTACTCTTGGAAAACGCTTCGGACGCGCATCTCGGGATAGGCCTTGTAGATCGCGGAAACCAGCTCCGAGAACGACAGGCTCCGCACAAAGGCGGACACCCTCCCGAGGTAGCTTCGAGCTCGCTCGTCCAGACCCGCCAGCACCTCCGCGGCACGAGCCTGCCCTTCCGGGGTGAGCCGGTACTCGGGCCAGTTTCCTCTGCCGCGGGTGATCTCGACCATGCCCCGCTGGGCCAGGTCTTCGAGGGTGAAATACACCCTCTTGTCGAAAGGACCGTAGTGGTGGGGCTGGAAGTCGAACTTCGGTCCCCCGAGATACGGGGAAAGGTTCTGGTCAACCAGGAAGAGGAGCTTCTGCACCTGGACCGGGCTGTAGGGCGTACCGCCGGCCGGTGACAAGGCCGCCAGAACGATATCTTCTTGCGAGATCATTGTTCTTCCCTCGACGATTCCAGTTTAGCACACGGCTCCTTGGAACGAACAAGGCGTAAAGGGTCAGACTTTACGATCTCCGGACCGGGACTGGCCGAGGGTCAGACCCCAGGCGAGAAGAGTCGCCGGGATCAGCACCGCCGCGGCCCAGCCGCCCCGGAATCCTCCCTTGAGGCTCACCATGCCTTCCGCGGCGGCGAAGCCCAGGGCTCCGAGGAGGAGGAGGAGGGGGAGGAGGCCCAGGAGGATCCAGAGGATCTTCAGGGAGGTGCGCCGCGGGGGGATGACGGTGAGGGCGGCGGCCGGGAGGAGGAGCACGGAAAAGACCGGCGCCAGGAAGATCGCGAGGAGGAGAAGGAGGCGGAAGAGGAAGCCGGGGAGGTAGGAGCGCATCTGGCGGCCGTGCTCCGCGGCCGAGGTCCCGAGCCAGCGCCCGGGTCGGCCCCGGAAGACGAGGAGCACCCAGAGGAGGAACCCCACCCAGAGGAGGTCGCGCCGCAGCCAGACCCGGCCGAAGGCCGCGAGGTAGCGGTCCTCGGGGGCGGGCCTCCCGGCGAGGCCGTCGAGCCTGCGGACGGTCGCGGCGATCAGGTCGGTCCAGCGGCCGAGGCGCGCGGCGTCGAGGCGGCCGGGGGCATCCGCCGGGCCGTGGTAGGCGGGGTCCAGGACCAGGAGCGAGCTGTCCGAGAGGGCCACGGCGGGGATTCCCCGGGCGAGGAAGCTGTTGCTGTCGGCCGCCAGGCGCACCCGGGCCGAGCGCAGCACGAGTTGGGTGAGGACGGGGTATCGGTTGTCCGCGACGGAGAGCGGCCAGCCCACGGCTTCGCCGCTTCGCAGAAGGAAGTGGGCGAGCCACCCGGGAGGCATCACCCGCTCCTCGCCGGCCTTGACCGGGAAGGTGTGGATCACCGGCCCGGCGCTCCCGGCCCAGCCCACCATCTCGACGTTCAGGTTCGCGAGGATGCGGGACGCCCGCTCCGGCGGCAGCGCGTCCACCCAGGCGCGGCTCCCGAGGAGGCCCTTCTCCTCGCCGTCGAAGAGGACCACGCGCACGGTGTGGTCGAGCGGCGTGCGCGCGAGGTCGGCCGCCGCGGCCAGCACGACGCCGCAGCCGGAGGCGTCGTCCCCCGCCCCGGGGCTCCGGGAGACGGTGTCGTAGTGGGCGGAGAGCACGACCTCCAGGTCCGACCTGCCCGGCAGCGCGCCTTCGAGGTTCACGAGCTCCGGCTGGCCCGGGACGGGCACCGCCCGCACGTCCGAAAGCCCCGCGCGGCGCATGGCATCGAGAAGGAACGCTACGGCCCGGGTCTGGTCCGCGGGGCGGTCGACCGGCCGGGGCCCGAGCCGGGCGAGGCCCGCCGCCACCTCATGGGCGGAGAGGATCTCCCGCGCGCCGGCCGGAGACGCGACGAGCAGGAGTCCGGCGGCCAGGGCCAGCGCGCCCCACCGGGTCTTCGAGTCTCGCATGGGCCGGCATGCTACCAGGGAGCGAAAAGAAGTCGCGCCTTGGGCCGCGAGAAGCACCTTCTTCAGTAGATGAGCCCTACCGAGTCGATTCGAGCGCGGTCCGCTGCGGCGGAGGCAGGTGCCGCCTCCGTGCCGCCGAGCCCTGAAGGATCTCCTTGGAGGGAGGGCGCCGGTTGGCGTATACTGCGCGCAATTTCGCAGGAGCGTGATCAAGGGATGGTCGCCGATCCGTCGATCCGGAGAGGTGCCTCCCCAAACCTGCGCTTGAATCGTTTCCTCGCGAAGAGGTCTGGAGTCTATCCTTTGGATGCTGGGCACCGGGGCCCTCTCTCCGGCTTTTGGGAGTTATCGAACTTGAACCTGCGCACCCGTTCGCTCCTCTTCACGGCCACGATCGCGGCCACGGTCCTGGTGATCGCACTGCTCCTCGTGTACCACCTCGTCACCGTCTCCGGCGATCCACAGCTCGCGGGCCAGATCGGCTGGAACCTCCTGTTCATCGGCTTCTCTGCCGGAATTCTCGCCGCGGCGGGGGCCTGGTGGGTGGTGCGGCGGATCACGCTGCCGCTGCGCAAGCTCGCCGAGACCATGTCCGCGATGGCACGGTCGGGCGAGCTCCAGAGCGACTTCGCGAGCTCCGGCGGCGGGAGCGAGGTCCGGCTCATCGAGGAGACCTTCCGCTCCCTTCTGGTCACGCTCGAGGAGTCGCAGCACGCCCGCGAGCGCTCGTACGTGGAGGCGGTGGGAGCGGTGGTGACCGCGGCCGACGCCCGCGACCACGAGACGAGCGGCCACTCCTTCCGCGTGGCGCTCTACGCCGTGGCCCTGGCCAAGGCCATGGGCTTCAAGGGCGAGGCAATCAAGGCGATCGAGTGGGGGGCGCTCCTCCACGACGTGGGCAAGATGGTGGTCCCCGACGAGATCCTCCGCAAGGTGGGCCCGCTCACCGAGGACGAGTGGCACATCATGAAGCAGCACCCGAACTGGGGTTTCGACATGCTGGCCGAGGTCAGCTTCCTCCAGCCGGCCTCGCTCGAGATCATCTACAGCCACCACGAGCGGTGGGACGGCCATGGCTACCCCCGTGGCCTCGCCCGGGAGAGCATCCCTCTCTCCGCCCGGATCTTCGCGGTGGTGGACACCTACGACGCCATCACCTCCGACCGCCCCTACCGGCGGGCCCGCAGCCACCAGGTCGCGGTGGCCGAGCTCCAGCGGGTGTCGGGCCAGCAGCTCGACCCGCAGGTCGTAGAGGCGTTCCGCCACCTGCCCGAGGTCGAGCTCCGCCGCCTGCGCGAGCTGTGCAAGCGGGTCCACCCGGGCCTCTCGCTCCCGGCCGACCTTCTCGACTCGCTGGCCGAGCCGGACCTGGAGCGGCGGGCCGCCGAGTGAGCCCGGAGCCCCGGGTCCTCCACCCCATCCTCTCCGCCGAGGAGCGGCAGCATCTCTTCCGGGAAGGGATCGGGCTCTTCAACCGCGGAGACTTCTTCGAGGCCCACGAGGTCCTGGAGGAGATCTGGCGCTCGAACCGGCCGGAGCCCCGGAACCTCTTCCAGGGGATCATCCAGGTCGCCGCGGCCCTCCACCAGTTCCGCGACCTCGAACGGCAGGCCGGCCCCCGCCGCACCTTCGCCAAGGCGCGCCGCCGCCTGGAGCCCTTCGTGCCGGCTTCGCACGGCCTCGATATCGCGAGTCTTCTCGAAGAGGTGGGCCGGTGGCAGGCGTGGCTCGAAGAGTGTGAGGGGGAGCCTCCGCCGGTGCCGGTGCTGCGGGTGGTGGAGCCAGAGGCGGTGCGCTGAAGGGAGCTGAAGGGACGAACACGGACCAACACGGACGATCACGGACAGAAAAGACAGCACGGACGAGGGGGGTGTTCGTCCTTGTTGGTCCGTGTGGGTCCGTGCTCGTCCGTGTTCCCCTTCTCCCTCTTCTACGGAATCCCGTACCGCCGCCGCTTCTCCCACAGCGCCTTGCGGCTGATGCCCAGGAGCTCCGCGGCCCGGCCCTGGTGGCCGCGGGTGTAGGCGAGGGCGTTCCGGATCTGCTCCCTCTCGACCTCCAGGAGAGGCCGGGGCCGCGCTTCGGAGAGGTCCGCCGGAGGCGGCGGATCGACGGGGCCGCCCTCGGCCAGGATCAGGCCGCGCTCCAGGAGGTTCCGGAGCTGGCGGAGGTTGCCGGGCCAGGGGTGCTCCAGCATCCAGGCGCGGGCGCGGGGAGCGAGGACGGGCTCGCCGTAGCCGAAGCGCTCGGCCAGATCCGCCAGGAGATGGTCGAGGATCGCCGGGAGGTCGGGCCGGCGCTCGCGCAGCGGCGGCAGCCGGAAGGCCAGGACCTCCAGGCGGTAAAAGAGATCGGGGCGGAACGCCTCCCGCGCGACCCGCCGGGGGAGGTCTTCAGAGCCGATCGCGATGAAGCGGACGTCCGCCTCCGTCTCCTCGCCGCCCAGCGGGGAGTACCGCCGTTCGGCGATCAGCCGCAGAAGCTTGGGCTGAGAGGCGAGCGGCAGCTCCTCGACGTGGTCCAGGACCAGCGTGCCGCCGAGCGCGCGGGCGACCCGCCCCTCGCCGGCCCGCTCGGCGCCGGTAAAGGCGCCCGCCCGGTAGCCGAAGAACTCGCTCTCGAAGAGGGTGCTGGGGAGCGCCCCGGGGTCGACCTCGACCAGGGCGCCCGCGGCGCGGGGGCTTGCGTCGTGGAGGGCGCGGGCCACGGTGGAGCGGCCGGTCCCCGGCTCTCCCAGGAGGAGGACCGGGGCGTCCGTGGCCGCGGCGCGGTCCGCCCCCTTCAGGCTTTCGGCCAGGGACGGGAAGTCTCTCTGGAGGCGTTCGAGCGACAGGGGCGACGCGGACGTCACGCCCGGAACTCGGCCGTCACCTCGGGAGCGTCTCCCCAGAGGCGCTCCAGGGCGTAGAACCGCCGGGGCTCCTCCTGGAAGACGTGGACGACCAGGTCGCCATAGTCGATCAGCACCCACTGACCGCGGTTGTAACCCTCGACGTGGAGGGGGCGCACGCGGCCCGCGCGGAGCTTCTCCTGGACGGCGTCGGCGATGGCCTGGACCTGGCGCTCGCTGGTGCCGCTGCAGATGAGGAAGTAGTCCGTGAAGTCGCTCACCTTCTGGAGGTGCAGGACTTTCAAGTCCACCGCCTTGCGGTCGTCCGCGGCGGAGACGGCTTCTCGAACTCGTTGGACGGTGTCGGTGAGGGTGGTGATGGGTTCGGCGTTCATTGATAGAGCTTGTATTTTTGCACGTATCGTACCACCAGGTCCGGCATGGACCCGGCGGGGGCGGGCTCGCCCGCCGCGAACAACTCGCGCAGCCGGGTGGACGAAAGGTCGACCGGCGGCTGCTTCAAAAAGACGACCCGGTCGCTCCCCACGAGGGCGGCGACCTCCAGGTCCAGGGGGACCGCGTCCAGGTCCCAGCCGGGCCGGGTGAGGACGACGATCCGGGCCGCTTCGGGGATCTCCCGCCAGCGGACCCAGTGGGAGAGATCGGCGAAGGAGTCTCCGCCGATCAGGAGATGGAGCTCGGCCCCGGGCATCTCCCGCTTGAAGTGCTCCAACGTCTCGATCGTGTAGGCGGGCCGGCCCAGGGTCAGCTCGTGAGGCGAGGCGTAGAGCCCCTCCTCGTCGAGGAGAGCCATCTCGACCATGGCGAACCGGGAGTGGGCCGGCGCGAGCCTGCGCCCCGGCTTGTGCGGGGGGACGGCCGTGGGCAGATAGATCACCCGGTCGAGCCCCAGGGCGCGCCGGGCCTCCTGGACGGGCTCGATGTGCCCCCGGTGGATGGGGTCGAAGCTGCCTCCGAAGAGCCCGACCTTCACGGTACCCGGGCCGCCTCCAGGCGGCGGGAGAGCTCCCCCACCAGCTTCTGGACGCCTTCGCCGGTGGCGGAGCTGATCTCGAAATGCGGCAGCCCGCGCTCCTGGGCCGTCCGCGCGAGCTCCTCCCGCCTCTCGGGCAGGCCGGAGTCGAGCTTGCTCCCCACGATCAGCCGCGGGCGCTCCATGAGCTCCGGGTTGAACGCGGCGAGCTCCCGCTCGACGGTCTCCAGATCTTCGGCCGCGCTCCCTTCCGGGTTCGAGAGGTCCACCAGGTGGAGCAGCACCCGGCAGCGCTCGATGTGGCGGAGGAACTGGAAGCCGAGCCCGGCGCCCTGGGCCGCCCCGGCGATCAGGCCCGGCAGGTCGGCGATGACGAAGGGCTCGGAGAACGGCCCCTGGGCCACGACGCCCAACTGGGGGATGAGGGTGGTGAACGGGTAGTCGGCGATCTTCGGCCGGGCGGCGGAGACGACGCTGATGAACGTCGACTTGCCGGCATTGGGCAGGCCCACGACGCCCACGTCCGCCAGGAGCTTGAGCTCCAGGCGGAGCGTCCGCTCCTCGCCGTCCTGGCCGGGATCGGCGCGCCGGGGCGCCTGGTTGGTCGCCGTGGCGAAGCGGGCGTTGCCCCGCCCGCCGCGCCCGCCCGAGGCGACTTTGAGGCGCTGGCCGTTTTCCAGGACCTCGCCCAGCATCTCCCCGGTCTCCTTGTCGTAGACCACGGTGCCCAGGGGGACCGGGACCTCCAGGTCCTCCCCCGAACGGCCGGACTTGTTCGAGCCCTCGCCGTGCCGGCCGCGCTCGGCCGGGTAACGCGAGGCGAACTGGAGGTGGTAGAGCGTGTTGCGGCTCGCCTGGCCGACCAGAAAGACCGATCCCCCGTGCCCGCCATCCCCGCCCGACGGGCCGCCTTTCGGGACGTACTTCTCCCGGCGGAAGGCCACGCAACCGTTGCCTCCACGCCCGCCAAAGACGTGGAGAGTGGCTTCGTCGAGAAAAATCAAGGTGGAATCAGGGGGAAGGGAGGAGCCGGGGAAACCGGCTCCTCGTTATTCCGCGGCGCCGGCGGTTTCCGCCGTGCCGGCGGATTCCGTGGGCGCCAGGATGTGCACGTAGGTGCCGCGGCGGCCCCGGTTCTGGAACTTCACGACGCCGTCCATCTTCGCAAAGAGGGTGTCGTCCTTGCCCTGGCCGACGTTCTGGCCGGGGAAGAACTTGGTGCCGCGCTGCCGCACGATGATCGAGCCGCCCGTGACCTGCTGCCCGCCGTAGGCCTTGACGCCCAGGTGCTGCGGGTTGGAGTCGCGGCCGTTGCGGCTGGAGCCCTGTCCTTTTTTATGTGCCATGAGCTGGATACCTCGAAAAGCTCCGTCCTAGGAGGACGGGAGCACGATTTCGTCGATGCGGATGCGGTGCAGGTTCTGCCGGTGGCCCTTGGTCCGCCGGTAGGTCGACCGCCTCTTCTTCTTGAAGACGCGGATCTTCGGGCCGCGCACGGCGCTCACGAAGGAGGCGGTCACGGAGGCGCCGGAGAGCGCCGGACTGCCGAACTGCGTCCCGTTGTCGCCGGAGACCATGAGGACCCGGTCGAACCGGACCGCACCGCCCTGCTCGCCGGCCCCGGAGAGAAGCTCGAGGTCGAGCACGTCACCGGGGGCGACGCGATACTGCTTGCCACCACTTTCAATCACTGCGTACATAGAGAATGCTCCCAGGGGTCCGTCAAAAGACGCGTGGACGGCGGAAAGTACCACAGGACCACCTCCCGGTCAACCCGGCAGGTATCCTTTTTGCTGGTATCCTGGGCACCATGGTGCTCAAGGTCCTGAACCTCGGAACCATCCTGTTCCTCCGTCTCCTGGGTGCCGAGCGGGCGGCCCTGCGGGTGGGGCCGGTCCGCCTCATCTATTACCGGCTCGGGCCCGAGAACGCCGAGCCCTGGGTGCTCCTCCACGGCCTGGGCGCGGTCGCCGCCACCTGGGCGCCGATCCTGACCGCGCTTCGCGGCAACTGCCGGCTGCTCGTGCCGGAGCTGTCCGCCCTCGGAGGGACGGTGTGCCCGGGCGACGGCCTCGCCATCCGGCCCGGCGCCAAGGTGATCGCCCGGCTCCTCGAGCGGGAATTCGCGGGCCGGCCCGTCACGGTCGCCGGCATCAGCCTGGGGGGCTGGATGGCGGTGCGCCTGGCCCTCGAGCGGCCGGACCTCGTCTCCCGGCTGGTGCTGATCGACGCGGGCGGCTTCCGGGACCAGGACTGGGACACCATCCAGGAGCTGGTGACGATCGAGGACCTGGAGGGCGTCGACCGCCTCTACCCCGCCCTCTTCGTCAAAGTGCCCTGGATGATGCGGATCTCGCGATCCGGGTTCCTCAAGGCCTACACCTCCTCCGCGGTCAAGGGGACGCTCGCGCAGCTCGCCGAGGAAGACACCTACGACGCCGGCGACCTGGCGCGCCTCCCCATGCCCACGGCGCTCATCTGGGGGGAGCGGGACGGCCTGTTCAACCTGGAGACCGCCCGGGCCATGGCCGCCGCCCTGCCCGATCCGTACCTCACGGTCCTGCCGGACTGCGGCCACGCGGTCCACGTGGAGTGCCCCGGGCGCCTGGCCGAAGCCCTGGAGGAGTTCCGGCGCGCGTCCTCCGGCAAGGCGGAACCCGCCGCGGATCCCCCGAAGACGGCCGCGGCCGGATCGCGCTAGAATCGCCTCCTCCATTCCCTTCTCCGGAGGCGACCATGGCCAGTCCCGAGTATCTGATCTGCCTCGAGTGCGAGACCCCCTGCTACGTCTTCGAGTGGGAGGACGGCAAGCTCACCGAGGTCCTCTGCCAGGCCTGCGGCAACGACAACCCCGAGGAGTTCGCGTTGCCGGAGGAGATCGAGGACATGAGCTCTTAGCCAAGATCTTCCATTGCCAGACTAAGATTCGAACCCCGCCACCCGGCGGGGTTTTTCTTTTGGAGCTCCCTCGCCCCATGATCTGACATCGAATCGCTGAGATCTTTGCAGAAAGGGGTTGACAAGACCTTAGCGCTGCATTATCATGGGGTCGAACTCGGGGGAGGCAGCCAGGGGGCTGCCGGGCCCCAGGCAACTGAAGGACCTGAAGACCTAAAAGGAGGAAATCAACCATGTTGAATTCCGTGACCCGCTGGAATCCCAATGCTTCCTATGTGACCACCCGGGAGCCGCTCTTCCGGCTGTTCGACACCTTCCTGAACGACCTCCAGGGCGAAGAGGTCGCGAGCCGGGGCTGGATGCCCCCCGTGGACATCCAGGAGCGCGAGGACGCGTACCGCCTGCAGGCCGAGCTGCCGGGCCTGACCAAGGACGACATCAACATCACGATGGAGAACAACATCCTCCGGCTGTCGGGCGAGCGGAAGTTCGAGAAGGACGTGAAGAAGGAGAGCTACCACCGCATCGAGCGGACCTACGGCACCTTCACCCGCTCCTTCGCGCTGCCCAGCCAGGTCAACGCGGAGGGCGTCCAGGCCGCCTTCGAGAACGGTGTCCTGACGATCACCGTGCCCAAGGCCGAGCAGGCCAAGCCGCGCAAGATCGCGATCGCCTGAAGACGCGGGTTTCTTCTGTAGGGGCGCCCCTATGTGGGCGCCCTGCCAATCCGGGGGCGGCCACACAGGGCCGCCCCTACGCATTTCAGCTCAGGCCGAGGCTTCGACCGGCGCCCGCGCGGGCTCGGGGGTCGCTGCCGGCAGCTCCACCGTGATCTTCGTCCCGACCCCCTGCTCGCTGCGGACGCCGACCTGGCCGCCGTGGGCGCGGGCGATCCGGTCGACGATGGCGAGCCCCAGGCCGGTCCCGCCCTTCTTGGTCGAGTAGAAGAGGTCGAAGATCCTGTCCCGCTCCTCCGGAGGGATGCCGACGCCGTTGTCCGAGAGCTCCAGGAGCACGGACGGCCCCTGCCGGGTGGCCACGAGCTCGAGGACCGGGCGGCGGCCGGCCTCCTCCGCGGCGGCCAAGGAGTTCTGGGCGAGGTTCAGGAGGAGCTGGCTCATCTGGGCGAAGTCGGCCCGCACCCGGGCGCCGTTGGTCTTGTCCTCCACCTTCACCTGGGCTCCCCGCTTCTGGATCTCCCCGGCGAGCACCTCGGGCACCCGCTCGAGCAGCCGCGCGGCGGAGACGTCCTCGAGCTCCAGCGGGCGCGGCTTGGCGTAGGCCAGGAAGTCGGTCACCAGCCGCTCCAGGCGGCTCAGCTCCGAGCGGGTGATCGACAGCAGGCGTTTGCCCGTGGGGACCGAGCCGTGCTCGTCGATCTCCTCTTCGAGCATCTGCATGTTCAGGTTGAGCGAGTTCAAAGGGTTCCGGATCTCGTGGGCGAGCCCCGAGGCGAGCGTGCCGATGTAGGCCATGCGCTCGGCCTCCGCCGCCTGGAGCTCCAGCCGCTGGGAGCGCTTCAGGAGGAGCCAGACGGCCGCGTAGGCGGTGATCAGGAGGGCCATCGACACGACGGCGATGAGGGTCGCCTGCCGGATCAGCTCGCCCCGCAGCACCTCGATCCGCCGGGAGAGCTCGCCGGCCGAAAGGCCGATCTGGAGCGTGCCGACGTTGCCGATCGGCACCTCTATGTCCGGCACCTCGAAGGCCGAGGCCCACTCGTCCGTCTTCTGCGTGACCTCGCCCACCGAGTCGCCCTGCCGCCGCAGCTCGGGCGTCCCCACCTCGGGGGAGGGCTTGGGGACGGTCGCGGTCCCGGATTCGACCGGCAGGCTCGCGCGGCTCTTCGCCTCGAAGACGAGGACGCCGTTCTTGTCGCGGATCTCGACCGTGCGCACGATCTCCCGCTGGCGCAGGATCTGGTCGATGTAGGTCTGGGTCTCGCGCTCGACGGCGACCGCCGTGTAGAGGTCCCGCCCCTGGGCCTCGGCCCGGCTCGCGATCTGCTTGGCCAGAGTTTCGGCCTCCGCCCTCGTCTCGAGGAGGACCCGCTCGACCTCGCGCTGCGAAAGCGACCGGAAGATCAGCCAGCCGAAGAGCGCGATGTCGAACAGGACAAAGAGGCCGAACACCAGGGACGCGACCAGGAGCCGGCGCGAGAAGGGGGAGCTCGAAACCCGTTTCATGCCGCGCCAAGGATACCACCCGGGGTTGCGGCGCCCCGCGGGGAGCCCCGGGGGGGAGGGCTTCCTTTTTGCGCGGCGGGTCGAGTACGATGACCGGGCTCCCCATGTCGCGCGCCACCAAGCTCTTCCTCGCCCTCCCTCTGGCCGCCCTTCTCGCGTCCGGCTGCCGGCCTGCCGAGGAGAAGGAGCCCGGCCCGGCCAACCCCGCGGGCACGGCGGAGGAGGCCCCGCGCCGCGGCGGCACGCTCGTGACCGGGTGGACGGCCGAGCCGAACGGGGTCAACGAGCTGATCCAGCCGACGAGCCAGGCGTCGAGCGAGGTGGTGTTCCGCCTCTTCCTCCACCTGGTCGAGGAGCAGCCGGACTACACCGAGCACCCGCCGACGATGAAGCCCCAGCTCGCGAAGTCGTGGGAGTGGTCGCCGGACCACAAGACCCTGACCTTCCACCTGCGCGAGGACGCGGTGTGGAGCGACGGCGTGCCGATCACGGCCGAGGACGTGCGCTGGACCTGGCAGGCCCAGATCCATCCGGACGTGGCCTGGGACAACGCCGTCTCCAAAGATGCGATCACCGACGTCGAGGTCGTCGATCCCCATACGGTCCGCTTCCACTACTCGCGGCCGTACTCCGCGCAGCTCCTGAACGCCAACGAAGGGGGCATCCTGCCGAAGCACGCCTGGGGGAAGCTTCCCTTCTCCGAGTGGCGCAAGAGCGCGGACTGGTTCCAGAAGAACCTGGTCGTCTCCGGCCCCTTCACCGTGGCCTCGTGGGAGCCGCAGCAGCAGCTCGTCCTCGTCCGCAACGACCGCTATTACGACAAGAAGCTCCCCTACCTGGACCGGGTGGTGATGCGGTTCATCTCGGACCAGCCGAGCCTGATCCCCCAGCTCCTCTCAGGCGACCTCGAGTTCTCGCCGCAGATCACCCCCTCTGACGTGCCGCGGATCGAGTCCTCGCCCCGGCTCCGGATCCTCGACTACTGGGTCAACCTCTACGTGGGGATCGGCTGGAACAACGAGCATCCGCTGTTCAGAGACCCCGAGGTCCGCCGGGCGATCACGCTCGCGACCGACCGCCAGGCGATCGTCGAGACCCTTCTGGGTGACTACGGCAAGGTCGCCGTCTCTCCCGTCCCCTCCTTCATCTGGGCCCACGACCGGTCGATCGCGCCGTGGCCCTACGATCCCGCCGAGGCCCGGCGGATCCTCGCGGCCAAGGGGTGGAAGGACAGCGATGGCGACGGGATCCTCGACAAGAGCGGCAAGCCGTTCGCCTTCGAGATCCTGACCAACGCGGGCAACCAGCTCCGCATCGACGCCGTGGTGATGATCCAGAATCAGTTGAAGAAGGTGGGGATCCAGGTCGAGCCGCGGCAGGTCGAGTGGAACACTCTGGTGGATCGGACGGTCGCGGGCGACTTCGCCGGCTCGATCGTCGGCTTTTCGGTCGACACGAGCCTCGACCTGACGAGCAGCTTCTCCATCCGGGGGATCGCGGAAGGCGCCAACTACATGCGCTACCGGAACGCCGAGGTGGACCGCCTCCTCACCGAGGCGCTCGAGCAGCGCGAGATGGAGCAGATGGGCCCCTACGTCCGCCAGGTCCAGCAGATCATCCACCGCGAGCAGCCGCTCACCTTCCTCTGGGAGTCGAAGCGGCTGAGCGTGATCGACCAGCGGGTGCAGAACGCCCGGCCGAGCCCGTCCTCGGCGTTCTTCAACCTCCAGGAGTGGTGGGTCCGGCCCGAGCGGTAGACGGCCGCCCGCGGCCCACCGGACGACCTTGTCCGCCTTCCTCCTGCGGCGCCTCGCCGCCTCGCTCCTCCTCCTGCTGCTGGTCCTTTCGATCACCTTTCTCCTGCTGCACCTGGTCCCCGGGGATCCGGCGCGAATCCAGGAGAGCGACCGCATGACCGCGGAGCAGAGGGAGAACCTGCGGCGGGTCCTGGGCCTCGACCGGCCGCTCCACGAGCAGTACTTCTCATGGCTTTCGGGAGCGGTGCTGCGGGGGGACCTGGGGACCTCGTTCTCCCAGCAGAGGCCGGTGACGGAGGCGATCAAAAACGCGCTGCCCGGCACGCTGCTCCTGGCCTTCGCGGCTCTCTTCGTCGAATTCGGCGCCGCGCTGCTCCTGGGCGTCGCTGCGGCGCGGAGGCCGGGGACGGCCGTCGACCACTCGATCCGGATCGGGACGCTGCTCCTCTTCTCCCAGCCGGTCTTCTGGCTCGGCCTGATGGCGATCCTCCTCTTCTCCTACGTCTGGCCGGTGCTGCCGGCGGGCCACATGCGCTCGGTGGGCGCCGGCGAGATGGGAGCCGGCGAGCGGCTCTTCGATCTCCTGAGGCACCTTCTTCTGCCCGCCCTCGTGCTGGGCCTCACGAACGCCGGAGCGACCGCCCGCTTCGTGCGTGGGAGCCTCCTGGAGGTCCTGAGCCGCGACTACATCAGGACGGCGCGCGCCAAGGGCCTTTCGGAGCGCCGCGTGGTCTGGGTGCACGGGATGAGGAACGCCCTTCCGCCGCTCGTCCAGCTCCTGGCCCTCACGCTCCCGGCCCTGCTCAACGGCTCGCTCGTCACCGAAGTGGTCTTCTCCTGGCCGGGCCTCGGCCGGCTCACCTTCGGGGCCATCCTCGCCCGCGACTTCCCGCTGATCCTGGGCACCGTCGCCGTCTCCGCCATCCTGGTGATCTCCGGCAACCTCGCGGCCGACGTGCTCCACGCCCTCTCAGACCCCAGGGTACGCGATGCGTAGCACTCTCTTCTGGGGCGGGGCGCTGGCCGCTTTTCTCATCCTGGTGGCCGCGGCGGCTCCGCTTCTCGCGCCCTACGATCCGGCGGAGCAGCTCGATCCGGCCTCGGCCGCCTTCCGGCCGCCGGGGACGAAGCTCGCCGCCGTGCACCTCGCGGACGGCGGCTGGCGGCTGGCGGACAGAGTAGAGAGGACGGAGACCGGTCTCGTCCTCACGCGGCGGGGGCAGATCCAGGAGCTCCCCGCCTCCGGCGTGCTGAACCTCACCCCGGAGGGCGTCGCCGACCGCCGGGTGTTCCTCCTGGGGAGCGACAAGTTCGGCCGCGACGTCCTGTCGCGCCTCCTCTACGGCACCCGGATCTCGCTCGCGGTCAGCGTGGTCTCGGTGCTCCTCGCCCTGACGCTGGGCGTGGCCGTGGGCTCGGCGGCCGCCCTGGGCGGGCCGTTCGTCGACACTCTCCTCATGCGAGGCGTGGACGCCCTCCTCTCTTTCCCTTCGCTCTTCCTGTTGATCGCCATCGCGGCCCTGGTCGACCCGGGGCTCTGGTCGATGGTGGTGATCCTCGGGTCCTTGAGCTGGCTGTCGATCAGCCGGCTGATCCGCGCCGAGATCCTGGGCCTCAGGAACCGCGAGTTCATCGTGGCGGCGCGCGCCCTGGGGCAGCATCCGCTCGTGATCCTCTGGCGCCACCTGCTCCCCAACGCCTTCACCCCGGTCCTGATCCAGACGGTCCTCCTGATGGGGAGCCTGATCCTCGCCGAGTCTTCCCTCTCCTTCCTCGGCCTGGGGATCCAGCCCCCCACGCCGAGCTGGGGGAACATGATCTCCGAGGGGCGGGAGGCGCTGTCCTTCGCGTGGTGGATCGCGGTGTTCCCGGGCGCCGCGATCGCGCTCGCCGTGATCGCCTGGAACCTCCTGGGGGACGGCCTGCGCGACGCCCTGGACCCGCGCTCCAGGAACACCGGCACCGTGCCGTGATCCGGCCTGCGCGACGGGCCGGTGCTACACTCCCGGCCTTGTGAGCGCCGACGCCGTCTCTTCCCGCCCCGCTCCGCCGCGGCGCCGGGCCTTGACCACCATCTTCATCACCGTCCTCCTGGACCTCATCGGGTTCGGGATGATCCTCCCTCTCCTCCCCTTCTACGGGCAGGAGCTCCAGGCCTCGGCGTTCGAGATCGGCCTTCTCTTTTCCTCCTACAGCCTGGCGCAGCTCGTGTTCGCGCCGCTCCTGGGGCGCCTCTCCGACCGCACGGGCCGCCGCCCGGTGCTCCTGGTGTCGATCGCCGGAAGCGTGGCGGCCTACCTGCTGTTCGCGGCGGCCGATTCCTTCCTCGTCCTGCTCCTCGCCCGGACCCTTTCAGGGATCGCCGCCTCGAACTACGCGATCGCCCAGGCGTACGTGGCGGACGTCTCCTCCCGGGAGGGCCGCTCGCAGGCCATGGGACTCATCGGGGCGGCCTTCGGGATCGGCTTCGTGCTTGGCCCCGCCCTCGGGGGCCTCCTCGCCCACCTGGGGAGCGCGGGGGCCCTGGTCCATCTCGGCCACCGGCTCATTCCCCTGACCGCCGCGGTGCTCTCGGCCGTGAACCTGGTCTTTGCGCTCGTCTGGCTCCCCGAATCGCTCTCGGCGGAGCTCAAGGGGCGCTCGCGGCAGGGGTCGTGGCTCGACTTCGCGGACCTGCGGGCCGCGTGGGGGCACGCCCCGCTGCGCGGGCTGATGCTCCTCTACTTCCTCGTGCTCTTCTGCTTCTCCATGATGGAGGCGACCCTCGCCCTCTTCTGCCAGGACCGCTTCGGCTTCGGAACGCCCCAGACGGCTTGGCTCTTCGTCTACGTGGGAGTGATGCTGGTGGTGGTCCAGGGGGGGCTCCTCGGCCGGCTCGTCCGGCGCTTCGGAGAGCGGCGGCTCATCCTCTCCGGGATCTTCCTGATGGCCGCGGGCCTCGCCCTGCTGCCCTTCGCCCCGGCCTCGGAGCCGCCGGTCGGGGCCGCCCTCGCCCTGATGCTTTCGAGCCTCGCCCTCCTCGCCGTGGGCCAGGGGATGAACCAGCCTTCGACCCTGGGCCTCCTCTCCCGGATGACGGACGACAGCTCGCAGGGGAGCACCATCGGCCTCACCCGCTCTTTCGGGGCCCTCGCCCGCGCCCTGGGCCCGGCCGCGGGGACCTGGATCTTCGGCGTGGCGGGATCGGGCTGGCCCTTCTGGACCGCCGGAGGCCTGATGCTGGTCGCCCTGGCGCTCGCCGCGAGCGTCCTCCAGGACACCCCGGCCGTCTAGCGGACCGCGCCCGTGCTCACCCGCGACTTCGACTACGAGCTTCCGCCTGAAGCGATCGCCCAGGAGCCCGCCCCCCGGGGCGAGAGCCGCCTCCTGGTGCTCGACCGGGAGGGCCCGGAGCGGCACGCCCGGGTGCGCGACCTGCCGCAGCTTCTCCGCCCGGGCGACCTCCTGGTGCTGAACGACACGCGGGTGATCCCCGCCCGCCTCTACGCCACGCGCGTGGGAGGGGGCGGCGGCCGGATGGAGATCCTCCTCCTGGAGCGGATCGACGAGCGGGAGTGGGACGCGCTGGTGAAGCCCGGCCGCCGGGCGAAGCCGGGGACCGTCCTCGAATTCGACGCCGGGCTCGCCGCAGAGGTGACCGCCAAGGACCCGGACGGCCGCCACCGCCTGCGCTTCTCGGAGCCCGTCGAGAGGCACCTCGACCGGCTGGGGCACGTGCCCCTCCCCCCGTACATCGAACGGCCGGACACGGACGAGGACCGGGAGCGCTACCAGACCGTCTACGCGCGAAACCCCGGAGCCGTCGCCGCGCCCACGGCCGGGCTCCACTTCTCCACGGAGCTGCTCTCCGAAATCGAGGCGGCGGGCGTCGAGATCGCCCGGGTGACCCTCCACGTGGGGATCGGCACCTTCAAGCCGGTCTCCGCCGAGCGCATCGAGGAGCACCGGATGGAGCGCGAGCGCTATGAGGTGGGCGAGGAGGCCGCCGAGGCGATCCGCCGGGCGCGGCGGGTCGTCGCCGTGGGGACCACCGTCGTGCGGACGCTCGAAAGCGCGGCGCTCGCGGGCGGAGGCGAGGTGCGGCCGGGCGGAGGCTCGACCGAGCTCTTCATCACCCCCGGCTTCCCCTTCAAGGTGGTGGACGCGCTCCTCACCAACTTCCACCTCCCCCGCTCGACGCTCCTGATGCTGGTCTCGGCCTTCGCGGGCCGGGAGAGGGTCCTCGCCGCCTACGAGGAGGCGATCCGCGAGGGGTACCGCTTCTATTCCTACGGGGATGCGATGTTCGTCGAGCGCCCTGCCTGAGACCGGGCAATCCGGCTCGCCAGCACCGCCGCGCCGTAGCCGTTGTCGATGTTGACGACGCCGATCCCCGGGGCGCAGGCGTTCAGCATGGTCAGGAGCGCGGCGAGTCCCCCGAAGCTCGCGCCGTAGCCGACGCTCGTGGGAACGGCCACGACCGGGGCCCGGACCAGCCCCGCGACCACCGTGGGAAGGGCGCCGTCCATGCCGGCCACCGCCACCACCACGTCGGCGCGGCGGAGCGCAGGGAGGTTGCCCAGCAGCCGGTGGAGGCCGGCGACCCCCACGTCGTAGCACCGCTCCACGGAGTGCCCGAACCAGGCCGCGCAGACCGCCGCCTCTTCCGCGACTGCCAAGTCCGAGGTTCCGGCGGCCAGGACGGCGATCGAGCCGGGGAGTGCCTCGGACGGAGCGCCGGCGGTGAGAATCCGGGCCCGCTCGTGGTAGACCGCATCCGGCCAGGCGGCGAGCACCTCCGCCGCCGCGTCCGGCCGCAGCCGGGTGAGGAGGACCCTGCCGTGGGCCTCGAGCATCCGCGCCGTGATGGATTTCAGATCGTCCGTCCGCTTCCCCTCGGCGTAGACCGCCTCGGGGAGCCCGTTCCTGAGCTCGCGGTGGAGGTCGAGCTTGGCGAACCCCAGGTCGGCGTAGGGGAGCTCGGCGAGATCGCGCAGGGCCTCGTCGGCCGAGACGTCACCGGAGGCCACGGACTCGAGGAGCTGCCGGAGCTGCCGGGGATTCACGATGGAGAGCCCAGGTCGGCCCCGCCCCGGCGGTAGCCCCGGGGGTCGAACGCCACCCGATCGAAGCCGAGGGAGGTGAGGCGCGGCGCCAGGTCGTTCCAGATCTCCGCGAGCCGGGAGACCTCGTCGGGGCCGACCTCGACCCGGGCCGCCCCCTGCTCGTGGCGCACCCGCACCACGCGGAACCCCTCCTTCGCGAGCACCTCCTCGGCCGCCTCGATCCGCCGGAGCTTGCCGAGAGTCACGAGCTGCCCGTGGGGGATGCGCGAGGAGAGGCAGGCGTTCGCCGGGCGGTCCCACACCGAGAGGCCCAGGGCGCGCGCGATCTCCCGGGTCGTGGCCTTGTCCACCCCGTGCGTGAGGAGGGGCGAGAAGACCCCGCTCTCGCGCACCGCCCGCAAGCCCGGCCGGTCCGGCCCCGGGTCGGAGGCGTTGGTACCGTCCAAAACCACCGCGTACCCGCGCTCGGCCGCGAGGCGGACCATGGTGCCCATCCGCATCCCCTGGCACACGTAGCACCGGTGGGCGGGGTTCGCCACGAACTCGGGATCGTCCAGCTCGCTGTACGTCACGGTCTCGTGGCGGATGCCGATCTCGGCCGCGAGGCTCCGGGCGTAGTCCAGCTCCGCGCCCGCGAGCGTCTCCGCCGCCGCCGTGACCGCGAGCGCCCGCTCCCCCAGAGCCCGGAACGCGAGGGCCGCCACGACCCCGGAGTCGACCCCGCCCGAGTAGGCGACGAGCGCCGATCCCCGGCCCGCGAGGTCGGAGACGAGGGCGTCGATGCTGACGGAGAGGCCGAGATCGCTCATCGGGGGGGATGCTAGCACGCGGGTCATCTCTTCTCCGGGAGCTTCAGGATCGTCACCGGCACCAGGAACAGAATCACGAAGACGCAGAAGGCATAGAGCGGGACGAAGGGCGCCTCCCGCTGGAGCTGGATCGGGGTCATGTAGCGCAGCAGGTAGAGGATCCCCGGCGGGCCGACGATGTAGAGGAGGAGAAGCCGGCGGCGGACGGACGGAGGGAGGCCCCGCCTCCGGCGCACGTAGATATTGCCGAAGAGCCACCCGAACGCGACGGCCACTGTGTAGAGGCCGTAGAGCGTCATCGGGAGCATGCCGGCAAACCAGACCACCCGCAGGAGGACGAGCAGATCGACGAGCCAGCAGGCGAGAAAGAGGCCGAACAGGACAGGCTCGAGCCTCTTCACGCCATCCGCTTCCTACGCATAGCTGTCCACGGGAGGACACGAGCAGAGCAGGTTCCGGTCGCCCCAGGCGTTGTCCACCCGGGCGACGTACGGCCAGAACTTCCGCTCGCGCACCCACGGCAGGGGGAAGACCGCCTGCTCCCGGGTGTAGGGGTGCTCCCACTCGGGAGAGGCCGCGTCCTCCGCCGTGTGCGGCGCGGTCTTCAACACGTTGTCCTGGCGGTCCGCCCGGCCGTCCTCGATCGCGCGGATCTCCTCGCGGATGGCGATCAGGGCGTCGCAGAAGCGGTCGAGCTCCGCCTTGGACTCGCTCTCCGTGGGCTCGATCATGAGCGTCCCCGCCACGGGGAAAGACATCGTAGGCGCGTGGTAGCTGTAGTCCATGAGGCGCTTGGCCACGTCCTCGGCCTCGATGCCCGCCGTGGTCTTGAACGGCCGCAGATCGAGGATGAACTCGTGGGCCACCCGGCCGTTCCGGCCCGCGTAGAGGAGCGGGTAGTGCTTCTGAAGCCGCGCCGCCATGTAGTTGGCGTTCAGGATCGCCACCTCGGTCGCGCGGGTCAGGCCCCGGCTCCCCATGAGCGCGATGTAGGCCCAGGGGATCGGCAGGATGCCCGCGCTCCCCCACGGCGCCGCGGAGACCGGCCCGATCCCCTCGCCCCCACCGGTCGGGATGACCGGGTGGCCGGGGAGGAACGGCGCCAGGTGCCCGGCCACGCAGATCGGTCCCATGCCCGGACCGCCGCCGCCGTGCGGGATGCAGAAGGTCTTGTGGAGGTTCAGGTGGCAGACGTCCGCGCCGTAGTCGCCCGGCCGGCAGAGCCCCACCTGGGCGTTCATGTTGGCGCCGTCCAGGTAGACCTGCCCGCCGTGCTCGTGGACGATCCCGCAGATCTCGCGGATCCCCTCCTCGAACACGCCGTGGGTCGACGGATAGGTGACCATGAGCGCCGCCAGCCGGTCGCGATGCGCGGAAGCCTTGGCCCGGAGGTCCGGGAGGTCGACGTTGCCGTTGGCGTCGCAGGCCACGACCACCACCTTCATCCCCGCCATCACCGCCGAGGCCGGGTTGGTGCCGTGGGCGGAGACCGGGATCAGGCAGACGTCCCGGTGCCCGTCCCCCCGCGCCCGGTGCCAGGCGCGGATCACCAGGAGGCCCGTGTACTCGCCCTGGGAGCCGGCGTTCGGCTGGAGCGAGCAGGCGGCGAAGCCCGTGATCTCGGAGAGCCACTCTTCGAGCCTCCGGAAGAGCGTCTGGTACCCCTCGGTCTGGGAGACCGGCGCGAACGGATGCATGCCGGCAAACTCCGGCCAGGTGACGGGAGCCATCTCGGCCGTGGCGTTGAGCTTCATCGTGCACGAGCCCAGGGGGATCATGGAGGTGACGAGGGAGAGGTCCCGAGCCTCCAGGCGCTTGATGTAGCGCAGCATCTCGTGCTCGGTGTGGTAGCTGTTGAAGACCGGATGGGTCAGAAACGCCGAGGTCCGCGCGTGGGGCGCCGGAACGTCGAGATCGATCCGTCCGGAGAGCTCGTCGGCCAGCGCCGCGGCGGAGAAGCCCGGATCGCCGCCGGCGAAGGCTTCGAGGAGGGCGTCCACGTCGGCGAGCGTCGTCGCCTCGTCGAGCGCGAGGCCCACCGCGCGCTCGCCCAACTTGCGGAGATTGATCTCCCGCTCCTCGGCCGCGGCCAGGATCTCGTCCGCGGTCTTCCCTTTCGAGGTCACCCGCAGAGTGTCGAAGAACGGCTCTTCGCCCGTGTCGTACCCGAGCCGGCGGAGCCCGGAGGCCAAAAGCGCCGCGAGCGCGTGGACCCGGCGGGCGATCCGCGTGAGCCCCTCGGGGCCGTGATAGACGCCGTACAGGCCCGCCATGATGGCCAGGAGCACCTGCGCCGTGCAGATGTTGCTCGTCGCCTTCTCGCGGCGGATGTGCTGCTCGCGGGTCTGCATGGCCATGCGGAAGGCGGTGCGGCCCCGGCGGTCGCGCGACACGCCGATCACTCGGCCGGGGAGCTGGCGCTTCCACTCCTCCTTCGTGGCGAGGAACGCCGCGTGGGGTCCGCCGTAGCCCATGGGCACGCCGAAACGCTGGGCCGAGCCGATCGCGATGTCCGCCCCGAATTCGCCCGGGGGCCGGAGCAGGGTGAGCGCCAGGAGGTCCGCCGCCACCACCACGAGGGTGCCGGCCGCGTGCGCCCGCTCGGCGAGCGCGGCATGGTCCACGATCCGGCCGTCCGTCGCCGGGTACTGGAGGAGGAGGCCGAACAGGTCCTTCGCCTCGAAGTCCACCGTCCCCGGGTCTCCCACCCGGATCTCGACGCCGATCGCCTCGGCCCGGGTCTTTACCACAGAGATCGTCTGCGGATGGCAGTCCTCCGCCACGAAGAAGGCGTTCCGCTTGCCGTCCGACACCGCGAAGCCCATGTGCATGGCCTCGGCCGCGGCCGTGCCCTCGTCGAGCAGCGAAGCGTTCGCGATCGGCAGGCCCGTCAGGTCCGCCACCATGGTCTGGAAATTGAGCAGCGCTTCGAGGCGGCCCTGCGAGATCTCGGACTGATACGGCGTGTACTGGGTGTACCAGCCCGGATTTTCGAGGATGTTCCTCTGGACGACCCCCGGGGTGATGCAGCCGTGATAGCCCATGCCCAGGAAGGACCGGAACACCCGGTTCTTCCCGGCGATCCGGTGGAGCGTGTCGAGCATCTCGCGCTCGCCGAGCTCGCGGCCGTCCGGGAGCGACGCCAGGGCGAGCGGCTTTTCGATCCGGATCGACGCGGGGATCGTCTCCTTGACGAGCGACTCCAGCGAGTCGAGCCCGAGCTCGTCGAGCATCTGCCGGATCTCGGCCTCGTTCGAGCCGACGTGACGGCGGACGAAGGTGTCGGTGGGCGCGAGGATCGAGGCGAGCCCCGGCCGGCGGCCGCTCTCCAGGGACGGCTCTTCGAGCGGAAGGGAGAACGCCTCCGCCGGGTCTTTAAGCTTCTCCACTCTTCACGTACTCCTCGTAGGCCTCGGCATTCATCAGGCTCTTCAAGTCCGCCGCGGACGAGAACCGCATCTTGATCAGCCAGCCTTCGCTGTGCGGATCCTCGTTCAGCAGCTCGGGGTCGTCCACGACCGCGTCGTTGACCTCGACGACCTCCCCGGCGACCGGCGTGTAGACCTCCGCGACGGCCTTCACGGACTCGATCGTCCCCAGCTCGTCGTTCGCGTCGAAGACCTGGCCGACCTCGGGAAGCTCGACGAAGACCACCTCGCCCAGCTCCTGCTGCGCAAACTCGGTGATCCCGAGGGTGCACACGTCGTCCTGGACCCGGATCCACTCATGCTCCCTCGAATAGAGATACTCGCTTGGATACATTGGCTCACCACCCTCCAGTTGACTGATTCCGGTCGGCCGGCGCCCCCGAGCCGTCCCAGGCTCGTGGATGTCAGGCGCTCACTTCTCGAGGGGAGACCGATCCGGTTGAATCCAGTTATACCACCACATTCGATCGGAGGCTCCACCCTACCGCGGACGGCGATAGAAAGGCGTCTCCACGACGACGGCGGGAAGGCCCTTGCCGCGCACGTCCACGGTGATCGCCGTGCCCGGCGAGGCCATCTCCGGCGGCACGTAGGCCAGCCCGAGCGCCTTCTCGTAGGTCGGGCTCCACGTTCCGCTGGTCACCGCTCCCACGTTCTCTCCTCCTTCCGAAAGAACCCCGTGCCCCTGGCGCGCGATTCCCCGTCCCTCGACCGTAAACCCCACGAGCTTCTTGCCCACCCCCCGCTCGCGCTGGGCGGCCAGGGCGTCGCGGCCGAGGAAGTCCCCCTTGTCGAGCTTGACCACCCAGGCGAGCCCCGCCTCGAAGGGGGTCGTCGCCTCGTCGATCTCATGCCCGTAGAGGGCCATCGCCGCTTCCAGCCGCAGGGTGTCCCGCGCGCCGAGGCCCGCGGGAGAGGCCCCCGCCGCCACCAGCCGGCGCCAGACCTCCGGGGCGTCCTCCGGCGCCAGATACAGCTCGAAGCCGTCCTCCCCTGTATAACCGGTGCGCGAGATCAGCGCCGGCACGCCTGCCACCTCACCGTCGAGAAACCCGTAGTAGCGAAGGGCCGCAGCACCCGGGGTGGCGAGAGGGGTGAGGATCTCCACCGCCTTGGGCCCCTGGAGGGCCAGAAGGGCGTAGCGGTCGCTGACGTTTTCGACCTCGGCCTCCCTTCCCGCCCGCGAGGCCATCCACTCGAAGTCGCGGTCCGCGTTCGAGGCGTTGACGACCACCAGGAAGTCGTCCGCCGCCCGGCGGTAGATCAGGAGGTCGTCCACGTAGGTGCCGCGCTCGGTCAGGAGGCCGCTGTAGTGGGCCCGCCCCGGGGAGAGCTTCGCGACGTCGTTGGGGGTGATCCGCTGGAGGAACGCTTCGGCCCCCTCCCCGCGCACCCGGACCTCGCCCATGTGGGAGACGTCGAAGAGGCCCACCGCAGTGCGCACGGCCCGGTGCTCCTCGATCACCCCGGCATACTGGACCGGCATCTCCCAGCCGGCGAAATCCACGATGCGCGCTCCGGCCTCCAGGTGGCAGTCGTAGAGGGGCGTACGCTTCAAACCGTCGCTTTTGGCCATAGGTCTGACGGGTCCTTAAAGGATGGGCTGCCGGGCCTCCCCTGGGAGGCCCGGAAAACGCTATCACAGGCCGCAGGAAATCCCTGGGTCGAGGGTTCAAGGGGAAGAAGGATCTGAACCCGGGCCCCAGGGCCCCGACCCAGGAGACACGCACTCATGAACGCAAGAAAGCTGATGCTGTTCGCCACCGCCCTCGCCGCCCTCCTCGTCCTCCCCTTCGCGGCCGAGGCCGCCCCGCGCGGAGGCCAGAACGCGGAGCAGATCCTCAAGAACCCGCGCGCCCTCGCCCGCTTCCTGAGGCTCACCCCCGACCAGGTCGCGACCTTCAAGACGCTCCGGGAGGACCTCGAAGCCGACGTCAAGCCTCTCCGTGAGGCCAGGAAGCCCTTGCGCGAGGCACTCCAGGCCGAGATCAATGCCGCCAGCCCGAACGCCTGCGAGGTCGGCGAGGCCGCGCTCGCCGTCCACGAGAACGGCGACAGGATCCGCGCCGAATACGAGGAGTTCGACACCGCCTTCTCGGCCATCCTCACCCCCGAGCAACTCGCGAAGTACGAGGCCCTGAAAGAGGCCGCCGGGCTGGGACGCGAGGAAGACGAGTAAACCGGGTCCGTCGGAAACGACCTGTAGGGGCGGCCACACAGGGCCGCCCCTACAGCCGGATTCCATCCTTCGGGACCGGTCTCCCCACCTGTCACCCCCTCGCCACACCCCCGTCACCGCTTCCTTAAGCCCCATCCCATACCGTCCACCCCGCGATAAACCTCCGCGCCTGTCGTCAGGCCGGGACGGGGTTGCGGGCCGGTGGTCCCCTTGCCCTTTCCGGCCTCTTTTTGATCCAGGGGTTCTTTCGAACGGTCGAACGCGGTATTTTTCCGGATTCGAGGTGCCCGTATGAAACTTCTCCTGATCCGCCACGCCATCGCCGAAGAGCCCGAGGACTTTGCGCGCACCGGCAAGGACGACCGCCAGCGGCCGTTGACCGACGACGGCCGCAAGAAGATGAAGCAGAACGCCAAGGGGCTCCGGGAGCTGGTCCCCGAGATCGACCTCCTGGCCACGAGCCCGCTCACCCGGGCCGCCCAGACGGCCGCCATCCTCGACTCCGTCTACGGCGGCCTCTCCGAGGTGGAGATCGAAGAGCTCTCCCCCGAGGCCACCCCCACCGAATTCCTCCGCTGGCTGCGCAAGCAGAAGGCGGAGACGATCGCCGCCGTCGGTCACGAGCCGAGCCTGAGCCTGATCCTCTCCTGGCTCCTGACCGGCAACGAGCGGCGCCTCTTCTCCTTCCGCAAGGGAGGCGCCTGCCTCCTCGAGTTCCCGGACGAGGTGGGAGCCGGCACTGCCACGCTCCTCTGGGCCCTCGCCCCCGGCCAGCTCCGGAACCTGGCAGACTGATCCCATGGCTCCCACAACCGACGGCCTCCTCTCCCGCACCCCCGAGGAAGGCGCCCGCCTCCTGGCCCTCTCCTACCTGGACCAGGCCGCCGCGGCGTGGCCCCGCGTCCATGATCCCGAGGACACCGAAGCCCTCCACGATTTCCGGGTGGCCTTGAGAAGGCTGCGGAGCTCTCTGCGCTCCTATGGCGAATGGGTCGAAAAGAGCCTCCCCAGGAAGCTCCGGAAGCGGCTGCGGCGCCTCGCGCAGTCGACCGGCCCCGGCCGCGACACCGAGGTCCAGATCGAGTGGCTGCGCGGGCGCTCCCGGCACCTCTCCTCCTACCACCGGGCCGGCCTCCAGTGGCTCCTCGCCCGGCTCGAAGAGAGGATGCGCGCCGCCTACGCCGAGATGGAGGCCGAGCTCGCCCGCGAGTTCGTGAAGGTGGAAGAGAACCTGCGGCGCCGCCTCTCCGTCTTCCACACCGAGGTCCACCTGGACGGCTCCCCCCACCGGATCACCCTGGGAGACGTCACCGCGAAGATCCTCAAGGAGGAGGTGGCGGAGCTCGAAAAGCACCTCGCGAAGATCGGGGGACCCGAGGACGAGGAGGAGGCCCACGAAGCCCGCATAGAGGCCAAGCGCCTCCGCTACCTGCTGGAGCCTCTGGCCGGCGAGATCCCCGGCGCGCCCCTCGTGGTCAAGCGCTTCAAGGCCGTCCAGGACCTCCTCGGCGAGCTTCACGACGCCCACGTCTTAGAAACCGAGCTCGCCCAGGCCGTCGAGACCGCCGCCACCGAGCGGGCCCGCCACCTCCTCGCCCTCTCTCTTCAGGGGACCGAAGACGAGAGGGTGATCCGGGTGGCCGGGCGCCGCGCGAACGAATCCGGCCTGATCTCCCTGGCGCGCCTGAACCGCGCCCGGAGGGACCGGTTGTTCGGGGATCTCGAGGAGAGCTGGCTGAACGGAAAGGCGGACGCGTTCCTCCGCGAGGTGGAGGGGCTCCTCAATACGCCAGATTCACCGTCTGCCCCCCATCCACCACCAGCACCGCCCCCGTCGTGAACCGCGACGCGTCGCTCGCGAGGTACAGCACCGCGCCCACGAGGTCGTCCGGCTGGCCGATGCGGTGCTGGGGGATCGAGCGCAGCGCCCGCTCCAGCATCTCGGGGGTGGAGCGGAGCGCCTCCGAAAAGCGGGTCTCGATCAGGCCCGGGGCGAGGGCGTTGACGCGGATGTTGTCCCCCGCGAGCTCGATCGCCAGCGTCTTCGTGAGCATGATCACCGCGGCCTTGCTCACCCCGTAGACGCCCAGCCCCGTGTGGGGGACCATCCCCGCGACCGAGGCCACGTTCACGATCGCGCCGCCGCCGCGCTCCTTCATCAGGGGGACCGCGGCGCGGACCACGTGCATGTACCCCTTGACGTTCACCTCGAACGTCTTGTCCCAGTGGCCCTCCTCGGCCGTGAGGATCGGGCCGAAATGGGGGCTCGTGGCCGCGTTGTTGATCGCGATGTCGACGCCGCCGTATTCCTCGCGGGCGCGGGCCAGGAGGGCCTGGACGTCCGCCTCCCGGCCCGTGTGGCAGGCCACGGCCAGGGCGTCGCCGCCGCTGTCGCGGATGAGCTTCGCGGTGGCTTCGAGCGTTTCGATCTTCCGGCTCGCGAGCACCACCCGGGCGCCCATCGCCGCGAGCGCCGTCGCGATCGCCTCGCCGATGCCGCGGGAGGCTCCGGTCACCACCGCCACCTTGCCGGTCAGGTCATAGGGATTGTGAGGGGTCCTGGTCATGGCCAGGAACGATATCCTAGAGCCGCTGCTTTGGAAGACCCGGCCGCGGTGAAACCCGGGCGCGCACGAAAGCGCCGTCCGGTTCCTCAAAAGGAGAGGTCATGGCCAGAAGTGCTCGCAGCCTCGGACTGGTGATCCTGGGCGTCTATCTCGTGCTGTCCGGACTGATGACGTTGACCGGCTTCGGCTTCCCCGCGAGCGGCGTGATCATGGGGCTCCTCGCGCTGCTCGCGGGAATCCTCCTCCTCCTGGGCCGCTGACCCGTCGCTCCATGCGGCCCATCTATTTCGTCAAGTATTACGACAAGGGGTCGACCCTCATGGGGGCCGACCAGGTGAGCGAAGGTCTGCGCGCGCGGGGCCTCGAAAGCCGGGCGGTCTATCCGCAAGACCTGCCCGGCCTCCGCGACTCGATCCTCATCTTCATCAAGACCTCCAAGCTCCCCGACCTCCTGGGCGCGAAGCGGCGGGGCCACCGCACGGTCCTCGACGTCCAGGACACGATCGTCTTCAAACGCCACCTCAAGAACCGCTGGCTCTTCGACGGCCTGATCTTCAAGAACCGGCGCCAGCTCGAAGACTTCGGGAGACCCGGGAAGCTCTGCCGGGTGATCTACCACCAGTGGGACCCTCGCTACCGGCCGAACGAGGTGGGCCTCTCCCGCTTCGAGATCGCCTACCTGGGAGACCCGCGCTCCTCCCCCGAGTGGGCCCGGCGGCCGGACATCCCCAGCTTCTCGTCCAACTGGTTCGAAAACGGCCTGCGCTACAACTGCCACCTCTCCATGCGCGAGCCCGGGCGGGACTTCCTCTACAAGCCCAACTGCAAGGTCTCGACCGCCGCCGCCTGCGCCGCGAACCTCGTGACCACCCGAGACGAGAGCACCCTGGAGCTCCTGGGGCCGGACTACCCCTTCTACTGCGAGCCCAACCGGGAGAGCCTCGCCGCGGCCGTGGACCACGCCCGGGCGAGCTTCGGAGGGCCGCTCTGGAAGCAGGGGCTCGAGAAGATGCGCGAGGTCCGGGAGCGGACGTCCATGGACCGCGTGCTCGACGACTACGTGCGCTACTGCGAGGACCTCGGCTGAATGGACCTCTCCCTCCCCTTCCCCGAGGTGACCCTCCCGCTCCTCATCTTCTGCGCCCGGCTGGGCGACGTGTCGCTCTCGACGCTGCGGATCATCCTCGTCTCCCGCGGGATGCGGCACCTGGCCCCGTTCATCGGCTTCTTCGAGGTCCTGATCTGGCTCTTCGCGATCAGCCAGGTCATGCAGCGCCTCGACAACTGGATCAACCTCATGGCCTACGCCGCGGGCTTCGCCGCCGGCACCTGGGTCGGCATCTCGATCGAGCGCCGCCTCGCCCTGGGGCTCCTCTCCGTGCAGATCATCACCCCGGAAGACGCGACGGACCTGATCGCCAACCTCCGCTCGCAACACTTCGGAGCCACCGACTTCGCCGCCCGGGGCATCTCCGGCAACGTCCGCCTGATCTTCACCGTCATCCGAAGAAAAGACTTCGACCGCCTGATGGAGATCGTCCGCGCCTCGCACCCCAAGGCCTTCGTCTCCGTCTCGGACGTCCGCTCCGTCTCCGAGGGCTTCATCCCGGACCGGACGATGGCCCTCCTCCCCGGCCGGTGGTGGCGGCCGGGCTGAGGACCGGGTGGCCGTGCTATCCTGTCGTCCAGGAGGAGGACCAGGGGCTCTCATCCCTCTTTCCTTTACCCGCCATGCGGAATAAGATCCTCGCCAAACACGACTCCGAAAGGGACCACGTCATGAGCCAGCCAGCCGTCGCGGCGCTCGCGCCTCTGCCCTTCGAGCTCGTCTACAGCGATGGCGAGCCTTTGGAGACAGAGTGGCACGTTTGGGAGCTGTACCTCCTCCTGGAGTCGTTCCAGCAGGCCATGGCGGAGCAGGGGAGGACCGACTTCTACGTCGGCGGAAACATGTTCGTGTACTACTCCCAGGAGCAGGCGCGGGAAGTCTGGGAAGAGGAGACGGGACAGCTCTCGAAGGAACCAGCCTTTCGCGGTCCGGACGTCTTCTGGGTAGGTGGCGTCTCCCCCCATCAGCGCAAGGCGTGGGTCTCCTGGGACGAGGACTGGCGGCTGCCGGACGTCATCGTCGAGCTGTTGTCCCCTAAGACGGCGGAAAACGACCGCACCAAAAAGAAAGAGCTCTACCAGAACGTGTTTCATACGGCGGAGTACTTCCTCTACGACCCGGATGCGGAGGCGCTGGAGGGGTTCCGCTTAATGAGCTCGTCCTATCAGCCGATCCCGCCGAATCGGGAGGGACGGCTTTGGAGCGAGCAGCTCGGAGTGTCCTTCGGTTTCTGGCAGGGAGTCTTCAACAATAAGACGTACCTCTGGCTCAGGCTCTTCCGTCCCGACGGAAACATGGTCCTCACCGAGGCCGAGACAGAGCGCCAGCGGGCCGACGCAGCACGCCAGCAGGCCGACGCAGCACGCCAGCAGGCCGACGCGGAACGCCAGCGCGCCAACGAGGCGGAGGCCGAGCTCACCCGCCTGCGGGCCCTGCTCGCCGAGACCTCCTCTCCCGAATCGAGCTGACGGACCCGGTGGCGGTCCGCGCGTCTAGGCAGCTCCGGGCTGAGGCCGGGGGGCCGTGTTATCCTGTCGTCCAGGAGAAGGACCCGGGGCTCTCATCCCTCTTTCCTTTACCCGCCATGCGGAATAAGATCCTCGCCAAACACGACTCCGCAAGGGAGCATGTCATGAGCCAGCCAGCCGTCGCGGCGCTCTCGCCTCTGCCCTTCGAGCTCGTCTTGGACGACGGACGGCCCTTGGAAAAAGACTGGCACAGCATCCAGCTTCCGCTCCTGCAGGATCTTCTCTACCAAGCCATGGCGGAGCAGGGCCGGAATGATGTCTTCGCGGGCGCGGACATCTTCGTGTACTACTCCGTCCAGCAGGCCCGGGAGGTCTGGGAAGAAGTGACGCAGGGCATCGAGACAAGGGCCTTCCGCGGTCCGGATGTCTTCTGGGTGGGCGGCGTCGATCCGGACCGCGAGCGCGAAGCCTGGATCGCCTGGGAGGAGGACGGCCGCTTGCCGGACGTCATCTTCGAGATGCTCTCCTACTCCACCGCGGAGAAAGATCTCAACGAAAAGAAAAAGATCTACGAACGGGACTTCCGCACGGCGGAGTACTTCCTGTTCAACCCGTACACCCGGATCCTTCAGGGATTCCGTCTCGCGGACGGGGCCTACCGGCCGATCCCCCCCGACCGGAAGGGCCGGCTGTGGAGCGAGCAGCTCGGAGTCTTCGTCGGCCTCTGGCGAGGAGCCTTCAAGCAGAAGAAACGGAAGGGCACCTGGGTCCGGCTCTTCCGTCCGGACGGAACCCTGGTTCCTACCGAGGCGGAGGCGGAGGGGCAGAGAGCCGATGCAGAGCGCCAGCGGGCCGAGGCGGAGCGCCAGCGAGCCGACACCGCCGAACAGCAGGCCGACGCGGAACGCCAGCGCGCCAACGAGGCGGAGGCCGAGCTCACCCGCCTGCGGGCCCTGCTCGCCGAGACCACCTCTCCCGAATCGAGCTGACGGACCCGGTGGCGGTCCGCCCCCTTCGCGGATAGACTCGCATCCGCACATCGAAGAGGGAGGATTCCATGGCCGTCGAGATCACCGGCAAGTACATCGGCAACCTCAAGACCGAGCTCACCCACGGCCCTTCGGGCACCGTGATCCGCACCGCCGCCCCGGTCGACAACCAAGGGGACGGCAGCTCGTTCTCCCCCACCGACCTCGCCGCAACTTCGCTCGGCGCCTGCATGCTGACCCTGATCGCCATCGTGGGCGAGCGCGACGGGATCGACCTGACCGGCCTCTCCTTCCGCCTGGAGAAGCACATGGCGTCCAACCCCCGCAGGATCGGCGCCATCCCCGTCACCATCCACATGCCTCCGGGGCTCACCCCCGACCAGAAGAAGAAGCTCGAAAACGCGGCGCTCACCTGCCCGGTTCACAAGAGCTTGTCCGAGGGGCTCGAAAAGCCGGTCGAGTTCGTGTACGAGGGAGAGTAGGCCAGGATGAAGGACTACGCCGTCACGATCTTCCATAGCGAGGAGGATGGCGGCTATATCGCCGACGTTCCCGATCTGGAGTCCTGCTCGGCGTTCGGGCGAACTCCTGCCGAAGCTCTCGCGGAGGTCGAGACCGCCAAGACCGCCTGGCTCGAAGCCACTCGCACCGAGGGGAGGCCCGTTCCCGAGCCTCGGTATCGCCCCGCCATCTATCAGACCTCTTCCTGAAGCAGGGCGATCGTCGCCCCACAGAGGAAAATGCCTCTGCCTCACCGGGCGGCGGCTGCCCTTCGAGGGGACTGGGGTCTCCCACGGTGGGCGGCGGCTGCCCTTCGAGGGAAGGAACGGAGCGCCATGGTCCCTACGCCTTCGCCTCGTACCAGCTCTTCCCCCACCCGGCGTCCACCACCAGCGGCACCTTGAGCTCCACCACCCCCTCCATCTCCGCCTTCACGATCGCCGCGACCGCCTCGGCCTGCTCCTCCGGCACCTCCAGGACGAGCTCGTCGTGCACCGTCAACAGCAGGTGTGCCCCGGGCTGCTCGTCCCGGAGCCGGCGGTCGAGGGCGATCATGGCGAGCTTCAGGATGTCGGCGGCGGTGCCCTGGATGCGGGCGTTGATGGCCATCCGGCGGGCGTTCTCCCTCAAGTTCCAGTTCTTGCTCTTGATGTCGGGGAGCCAGCGGACGCGGCCGTAGAGGGTCTCGACCTTGCCTTCCTTCTCGGCGCTCGCCAGGGTCTCTTCCATGTACTGCTTCACGCCGGGGTACTGGCCCATGTAGGCGTTGATGAACTTGTCGGCCTCCTTGGTCGAGATCCCCAGCTCGGTCGAGAGGCCGAAGGCGCTCATGCCGTAGAGGATGCCGAAGTTGATCGTCTTGGCGGCCCGGCGCTGCTCGGGGGTGACCAGCTCGGGGGCGGCACCCAGGACCAGGGCGGCGGTGGCGCGGTGGATGTCCTCCCCGGCGGCGAAGGCGTCGATGAGGCGCTTTTCCTCCGCGATGTGGGCGAGGATGCGCAGCTCGATCTGGCTGTAGTCCGCCACCAGGAGGACGTTGCCCGGGCTGGCGATGAAGGCGCGGCGGATGCTCTGGCCGAGCTCGGTGCGGATGGGGATGTTCTGCAGGTTCGGGTTGGTGGACGACAGGCGCCCGGTGGCGGCCACGGCCTGGTTGAAGCGGGTATGGAGGCGGCCGTCCGGCCCGACCAGGGCGGGGAGGGCGTCCACGTAGGTGGACTTGAGCTTGGTGAGCTCCCGCCAGCGCGAAAGGAGCTGGGCGATGGGATAGCCCCGCTTCGCGAGCTCCTCCAGGGTCTCGGCGCCCGTCGAGTAGCTCTTGGTCTTCTGGGTGCGCTTCAGGACCGGAAGCTGCATCTTCTCGAAGAGCACGAAGCCGAGCTGCTGGGGGGAGCCGATGTTGAACTCCTCTCCCGCTTCCTTGTAGATCCGCTTTTCCAAGTCCACGATCTCGTCGCCCAGCTCGACGGACATCCCCTTCAAATAGTCGACGTCCAGAAGGATGCCCTCCTCCTCCATGCGCAGGAGGACGGGGACGAGCGGGGCCTCGATCTCCGTGTAGACCTTGGCGAGCGAGCCGGCTTCCAGCTCGCGGCGCATGGCCTCGGCCATCCGGCGGGCGATCTCCACCCGCTCGGCCGCGTAGGCGGCGAGGCGGGAATCCCCCACCGGCGGCTCCTGCCCCTTGTCCCACCCGGCCTCCTTGGCGGTGATGGCCTTGCGGCTCATCCGCTCCAGGGACAGCTCGTCCAGCGAGTGGCCGTGGACGGAGGGCTTCAGGAGATAGGAGACGAGCATGGCGTCGAACAGGGCGGACTGGCACGAGGGGCCGGGGCAGAGGCGGAGGACCTCCTTCAGATTGTGGCCGGCCACGCGGATCTTGGCGTCCGCGATCCAGCCGCGGAGGGTTTCCAGGGCGGCGTCGCGCAGGCCTTCGCGCCGGAAGTCGGCGTAGATGATCTGCCCCTCTCCGGGCGCGGCGGCCGCGATCCCCAAAGGCCGCTCTTCTCCGAGGACCGCCACGAAGACTTCCCCCCCGGCGAGCCGGCCGGCCCGGTCGGTCCAGACCTCGACGGAGACCGCCTCCTCGGCTTCGGGGATCTCGCCGCCGCCGTCGAGCGCGCCCGCCGGCCCCAGCTCTTCGACCAGGGAGAAGAACTCGAGCTCGGTGAAGACCTGGCGGAGAGCTTCGATGTCCGGCGGGTCGCGGTGGAGGGCTTCGGGGTCGAAGGCGACGTCCAGGTTGGTGTGGATGGTCGACAGCTCTTTCGAGAGGATCGCCTGGTCGCGGTGCCCGGTCAGGCCCTCGCGGTAGGCCTTGCGGGAGATCTTCTCCGCGTTGTCGAGGAGGTTTTCGAGCGAGCCGTACTCCTGGATGAGGCTCTTCGCCCCCTTTTCGCCGATCCCCGGTACGCCGGGGATGTTGTCGATCGAATCCCCCATGAGGGCGAGGACGTCGGCCACCTTCTCCGGGGGGACGCCGAAGTCCTCGGTCACCTCCCCGGGTCCGTAGAGCTTGTTCCGGCCCGTGTGGTAGAGCGAGACGCGGGGCTCGACGAGCTGCATCAGGTCCTTGTCGGCGGAGATGAGGATCACGTCGTAGCCCGCCTCGGCGGCGCGGCAGGAGAGGGAGCCCAGGACGTCGTCCGCCTCGTAGCCGGCGGATTCGAGGATGGGGATGCGGTACGCCTCCAAGACCTTGCGGATCCAGGGGAGCTGGCTCCGGAGGTCGTCGGGCATGGGGGCGCGGTTCGCCTTGTACTCCTCGAACTTGTCGCTCCGGAAGGTCCTCCCCCCTTCGAGGGCCACGCCCACGAGGTCGGGGCTCTCCTCGCGGAGGAGCTTCTTGAGCATCTGGACGAACCCGTAGACGGCGTTGGTGGGCTCGCCCTTGGAGTTCGAGAGGTTCCGGATGGCGTAGAAGGCGCGGAAGATGTTCGAGTACCCGTCGATCAGGAACAGGCGGCGGCGGGCGGGAGCGGTGTCGGTCTTCGGTTCGGCCATGGCGGGGACATTGTATGCGGCAAAACCCCGGCTCCGCCGGGGCCCTCCCCCCACCCCTCTCCCAGCCCCCTCCCATCCGCCCGGAGAGGGAGCCCTTGCTGGATTCTTGCCTTTCTAAAGGCTCCCTCTCCCGGTTGGGGGGTGGAAGGCTGGGAGAGGGTTGGGGTGAGGGCCCGGCGGTGGCACGCCCCTCGCAAACCTGTATCTTCGGAAGGCTGTATCCGCCGACGGCAGCTTCGTGCTGCGGGAAAGGAGAAAGAGACATGGAAGTCATGGGACTCCTGTCGTGGATCGTGTTCGGACTGATCGCCGGGGCCATCGCCAAGTTCCTGACGCCTGGCCGGGACCCCGGGGGCTGCATCATCACCATCATCGTCGGGATCGTGGGGTCCGTGCTCGGGGGCATGATCGCCACCTGGCTCGGCTACGGCGGCATCTCCGGGTTCGACTTCAGAAGCTTCGTCATCGCCGTCCTGGGCGCGATCCTGCTGCTGTTCCTCTGGCGGATGATCTCCGGCCGGAGGCGGTAGAGGCTCTCATCGCCGCGCCTGCCCGAGGAGGTGGCCCGCCTCGGGCAGGATCAGCTTTTCCATCGCCAGGGTGACGGCCTTGGGGGACCCGGGGAGGAGGAAGACGGCCCGGGGGCCGACGAGGCCGGCGGCGGCGCGGGAGAGCATGGCCGCGGCCCCCACCTGCTGCCAGGAGAGCATCCGGAACAGCTCGCCGAACCCTTCAATCGGCTTTTCGAGGAGAGGGAGGACCGCGTCCAGGGTCACGTCCCGCGGGGAGAAGCCGGTGCCGCCCGTCAGCACCACCACGTCCACCCCGGGGAGAGCCAGCATCCCGCGCACGGCGCCGCGGATGGCGGCCACGTCGTCCGGTACAATCACAGAGCCCTCGATCCGGTGACCGGCCGCGGTGGCCAGGTCGCGGAGGGTGCGTCCGCTCGTGTCGTCCCCTTCCTTGCGGCTGTCGCTCACCGTGACCACCCCGAATCCCAGGGTCTCGGGGGCGTAGGTTCGGTGTTGCTCGGCGCTCATGGCTGTCAAGGCTAGCATGTGTCCGGTTCTGGGACGCAAAAATCCCGGACCCGAACAGTCCTCGATCGTTAGGTAACGCTGAAGTGATTGTGCTGCAACAAGTTACGAGCTTTGCAACTCTGGCACGCCCCCTGCGTAGTCAGCGCGGGAGAAACACTATGGATATTCCGAGAACTGGACAAGCAGAAAAGCGCCGCATGCGGCGTACCATCGTCGTCGTCGGGATCGGCGTGCTGGTCTTGTTGATCACCGTCGGTCTTTCCCGGCTCGAGCCGGCAGCCCCTCCCGTGGAGAGGGAGACCGTCTGGGTCGACAAGGTGCAGCGCGGCCCCATGCTGCGGGCCGTCCGCGGCCCCGGCAACCTGGTGCCGGAGGAAGTGCGGGTCATTTCAGCGCCTGTCGAGGGGAGAGTGGAGCGCATTCCCGCTCTTCCCGGCGCGCAGGTGGAGGCGGACACCGTCCTCCTCGAGATGACCGATCCCCAGGTCATGCAGGCCGCCCTGGAGGCGGAGTCGGCGCTCAAGGCGGCCCAGGCCGATTATGAGGACCTGCGGGCGCAGCTCGACAATCAGCTCCTCGCCCAGGAGTCCCAGGTGAACGCCGCGCGCTCGACGAGCGATCAGGCGAAGCTGCAGGTGGAGGCGGACGAGACGCTGGCCAAGGACGGGCTGATCCCCGAGCTCGACTTCAAGCTCTCGCGCCTGCGGTCCGACCAGGCGGAAAAGCAGGCCAAGATCGAGGCCGCGCGGCTCACCCAGAGCCGGCGGTCCCACCAGGCGCAGCTCGCGGCCCAGCAGGCGCGGGTGAGCCAGGCGCGGGACCTCCTCGAGCTGCGCAGGCGGCAGGTCGACTCGCTCAAGGTGCGGGCCGGCATCCCGGGCGTGCTCCAGGAGCTTCCGCTCCAGGTCGGCCAGCGGGTGACGCCGGGCACGACCCTCGCCCGGGTGGCGCGGCCGGAGAAGCTCAAGGCCGAGCTGCGCATCCCGGAGACGCTCGCCAGGGACGTCTCGGTGGGCCTGCCGGCCTCGATCGACACCCGGAACGGCATCGTCCGCGGCCGGGTGATGCGCGTGGCCCCCTCGGCGCAGGAAGGCACCGTGATCGTGGACGTGGCCCTCGAAGGCCCGCTGCCCAAGGGCGCGCGGCCCAACGTCTCGGTCGACGGCACGATCGAGATCGAGCGCCTGGAAAACGTCCTCTTCGTCGGCCGTCCGAGCGTCGGGCAGCCCAACCAGAAGGTCGAGCTCTTCAAGCTGGTCAAGGACGGCGAGGAAGCCATCCGCGTTCCGGTCCAGCTCGGACGCAGCTCGGTGACCACCATCGAAATCGTGAGCGGGCTCCAGGAAGGCGACCAGGTCATCCTGTCGGACACCTCGGCCCAGGACGGATACGACCGCATTCGGCTGCAGTAGCAACCGGGAGGAACGATGACCACGAACAACGAAGCGCTTCTCAGTCTCGACGGCGTGACCAAGGTGTTCCTGACCGACGAGGTCGAAACCCACGCCCTGTCCGGGATCCACATGGAGATCAAGAACGGGGAGTACGTCTCGATCGCCGGCCCCTCGGGCTGCGGCAAGACGACCCTCCTGTCCATTCTCGGCCTGCTCGACACGCCGAGCGACGGCAAGTACCGGTTGAACGGCAAGCAGGTGGCCGACCTCTCGTTCTCGGAGCGGGCCCGCATCCGGAACCGCGAGATCGGCTTCATCTTCCAGGCGTTCAACCTGATCGGCGACCTGAACGTCTACGAGAACGTGGAGCTGCCGCTCACCTACCGCGGCATGGCCGCCAAGGAGCGCAAGGAGCGCGTCCAGGAGGCCCTGGAGCGGGTCGGCATGTCCCACCGCATGAAGCACTACCCCTCGCAGCTCTCCGGCGGTCAGCAGCAGAGAGTCGCGGTGGCCAGAGCCGTGGTCGGCAAGCCCTCGATCCTGCTCGCGGACGAGCCCACCGGCAACCTCGATTCGCGCAACAGCGAGGCGGTCATGGAGCTGCTCGACGAGCTCCACAAGGAAGGCGCCACCATCTGCATGGTGACGCACGACCCGCGCTTCGCCCGCTACGCCCAGCGCTCGATCCACCTGTTCGACGGCCGCGTCGTCGAAGAGGAGACGGGCGTCCAGCGCGAGATCGAGAAGCGGGAGCTCGAGCAGAGGGGCTTCGAGGTCGTTTAAAGGAAATAGGTACCCCGCGTATACCGCGCGGGTGATGTTCGCGCGCCTTTG
>DATHUD010000711.1:0-14356 GCA_035462575.1 Thermoanaerobaculia bacterium | reverse complement strand
CCTGCAATGGATCGGTGACAACGGCTTCGAGCCGGGATTCCGCCGGCTGGGCGTGCTCGACCGGGGCGGCCACGGCTGGGTCGAGTTCGTGACGCCGGCCCCCTGCCGCAACCCCGGCGAGATCCGGCGCTTCTACCAGCGCCAGGGGGGATACCTCGCTCTCTTCCGCCTGCTGGAGGCGACGGACTTCCATGCCGAAAACCTCATTGCGGCCGGAGAGCACCCGGTGCTGGTGGACCTGGAAACCTTTTTCCATCCCAGGATCGACGTTCCCGATCTCGCGGCGGCGGACACCTGCCCCGGAGCATCCTTCACCGACTCGGTCCTGCGCAGCGGAATGTTGCCCGCGCGCGCCTGGGGAGACGACGAGCATGGCGGGGTCGATTTAAGCGGGCTGGGATCGGCAGCCGGACAGATGACGAAACCGTTCTGGGGACCGGTCGAGGTGGGGACCGATCAGATGCGCTACGAGCGCAAGGCCATGCAGATCCCGCCCGTGGACAACCTGCCCAGCCTGAACGGCGAGCCGGTCTTCCTGCCCGACCAGGCCGGAGAGATCGAAAACGGCTTCCGGCGGATGGATCGCCTGCTCCACGAAAAGCGCGAAGAGCTGCTCTCCCCGTCCGGCCCGCTCGCTGCGTTCGCCGACACCCCCATGCGGGTGGTCCTGCGGCCGACCCAGGGCTACGGCATGCTGCTCCTGGAGAGCTTCCACCCGCACGGGCTCGGCAACGCCTTCGAGCAGGCGCGGCTCTTCGACCGTCTGTGGGGAGCGTGCGAGCGCCGGCCCTGGATGGAGCGGCTGATTCCGGCGGAGCTCCGCGATCTGGAGCGGGGCGACGTCCCTTTGTTCACGTCCCGGCCGGGAAGCCGCGATCTCTGGACGAGCCGCGCCGAACGCCTGGAAGGCTTTTTCGCCAGCTCGGGCCTCGAACGCGTGGCAGAGCGGCTGCGGCGCGGGTCCGCCGAGGACCTCGAGCGCCAGACCTGGACCGTCCGCGCCTCTCTGGCCGTGGTTGCCCTCGAAGGCCGCCGTTCCGAACGGCCGCCTCTCCCCTGCGGCGAATCGCAGCCGCCGGCTTCGAAGGCGGCCCTGCTGGAAGCCGCCCGTGCGGCCGGACACCGCCTCGCCACTCTGGCCTTCCGGGACCCCGGCCACGCGAGCTGGCTCATCATGGAGGCGGGCGGCGCCGGCCGCTGGTCGCTGCGGGGAGCCCTGCCGGACCTCTATCAGGGCTTGTCGGGCATCGCCCTCTTCCTCGGATATCTCGGAGCCGTCACCGGGGAGGAGAAGCTCACCCTCCTGGCTCGCGAAGCCCTCGCCTCCCAGCGCTGGCAGCTCCAGGAGCAGCCCGATGCGGTCTCGGCCGTCGGTGGCTTCAACGGCTGGGGCGGCGTGATCTACAGCCTGGCCCATCTCGGAAGCCTTTGGCAGGACGAGGAGCTGCTCGAGGAGGCCGAGGCGCTCGTTCCCCGGATCGCCGGGCGCGTCGAGAGCGACGAGCACTACGACGTGATCGCCGGCGCGGCCGGAGGCCTGCTCTCACTCCTGGCGCTCCATCAGGCGCGGCCTTCGGAGGCCGTCCGGCAGGCCGCCCTGCGGTGCGGGGAGCACCTGCTGGCCGGAGCGCAGCCCATGGAGGTGGGGTGCGGCTGGGTGGCGAAGATCGCCGGGCCCCGCCCCGTGGCCGGCCTGTCGCACGGCGCCGCCGGGATCGCTCTCGCCCTGCTCCGGCTGTCGAGCCTCTGCGGCGACGATCGTTTCCGCGACGCAGCGCTGGCCGGGCTCGCCTGGGAGCGCTCGGTCTACTCTCCCGAGAGGCGCAATTGGCCGGACCTCCGCTCGGGCGCGGAGGACCTGGCCGCCCACGGCGACGGAGGGCACTTCATGTGCGCCTGGTGCCATGGCGCCGCCGGAATCGGCCACGCCCGGGCCGCCGGCCTGCCCTGTCTCGACGACGCGGCGGTGCGGGCCGAGATCGACGCCGCGACGCTCACCACCCTCCACGAGCCGCTGCGCGACAACCACTCGCTGTGTCACGGCGCGCTGGGAAACCTCGACTTCCTCCTTGCGGCGGCGGAGGCCACGGGCGACGCGTCCCTGCGTGAGCGGGTCTACCGTCTGGCCGGCAACGTTCTCCAAAGCATTCGAGACGACGGCTGGCTGTACGGACTGACCCCGGGCTCCGAGCCGCTGGGGCTGATGGTCGGCCTGGCCGGCATCGGGTACGGGCTTCTCCGCCTCGCGGCCCCGGAAAGGATTCCGAGCCCGTTGACCCTGGAGCCGCCGCCGGGCGGGCCCGGTCAGCGGCCAGAGCTGTCGAAGCCCGGCCGCCGTGGCCGGAAACATCACCAACGTGTGAAGGAGTGAGAAAGATGAAAAAGGAAGACATCATCAAGGCGTGGCGGAACCGGGAGTTCTACGAGAGCCTGAGCGAATCCGAGCGCGCCCTCCTGCCGGCCCACCCGGCCGGCGTTCTCGACCTCGAAGACGAGATCCTGAACGAGGTGGCGGGCGGTGTGACCGCTTTCTGTGGCGAGCCCACCTCCGGCTACTGCACCCCCTGCCCGCCGCGCCATTGCTTCTGATTCCTCCTCCGCGGGAGTGACCCGCGGTCCGGCGGATGGGCCGAGCTCCGGCCCGTCCGCCGCAGCCCAAGGCCCAAAGCCGTCTCGGGATCAAGCCTCCCGGCGGGATGCCCAGCCTTCGACGAGCGCGGCCGGGGCGTGGTCCACGACGAGGTTCAGCTCGATCCCGTGCTCCAGAAAGGCCTTCAAGCCGGCGAGCAGGAAGCTGAACCCTCCGGTTGAGTCCAGCGCCTCCGCCACGATCTTGTCCGCGTCGCCGCGGAAGCCCCAGTTTTTGACGGTGACGAACGTTCGGTCCTCGCCTTGGGGCTCGAACGTCCACTCGACCGAGGTCGGATTGTCGGGGCCACCCCATTCGATGAGGATTCGCCGGTTCTCCTCGATCGCCTTCACGTCGACCTCGCCGAAGACGCCGTACATCTCCCAGTCCCACCGCACCTGCTTGCCGGCCTCCAGCCGGGCGCTGCCTTTGGAGAACCAGAAGCGGGAGGTGATGGCGGGATCGACCAGCGCCTCGAACACCTGCGCGACGGGCTTGCGGATGAGCATCTGCGCCTTGGCTACTACCGGCGCCTCAAGGGTGTTTGCCATGTTCTACTCCTTCTCGGCCTCTTGCGCCGGCTTGCGTTCCAGAACCGCCGTAAAGCGCGGCCTGGCGTCCCGCTCCAGATGATAGGTGAGGCTCGTGCCGTCCGCGCTCAGGCTCACGGTCCAGACGTTGGTGACAGCGGCCGGAATGAGCTTGGCGGTGTAGGCATCCGCGGGGAAAGACTGCTCGAGCGGCGTCCCCGTAGCGCTCGCCAGGCCGCCATACATCGTCACCTCGTCGGGCGTGCCGTCCGCATGCCGATGATCATGCTTCAACTGCAGGCCGCCGGCCGTCCGGCTGAAAACCCAGGTGCGCGAGCGATCCTCGCCGACCTGGAACGGCACACGGACCTCGTCGTCGCTACAGGACGCGACGTGCGCGACGAGCCGCTTGCCCGCGAATTCATGCTGGCCGTCGGCCGGGAAGGTCATCGCCCCCTCGAAGCGCGCGCCACACAGGCCCTTCAAGGTGGCGAAGAACTGGTCGCGGGCATCCTGGGCGGGGGCGGGCGCGGACTCGACCGTGAACGTCTCGTGCGGCGGCACCGGCTCGGCGGCAGCCACGGCCCGGTCAGCTCGGCCAACGGCGACTGCGGCGAACAGGAACAGGCTGGCCCACGGCATCGACTTTCGCATCGGATCTCTCCCCTCTGTCTTGGAGGGCGTCTCGAAAGCCGCCCGGCGATAAATCGCCGGGCTACAAGGGCAGCGCCCCCTGAAGGGGACTTCAAACATCGCGCGCTTCTTGAAGCCGGATTCATCCGGCGCTGCTCTTGTAGCCCGGGCATTCATGCCCGGGCGGAGGGCGCGGCCTGAGCTTTTGAGACACCCTCTGGCGATGGCGAGCTTAACCCAGATCCCACGGCATCCGGTCGTGAGAGACTTGGCCCGCCCTGTCGATTCCGCCCCCCTCCGTTCGACCAAGAGGTAGAGACCGGGGGGACGCCAGGCGCCTCGGCTCTCCGAAACCATCAACCCAGGAGGAACGAAGATGACCACCGCCGAACCGACCAATCCCATCCGCTCCAGCCGGGAAGCCGGCGGCGAGGCGCCGCCCAGGAGATCGGCCCTGAACGTCGTGCTGTGGGTCCTTCAGGTGCTGCTCGGGCTTCTCTTCCTGTGGGCCGGCGGAATGAAGCTGGTCATGCCCTTGGAGAAGCTGGCCGGACCGGTGGATCTGCCGGGCTGGTTCGTGCGGTTCATCGGCGTGGTCGAGCTGCTCGGCGGGCTCGGCCTGATCCTCCCCGGGCTCCTGCGCATCCGGCCGGGCCTGACGGTCTGGGCCGCCGCCGGGCTCGTGATCGTCATGATCGGCGCGGTGGGCATCACACTGGCCGGCGGTGGCGAAACTGCCGCGATGGCCGTGATCCCCGCGGTGACGGGGCTCCTGGCCGCGTTCATCGCCTACGGCCGCTGGCGGCTCGTGCCCCTTCGCTCGAAGAAATGAACACGGCGCAACATCACGGAGGAAACCTCATGACAGACACCAGGATCGCTCATCCGGACATCGCGTCGCGCGAAGAGTGGGTCGCCGAGCGCAAGAAGCTTCTCACCCACGAAAAGGAGGCCACCCGGCACCACGACCAGGTCAGCGCCGCGCGGCGCAGGCTCCCCATGGTCAAGATCGACAAGGAATACACCTTTGCCGGCCCGGATGGACCGCGGAGCCTGCTCGACCTGTTCGACGGCCGCCGCCAGCTCATCGTCTATCACTTCATGTTCGACCCGGCGTGGGACAAGGGGTGCTCGGGTTGCACGGGCTACGTCGATTCCCTCGGCGACCTGGGCATGCTCCCGGAGCGGGACACATCCTTCGTGCTCATCTCCCGGGCGCCGCTCCCCAAGCTCGAAGCCTACAAGGAGAGCAGGGGCTGGAGCCTGCCCTGGCTCTCGTCCTTCGAGAGCGACTTCAACTACGACTTCCACGTTACGCTGGACGAAGCCGTGGCCCCGGTCGAATACAACTTCCGCGACAAGGCGGAGCTCGAGGCGAGGGGGGAGGAGTCGTACTTCCTGAAGGGAGAGCAGCACGGCCTCTCCGTCTTCTTCCGTCTCGGCGACGACGTCTACCACACCTACTCGGCCTATGCCCGCGGCGTCGAAGGGCTCACCAACGCCTACAGCCTCCTCGACGTGACCCCCTACGGCCGGCAAGAGGACTGGGAAGACTCGCCCTCCGGGTGGCCGCAGAAGCCCACCTACGGGTAGGTCTGGGTCGTTGGCCTGAGGCGGGAGAACGTGGTGAGTTTCGCGCGGCTCCAATCCACGTGATCCGTTGAATCATGGGTAGCCCAGAATTCCCGTTCCGCGTCTTCCGACTCAAATTTCGGGATGGGCTTCAAATTCTTGCGCTTGGGCATACGAATCAAGGCAGGGGGATCTCCGGCAGGCGGCGGAGGTTCTCGATGAAGGTCTTCTCGTCGAAAGGCGTCTGTTGGAGCATGCTGCGGGTCATTTCGAAAGCGAGGAGAGCTCCGATCATCCGCCGCACGTGCTCGGGGGAGTAGCCTTCGGCCAGCAGCCTCTCGAAGGTCTCCCGGGCTTCCGGAGGGTCGCTCTCGGCGATCTGGCGGTTGACCATCTCCATGAACACGGCGTGCAGGATCGGGTCATGGCGGGCGGCGGCCTCCCCGAAGGCCGGCTGGAATTCATCGCCGAGCACAGAGCGCCGGTCTTCGTCGAAGCTCTGGGCCACCCGGTAATTCGTCAAGTCCTCGAACCCCCGTTGTCGTAGATAGCCGAGGAAGCGCTCCGGAGAGGAGGGGAGGGACGGATCGCCGAACCCGACAGCGATCTCGGCATCCGCCGCAGTCAAGGCCGCTTCCTTGCTCGGGAGCTGCTGTCTCCGGCGGTAGACGATCCAGAGCACACGCGGCGCACCCTTTCCGGCGATCTGGCAGGTGATGCCCGGAAAGAACCCAAGGCCGTCGTCCGCGGCGCAAGCGAGGTACTCCAGGCCTCTTCTCTTGCTTCCTTTGCGGTTCTTCATCCCTCACGAGGATACACGGACAGGGAGAGGCATGCCAAGAGGGAACAAACGGCCGGCCTGGCGCAGCGTCCCGCTTATCAACGCGCCGGCCTCTCGGACGATCTCTAACGCGAGCGGATCGCCTCACTGCGGTCCACCTTCATGGCAAACCCCAGCCGTTCCCGTGAGCCCTCAAGAGCCAATCCCCCGGACGGCCTCCTGCACCGCTTTCTTGACCTGCCGCCAATCAACGTCCCAGATCATCCGCGGCATGGGCTCGGCCTCGGCGTCGGTGAAGTAGACGAGAGAGTAGAGGACGTGTCCTAGATCCTCGATCTTGAACTTCTCCTGATACCAGCCGAGCATGTCCGCCAGCGTGAGCCCTTCGCGCAGCAGAGCGTAGAGGTCGAGGAAGTCCTTCCGGGCTCCTCTCTCGGCGATCGCAGAGAGCTTCATGCAGGCGAGGTCTTTGAAGCCCGCCAAGCGGCAGCCGAGCTCCGGCCAGGGGACGCAGGAGTCGAGCAGACGATAGCGGAATTCAAGGAAGCTCACGCGCACGTCGTGAACCGTGCCGTATAGAGTGCCCCGAGCGATCTGCCCGGTCCTGAAAGGGATTCCTGCATCCTGGAGGTCCCGGGCAAGACCGAGAGGATCGGGGAGCTCGCCCTCCAGGAACCAGTCGAAGTCATCGGACTGACGGTGGCCGAGAAGAAGCGCCACTGCGGTGCCTCCCGCGAGATAGAACCCCTTCTCCGTGGCGATCGGGCCCAGGAGCCGAAGAACCTCCTGCTGGCGCTCGGTCAGGATCTCGAAATGGAAGCTCATGGCCGAGTCCGGCGGCCCCAGATCCCGCTTCGCTCCCGTTCCACCCACGGGTCCACGCGGTCGGAAGGAATCCCGAGGATGAGCTCCCAGAAACGGAGTTGCTTGGGGGAAAGACCCCGGCCCTCGTGCCTCTCGATCCAGGAGCGGACCGCTTCGTCCCCTTGTGCTTTACGCAGCCACTGCACGGCGTCCCAGGGACCGGCCGAGAGAATGCGGCCGATCATGAAGTCACGGTGCTGTTCCCAGCGAAGATCGCTGGGGGCGACGTCCCAGAAAAGCGCCTTGATGGGATCGGGGAAGTCCGTGGCCTCGGCTTGCTTGATTTCGCTGTCCGCTGCTCGGTCCTTGGGCATGGCAGTTCCCCTAGGTTCTTCCACTTCAATAACTTACCATGCCAAAGGGCGAAGGAGAACGCCGCCCGAGACCCACAACACCTGTCCCGCCGGGGCCCTCACCTCCCCGGCCCTCCTCTCCCAGCCCCATCCCACCGCTGGGAGAGGAGGGAGCTCCAAACACCCTCTGTAAAGGCTCCCTCTCCCGGTCGGTGGGGAGGGGGCTAGGAGAGGGTTGGGGTGAGGGGCCGGACGGCGCAGACGACCGGCTCCAGCGCCCGCCGGACCCATAGGGCGGAACGGCGGCGTCCTTGGACCCGGAGCATCGCTTTGCGGCGGTGGTCCTGAACCTCGCGGTCAATCGGCATCGTCTCCCTCTCCGAAAAACCGATTTTTCGCCCGAGACAACGGGCCGTCGTACGCTGCGCATTTCCGTCGTCACCTACTCGGCCCGCAACGCGATGATCGGATCGACCCGGCTCGCGTGGCGGGCGGGGATCCAGGCGGCGAGGAGCGCGACCAAGCCCAGCAGCACGGGCACGCCAAAAAAGGCCAGCGGGTCCCGCGGCTGGACGGCGAACAGGAATGCGGCCAGGAACCGCGCCAGGGCGAAGGCCGCGGCGACGCCGACGAGGATGCCCGCCAACGCCAGACGCATCCCCTGGAGCACCACCATGTTCTTGACCTGCTCCGCCTGTGCACCGAGCGCCAGGCGGATGCCGATCTCATGCGTCCTCTGCTCGACCGAATAGGCCATCAAACCGTACACACCGATCGCCGCCAAGAGCAGCGCGGAGACCCCGAACACCGTCATCAGCCACATATTGAAACGTTGGCGTGAGGTCGAGCGGGAGACCACTTCGTTCATCGATCGGATCTCCGAGACCGGGAGCCCGGTCGCCTGCCGTAGCTGTTCCTCGACCGCCTTGCTCAGAGAGCGTGGGTCGGCCTGGGTGCGGACGACCCACGCGATCGGCGTCAGGCTGACGTTCAAGGCATTCACGGCGTCCGGCACCTGCGCCTGGGGGATATACATCGTCGGCCCCGGGTCGTCGTTCAAGCCGCCGTCGCGCGTGTCGCCGACCACTCCGATGATCTGGCGCTCGGGCTCGTCCGCGAACTCGCGCATCATCCCGCGTCCGATGACGAGGCGATCGTTCAGCGGATCGCTCTCCGGCCAGAATTGCCGCGCCATGGCTTCGTTGATGATGACCGCGGCCGGCGAGCGGCCGTCATCGCCCTCGCTGAACGACCGGCCGCGCTTGACCGGAATCTTGAACACCTCGAAATAGCCGGGCGAGACCGTCTTCCAGGCGCCCCCGCCATGGAACGGGCCTTCGGCAGGCCGCCCCACGATGCGGAACGGCAGCCCGTAGCCACCTTCCAGCGGCACGCAGCACGTGGCACTCGCGTCGACCACGCCCGGCATCGCGCGCAGCTCCTCGACGCCGTTGCGGACCAGTTGCTCGACGCCTTCGGATTTCAGGAAGCGCGGCCCGGTCAGCGCCATCCGCAGCGTCAGGACGTTCTTCGAGTCGAAGCCCGGGTCCACACGGGCGAGCTCGATCGCGGAGCGAATCAAGAGCGTCGAGCCGATGAGCAGGATCAACGCCAGCGCGACCTCCGTCACCACCAGCAGCGAGCGCGCCTTGTTCTGTCGGAAACCCGTGCCCGACCGGCCGCTGCTCTCCTTGAGCGCCGACGTGAGATCGGTCCGCGAGCCCTGCAGAGCCGGAATCAAGCCAAACAGAATGCCGGTGCCCAGAGAAATGGCGATCGTGAAGCCCAGGACCCGCCAATCCAGGCCCACCATCGAGCCGCTCTCTCCGACGAAGGGAAGATTCGCCGTGTTGACGGCCAGCAGCGCACGGATGCCGACGATGCCCAGAAGAAGGCCCAGAGCGCCGCCGGCCAGCGAGAGCAGGACGCTCTCCGTCAGCAACTGGCGGATGATCCGGCCGCGCGACCCGCCGATCGCCGCCCGGATCGCCATCTCGCGTCTCCGCCCCGTCGCGCGGACGAGGAGGAGGTTCGCCACGTTGGCGCACGCGATCAGGAGAACGAAGCTCACCGCGCCGGTGAGCACGAGCAGCGAGGAGCGGACGTCGCTGACCAGCGCTTCGCGAATCGGCTGCACGCTGAAGCTGTCGTTCGGCCCGAGCGCGTCGGGGAACTTGCGCCGGTACTCGCTCGCCGAAACGCGGAGCTGCGCCTTCGCCTGCTCTAAAGTGACACCGGGCTTGAGCCGGCCCGCCGACGTGAAGTAGTGGCCCTGGTCCGTCGTATTCGGATCGAGCTGAAACGGAGTCCAGACCTGCGGGGTCGGTCCGAACTCCTCGAAATCGAATTCGCCCAGGACACCGACGATGGTGTACGGCTCACCGGAGAGGGAGATCGCCTTGCCCACGATGTCGGGATCGCGGTTGAAGCGCGTGGACCAGAGGCGATAGCCCAGGACCGCGACGCGCCCGCCGCCCGGACGGTCCTCCTCGACCGTGAACGTCCGGCCGCGTACGGGCGCCGCGCCGAAGAGACGGAAGAAGTCCGCAGAGACCCGGCCCGACGGGAGCTGTTCCGGAAAGCTGCCTCCCGTGTAGTTGACGACGCCGGTGTTGAACGCTGCGATGTCCTGGGCGAGGCCGGTCTGCTGGCGGAAGTGCTGGAACTTCGCGGGCGAGGCCGCCGCTCCTTCCCCTCCCTGCGAAAAGGCCGTCGTGAAGAGCACCAGACGATCCGGATCCGGCACGGAGACAGGCCGCAGCAGGACAGCATTCACTACAGAGAAAATCGCGGTATTGACGCCGATCCCGAGAGTCAGCGCGGCGACCGCCGCCAGCGTGAATCCCGGGCTCTGAGCGAACATCCGGAGCGTATGTTTAAGGTCTTTGAAGAATGTCTCGATCGGAAGCATGCCCAGCATCCTGCCGCAAGCGGTAGCGGGCCGTCAATCCGTCACGGAGCCAAAGAGGGGGACTGTCGAGCGCCCTCAGGAATGGCCTGGGCCCGGGTTAGCCGGATGCGGGGATCGAGGCATATTCTTTTCTCATCGCTCTGAGCTCGACCCTCAAGTGACGAGCTTATCGTACTCGGCATGAGTGCCAATCCAGATCCAATTGATACCACCTGCTTCGTCAATGCCCAAGGCTCGATAATGGTCGCCAACGCGGACAGACCAGAGCTCGCCGACCCTTTTGAAGTGAAGCGATGGATGGCGGGGATTACTCTTGAGCAATTGGTAATTCTTGTCTGCAAGCTCACGGACTTCTTCAGGCAGGGTTCTATACAGCGTCCAAAATCTTGAGGACGCAAAGTGCCTCAAATTTCCCGGGCCTTTCCCGCTTTGAATTCCGCACGTGCTTCAGCAATAAGCCGATCCAACTTTCCAGCGGCAACGTCGGCTTCAATCTGTTTATCCCACAAATGGTGATCTAGCTCAATAAACCACGCACGGAGCTTGGCCAAGTCTCCGGGCGAAAGCTGCAAAATCTTTTGTTCAAGTTTCTCAAGCTCACTCATCGTAAGACCTCCACGTTCTCATGCACACTCCATGGCGCTTCAGCCGCAACCGCCCACTACAAGCTATATCCCCTTCTCCTTGCCCTCGGCGGGGGCAAACGCCTCGAAGGGCTCCAACTTACGCCTCTTTATTCTCTGATGTCAAGACTGAGGGCTGCCGGTCCTACGAATTCTACGCCCTCGCTTGGTTCGTCGCAGAGTTTAGCGGCGCCTCGGCAGACATTTGATAGAAAGTTCCCCGTCAGAGCTTTCTCTCCTAGAGCTGTACAGAGCTCTCGCAGTTGCCGAGCCCGCAACACCTGTCCCCCAAAGGTTCTTCCAGGAGCACACTAAAGACGGAGCCGGCTCCCCCGCACCACCTTGGCGCGGGGCGACGCCGTTCCAGAAGGGAGCCACCATGCCGGTTCGGTCACGCGTCGCTGTCCTCCTCCTTGTCGGCTTCGCTCTCACCCTTCCCAGCTACGCTGCTGGCGTAGCGCCGGAGAAACCTGAGGAGCGCGAGATCGCCGGACTCCTGGAAGCTTCCTGGAGCAACCTGGTGCGCGTCTTCGAGCGTGCCATGGCCAAGATCGATCCGCCCGACGACCTGGCGAACGAGCCGCCGACTGGAAACGGTGACGGCGACCGGGGAGCAACGCTCGACCCGTGGGGATAGGGCCGATCTGTGCGCCGGCCGCCCCGGCTGGGCAGCCGGCTCCCCCTTTTTAGCGGAACCAGCTTTTCGCGGTTACGCCTCCCGGCATATACTTCGCCGGTACAGAGAACATGCGCCGAAGGAGGCATCCTTGACCGACATCCACATCACCCGCGAGCTCTTGGCGGCAACCGCCCGCGGCGAGCTGCCCGCCCGCATGCTGACTGAGATCGGTGTCGAACACCTCACGTCGCTGTGCCCCACGTGCCGGGAAGAGTTCAAGGCCTATCAGCGGGAGCAACGATCGGCCGGAGGAGGATCGGGGGTGATCCGGACCCTCCCTGCAGTCCTTGAGCGCCACAGCGCCGACCACGAGCGGAAGCGAGCCGCGGCCCTGCGGGATCTGCACGCCCTTCTCCGCATCCCGCTCGAGCAGCGCCTCGAGAAAATCAGGCGGGCCAACCGACGCTTCCGCGGCCTCGTCCTGGCGGGCCTGTGTCTCGACGAGAGCAAGCGGCATATGCCGGCCAGCTTCGCTGCCGCCCGCGAGCTTGCCCAAACTGCTGAAGCCGTCTTGCGGTATACGACGGCAGGAAACGGGTGGGCCGATCTCGCCGCCCTCACACAGGCGTACCTTGGCAACGTGGCCCGGGTCGAGGGCGATCCCCGGCAGGCCCGGAAGTGCTTCAGCTTCGCCCGATTCCTCATTACCAACGAAGGTGTAACCGACCCGCTCATCTACGCCGAGCTCGATTCGTGCGAGGCCATGCTCTACATCGACCAGCGGCGATTCGACGAGGCCGAATCCCTCCTCTCCCGCTCCGTCACCTTCTACTCTCTCGCCGGAGAGCGCTCCAAAGCCGCCCATCCGCTCCTCTCCCTTGGCACTCTCTACTACAACCAAGGCGATAGTGAACGAGCGATCGGGATGACCCGGGTTGCCGGCGACCTCATCCTGTCGGAGACCGATCCGAAGCTTTATCTCTTCGCCCGGCATAACCTGGCTCTCTACCTCTGCGCGAGTGGGCGCTGGAGTGAAGCGGACGGCATCGTAGGGGAAGACCGGGAGCTTTACGGGCAATTCGCTGATGCATGGACGCAGATCCGGCTGAGGTGGCTTGAAGGACGGATCGCGGCCGGGCTGGGCGATGCGACCGCAGCCGAGAGACTCCTCACCGAGACGCGCGACCGTTTCATCGCTGAGGGCTGGAACTACGACGCGGCGCTCGTCTCCCTGGAGCTCGCCGCCCGGTATGTCGAAGAAGGTCGCACGGGTGACCTCAAAATGCTCGTCGAGGCCATGTACCCGATCTTCGAGGCCGAGGAGGTCCACCGGGAAGCGCTGGCCGCCCTTCTTCTCTTCCGCGACGCGGTGCACGAGGAGCGGATCACCCTGGAGACGGTCCTGCGGCTGCGCCGCTACCTGGAGGCGGCCAAGGAGGATCTGTCGTTGCGGTTCACGGCACCGTGAAGGGGTCTCAGAATCGCTGACCGAGCTTAGCCGGCTTCGAACTCTCAAGGGTAACGTCTACGGTTTCAGAGTCCTGACGAATGGATCAGGGGAATCCTCGTACGTCCACTCGGGATTGTAAGCTGCGTGCACAGATCAAGATACGGCCAACGCTTGAGGTAACCGGCCGCCGGAGCTGCGTAGCAGCGGAGGGGGACCCAACGCGTAGCTTTGGGCTGTCCGGTTGACGATGGGTTAAACGACTGCATCGGCTGTCCTCGGCGAAAACTCAATGCCGAGCTTTTCTTTTAAGTACCTTTTCAGGCAAAAGACCTCAATTTTGTGTGCCTTCCTTGGGTTGTCCAAAAAGTACCGTGTATATTCGTTGGGGCCGGGCGCGAAAATCTGCATTCTCCTTTCCTCGTTGTTAATATCTTTCACAAATTCGTCGTGCTTGATATCGGTTTCCCAGCAAACCACGCTATGCAGATTTTCAAAGGAGTGGTTGAAGTTATCCACTAGCGTCCGCTTGAACTCTACGTAAAATAGTCTGGCGCTAGCAATCGGTGTTGATTTATCTCCTTTTGCGATGACGTCAATGCCTTCATGGGTGTCGTAATCAACAACATGGAATGGGAACAAGTCAGGGCGCTTGTGTGACAGCAAAAGAAATATGGAGAAGACACCGCTCTCTCGCTCCGGCTCTACGAGGGTGAGGCCATCAAAATCGCAGACATTTGATCGGTTAACCTTTTTCAGCCGCCATTCAAAATTCTTCTTTTCTTTTTCCGTGGTTTGATATACCTGGGCCTCATCTTCAAGCCACTCCATGGAAGTCCACTCGTCGCCCTTTACTATATCTTCATAAATCTTTCGAACTTCGAGTTGTATGTCTTGAAGAATTTCAGATGGCGTGTTGTCAATTGAGCCTCGGTTTGCTGTAAGCCTCAAACCTTGACAGTTGATAAAGGCGTGGAATTTTGTGTATTCGGACCCCTTGAAAGTAATCCACTCATTCTTTCGCTGAATGGGAATGAAATCCTTGCAAACCCAAAGGCCATATCGCTCTTGAATGGTGTACGCTCCTTCGGGAGACGAGTACCCTGGGCGACGAAGCATCTCATTGTAGGAGTACTTTCTGTATTTGCCCTCAATACAAAACACGGCATGAAATGTGATTTCTGGGTAGTTTTTAAGCGTCCCGGTTCTGGTGATTCGCTTCGCATAGTAGTCGGGAGCCTTAACTAGATGCTGTGCGAAGAGCTTGTTTATATCTGCGCTGTCGTCTGGAAAGTAGTGCCCCTGGGACAGCTCTTCGAAATGCTCTTGGCCTAAACCCTTTAGGCGAAGTTTTACCACTGCCTTTGGATTGGCGAATTGGTTTTCTACCGCACCATGTTTCGTAAACCATCCGATGTAGTCCTTAAGGATGGGGTGCGTGAACTTGTCTCGAC
>DATHUD010000710.1:0-5782 GCA_035462575.1 Thermoanaerobaculia bacterium | reverse complement strand
ATGTAGTCCGCCACGTAGCGGCTGACGGTGACGACGCCCGCGGCCTGGGCGAGCATCCGGCCGCGGCGCTCGCTGGGGTAGAAGGACTGGGGACCGAAGGGGAGGAAGGCGGGCGTGTGGGCGAGATAGGCGATCGGTGCGGCTTCCGCTTTGAGGGCGGCGTCGAGGAGGTTCTGGGAGGGGTCTTCGGAGGAGACGAGGGCCCAGTCCGGGCGGAAGTCCCGGAGCCGGTCCGTGAGCTCAGCCCGGAGCCGCGAGGGCTCGGCCACCGCGGAGACTAGGGCGCCGTTCACCCGGAAGGCATCCACCCCGTCTCCCCGCTCGACCGCGATCCCCTGCGCTTCGAGCCCGGCGAGCATCTCCTCGCGGGTGACCCTGGAGGGCACGCCCAGCGCCGGCACCACCACCCGCACGTCGTGCCCCCGCAGGGCCAGCCCCTCCGCGAGCACCCGGTTGCACTTGTTCGCCCCGCCGACCGCCGGGGCGTAGGGGAGGTTCATGGTGAGAAGGATCTTCATGCGCGGCTCCCGAAATCCAGGTGCCGGGAACCGCGCCAGGGGGGACGGGATTCCCTTACCGCCGCCTGCGTCCCCCCTTCTTCTCCGCCGGCTTTCGATCCCCTGTCTTTCGATCCCCCGCCTTGCGGTCCCCGGCCTTCTCCCGGCGCTCCCGCCGGTCCTCGACGAACCACGGGGTGCGCTTGTCCGGGCGGATCGCGGGCTCCGGCATGCCGGCCAGGGCGAGGTCCAGGCCCCGGTGGCGGAGCGACACCCCCTGGAGCACCACCTCGGCCGGGTCGGACAGGCGGAACACCCGGCGGTTGTTGCTCCCCACCAGGCGGTGGGACTCGGGCTCGTAGACGTAGTAGTCGTCCGCCATGGTGCGGATGGGCACCAGGCCGTCCACGTAGTAGCCCTCGATCTGGACGAAAAGGCCGAACGGCTGGACGCCCGTGATCCGGCCGCGGAAGGTCTCGCCCACCCGGTCCGCCAGGAAGCGCACCTTCTTCCACTGGAGGAGATCGCGCTCGGACTGCTCGGCCCGCCGCTCGGTCAGGCTGGTGTGGTCTCCCATCACCGGCAGCCGCTCCAGGAGAAGCGTCCGCGCCGTCTCCTTCTCCGCCCGGCCGCGCAGGTGCGCCTTCAACTGGCGGTGGACGATGAGATCGGGATAGCGGCGGATGGGCGAGGTGAAGTGGCAGTAGTACCGCGAGGCGAGCGCGTAGTGCCCCAGGCAATCGGGGGCATAGTGGGCACGCTGCATGGTGCGGAGCAGGACCGACGAGAGGAATTGCTCCTCGGGCTTGCCCTGGACCTGCCGGAGCACCTCCTGGAGCACCGACGGGTGGAGGTCCTCCCCCTCGTCGGGAAGGTCGATGCCGAAGGACTCCAGGAGCTCCCGCAGCTCGTCCAGGCGCTCCGGCGTGGGCTGGGAATGGACCCGGAAGAGGGCCGGCACGTCGTGGGTCACCAGCTCTTCGGCCACGGCTTCGTTTGCCGCGATCATGAACTCCTCGACGATCCGGTGAGCCACGTTCCTCTCCTCGGGGAGGACGCCCACCATCACCCCGTCGGTGTCGAGCTGCACGTCCCCTTCGGGCAGGTCGAAGTCGAGCGAGCCGCGCACCCTCCGCTTGTGGTTCAGGATGCTCATGAGGTGGTGCATCTCGCGGAGCACCGGGAGGACCGGGCCGTACTCGGCGGCGTCCTCAGGCACAGGCTCTTCGAGGATGCGGCGCACCTCGTTGTAGGTCATCCGCCGGGTGCTCCGGATCACCGTCTGGGCGAAGCGGCGGGCGAGGACCTGGCCGTCCCGGTCGATGTCCAGGAAGACCGACATCGTGAGGCGCGGCACGTGGGGGCGGAGCGAGCAGAGGCCGTTCGAGAGCCCCTCGGGGAGCATGGGGATCGCCCGGTCGGGGTAGTAGACGCTCGTGCCCCGGCGGTAGGCCTCGAGGTCGAGCGGATCCCCCTCGCGCACGTAGTGGGCCACGTCCGCGATGTGGACCCCCAGGCGGAAGACGCCCTCCGGCAGGCGCTCGATCGACACCGCGTCGTCGAAGTCCCGCGCGCTCTCGCCGTCGATCGTGATGATGACCCGCTCCCGCAGATCCTCGCGCCCCTGCCAGTCGTTCGGCCGGGGATCGGAGGGGAAGGCCGCCGCCTCTTCGAGGACGGCCTGCGGGAACTCGTCGGGGATCTCATAGTGCCGGAGCACCACGAGGACGTCCACCCCCGGGGTCTCGGGATCTCCCAGCACCTCGACGACCCGCCCCCGGAGGCCCCGGCCCGAGGAGGTGCGCTCGATCGCCACGACCACGAAGTCGGTCTCGGGAACGTCCTCCCCGCCCTCGACGGACAGCTCCAGGGGGGACTTGGGATCGAAGGGCACGAGCCACCGGTGGCCCCGGCCGTCCACGTCGAGCGTGCCCACGACCGTCTCGTGGCGCTGGCCCAGGATCTTGACCACGGTCCCTTCCGGCGGCAGGTCGTTCCACGCCTGCGCCTTGCGGCCGAGGCGGCGCACGAGCACCCGGTCGCCGTCCTGCGCCCGTTTGAGGTTCCGCCGCCGCACCAGGAAGATCGGCTCCTGCCGGAACCCGGGGCGGATCAGGGCGTCCCCGCTCTCCAGCAGCTCGACCCACCCGAAGGCGAACCCCGTGTGCTTCGCCGCGATCCACCGGCCCTCCAGCTCCGCGGCCAGCCCCTCCTTCTGGAGGCGGTCGAGCGCGTGCGCGAGCTCCTCGGGAGAGGCGTCCACCTGGCGCAGGAGCTGCCCTTCCTCCATCCCGCCCTTCCCCGCTTCATCGAGGCGGGCCAGCACATCCTTCTGCAGGAGGCCCTCGGCCCCCGGAAATTTGATTGACATAGTGTCGGTTCTCTCCATAGAATCCACCGCGCTGCGAAAGTGGCGGAATTGGTAGACGCGCAAGATTCAGGATCTTGTGGTCGCAAGGCCGTGGGGGTTCGAGTCCCCCCTTTCGCACCAACCCCTCTCCCCTTCCAAGACGAGCGCAGCTTATAACGCGGCGACACCCCGTGGGTGCGCAGCTTTTCCCAAGGATTTGCAGAAAGGATGCCCGTCAGGCGTGGATCAGCCCGCTCCGGGCGAGGCCCTGGCGGGCGCGGGCCGTGTCCGCGGTCCGGAGATCCACCACCGCCTCCAGGCCGGCGGCAGCGCGGAGGGGGCGCCAGGGCACGGCCCGCAGCAGGTCGCGGAAGCGGGCGTCGAACCCCGGCCGGCCGGTCTCGTGGACGAACCGGGCGAGCCCGGAGAGCGGCCCGGGCGTGGGGCGGCCGGACACCTCCCAAGGGTGGACCACCGCCACCGGAAGACCGCCGCTCCCCATGTGATCGATGGCCGCCCGGGCGATCCGCCAGGGGCTCACGAGCCGGCCCGTCCAGCTCCCGGCCGGAATGCGAAGGGGGCCGCCCAGGGTCAGAGGCGGAAACTCCAGAAGCTCCTCGCCCGTGCTCCAGGTGAGGCGCGAGGCGAAGCGGGGGTTGGTCGGCCGGCCGGCGATGGGGCACGGCGTGAGCGAGCTGTCGTAGAGGAACCCGGCCTCGGCCACGAGCGGGAGCCGCGAGCTGCTCAAGCCCCGGAGAGACCACTCCGGCGCCCGGAAGCCGAGGACCGGCCGCCCCACCACGTCTTCGAGCACGGCCTTCGAGCGCCGGAGGTCGCGCACGAACGCGTCGGGCGACTGGTCGAAGGCGCGCAGGTGGAGATAGCCGTGGCTCCCCACCTCGTGGCCGGCGTCGGCGATCTCCCGGATCCGCCGCGGCAGCCGTTTGGCGACCTCCCCCAGCACGAAGAACGTGCCCCGGCACCCCGCCTCGGCGAACATCTCCAGGATCTCGGGAAGCAGCCAGTCCAGCTCGTGCTGGAGCTCGGGCCGCCCCTCCGGGCGCACGTACCCGGGCACCAGGCAGGTGTGGTACCACTCCTCCACATCGACCGTCAGGGCATATCCAAAACGCTCTCCGAGACGGCTGACCTGCGGCTTTTCAGGACCCATCGAGACCCTCCGCGAAGGCGCCCGGGCAAACTGCTTCCGGGTGGAACAACTACCCTTGGTTGAATGCACGGAGCGTGCCGCGCAGAGGGTTTTCGGCCGGGATCGCTTATCGATCGAGGAAGCCCCGGAGGACCCGGGCCAGCTCGCGGACGTGGGGCTCCTGGATCATGGTGTCGTGGTAGCCGGGGACGCGGAGCACCTCGACGCCGGCCGCGAAGGCTCCCCAGCCCAGGGTCTCGTCTTCCAAAAGCCGGCGCCGCTCGGGGGAGGCTTCGCGCAGCATCTCGGGGTCGAGCGAAAGCGGCCGGACGAGCGCGATCCGGCCGGCGTAGGGCCGGGGGCGGTAGCGCTCGATCGCCCGCACCCTCGCCGCGTAGCCCGAGACGAAGCGGTCGAGCGTGGGCACGTCGATCTCCCGGCCGATCGCCCCCACCTCCTGGAGCGCTTCGAGCGTCCGCGCGAGACGCCCTTCCGGACTCGCGAGCCGCAGCTCGTCGACGGTCAACGCCAGATCCTTGCCCCGCTGGCGGGCCTGCTCGCGGGCCAGGCCGAAGAGGAGCGCGGCGGTGTCGGCCTCCGCGCTTTCGGGGTCCCCCACCGGCACGGCCGCGTCGATCAGGGTGACGAGGGGGACCTCCTCCCCCTCCTCCCGGAGCTGCCGCGCCATCTCGAACGCGACCACGCCGCCGTAGGACCAGCCGCCCAGGAGGTAGGGGCCGCGGGGGTGCGCGGCGCGAAGGGCCTTCACGTACCCGGCCGCCATCTCCTCGATCGAGGCGGGCGGCTTTCCGCCCTGCTCGTGGAGGGCGCCGGCCTCAAAGCCGTAGAGCGGCTGGTCCGGCCCCAGGTGCCGCGCGAGCGGGAGGTAGGCGAGGACCTCGCCGCCGATCGGGTGGACGAAGAAGAGCGGCGGCCGCGAGCCGCGCGGCTGGATCGCCACGAGCGCCGAGGGCTCCGCGGCCGCCCCCTTCTCCTCCAGGCGCCGGGCGAGCTGCTCGATCGTGGGGGCCTCGAACAGCGTGGCGAGCGGGAGCTCGCGGCCGAAGCGCTCGCGGATTCCCGCCATCAGGCGGACGGCGAGGAGCGAGTGGCCCCCCAGCTCGAAGAAGTTGTCCTTGACGCCGATGGCGGTGCCGCCGAGCAGCTCCTGCCAGAGGTGGACGAGGGCCAGCTCCGTCAAGGTCCTGGGTGGAACGGCCTCTCCGTGCCGCGCCGGCTTCGCCGACTCGGCGGGCAGGAGCCGCGAGAGGGCGCGCCGGTCGAGCTTGCCGCTCGGGGTGAGCGGCATCGCGGCCAGGGGGACGACGAGCGAGGGCACCATGGGCTCGGGCAGCGCGGCCCGGAGGGCTTCCTGGACCGCGGCGGGCGAGAGGCCCTCGGGCACCACCCAGGCCACGAGCCGGCGGTCCCCCGAGATCTCCTCGCGCAGGGTGACGGCCTGATCACGCACGCCGGGGAGGGCGGCGATCGCGGCCTCGATCTCGCCGGGCTCGATGCGGTAGCCGCGCAGCTTCACCTGCTGGTCGCGGCGGCCGAGGAACTGGAGCCGGCCGTCGGGCAGAGACCGCGCGAGGTCGCCGGTGCGGTAGAGGCGCGCCCCCGGCCCGGGGGCCCAGGGATCGGGCAGGAAGCGCTCGGCCGTGAGGTCCGGCCGGTGCAGGTAGCCCCGGGCCACGCCGGCGCCGGAGAGGAACAGCTCGCCGACTCCGCTGCCCGTGCCGCCCGCGCTGCCCGTGCCGCCCGCACCGCCCGAAACCGCGGGCA
>DATHUD010000709.1:0-7259 GCA_035462575.1 Thermoanaerobaculia bacterium | reverse complement strand
CCTCGCCCCGCGCCTCCTGAATGGGCTTCCCCACATTGCGCGCTTCGAGCGTCGCAAGCTCCTCCGCCGCCGCCCGGATCCGCTCCGCCAGCTGGAGCAGAACCTTCGCCCGCTCCGAGCTGGTGGCCCGGCGCCAGTCCCCCTTCTCCCACGAGCGCCGGGCCGCAGCTACCGCGGCGTCGATATCCTCGGCACCCGCCTGGGCGACCTGAGCGAGAGCCTCCCCGGTTGCCGGCTCGAGCACCGGGGCGGACCGGCCGGAGCGGGCCGGCACCCGCTCGCCGTTGATCCAGAGTGTCTGTTCCTGCGCCTGTTCCTGATAACCGTGATCGGCCATGACAGGCGGATCATACCCGGCATCGGCTTCATCGCACCGGCATCGTGTGGACAGGACCGTGGTACTCTGAGCTAGACGACAACGGATGGCCGCGAGGAAACCATAGAGATGACGAATTGCGGGAGAGGGTCCAATCCAGCCCGGACGTGTGCCACGGCAAGCCGTGCATTCGCGGCACCCGGATCATGATCTCCGTCGTCCTCGATAATCTGGCGGAAGGGCTTTCGCCGGAGGAGATCGTTCGGGAGTATCCGCCGCTCACCAACGAAGACGTTCGTGCAGCCGTTGCCTACGCCGCGGCTCTGGCGCGGGAAGAAGAGCTCGTTCCGCTGCGATGAGCCGACTTCTCGTCAAGCTGGACGAGAACCTCAGCCGTTCGCACGTGGAACTCGAAACCCTGCGCGGGTGCCTCGTCGTCGGAGATCAGTACTTCACCCGGATTCGCCGTCCAACCTGAAAATTCATGAGCTTCGCGGCCGCCAAAGCAGGCCGCTTACCCTCGCCAGATCGGCCGCGTCAGGCAGGTGGGGCCACCCTCGGCCTTGAGCGAGATCTCCCGCCCCCGGTAGGTCAGCACCTCACAGCCCGTCTCCTCCAGACGCCGCCGGGTGACGGGATTGCCCTCCAGCATCAGGCATCTGCCGGGAGCGAGCGCCAGGACGTTCGGGCCCATCGTCGCAAACTCCTCCGCGGGGACCTCGACCATCCGGAAACCGCGCTCGCGGAGGGTCTTCCAGAACGGCACCGGCAGGAGAGGCGGATAGACCACGGCGAGGTCGTAATCCACCAGGCTGATCAGAGAGAGCAGGTGGAGACAGGCCTCGGGACCGGTGAAGTACGGCAGTTCGACCGGCAGAACGTCCACACCGATTCCAGTCATCACCTCGCGAAGCTGGCGAAGCCCTTCGGCGTTCGTGCGGAATCCCTGGCCGGCCGCGAGCGTCCGGGAATCCAGCCAGAGAAGGTCCCCCCCTTCCGCGGTCGCCTCCCCCCGAAGCTCGGCCAGGATCGGCACCCCGATCTCCTCGAAGCGCCGCGCCATGGCCGCCTCCTCGCCCCGCCGCAGCTCCTTCCCCATCCGCAGTATCACGGCGCCGCGGTCGGTGACGAGCGCGGGATCGAAGACGAAGATCGAATCCGCCCGCCCCGGCTGAGGCTCGGAATGCTCGACGACCTCAGCGCCGGCCCCGCGCAGGATCTCCACCAACGCCTCATGTTCCCGCCGCGCCTCGGCGAGATCGGGCCGCGAGGTGTAGTTCCACAGCGCCGGATCTGCATCCGCGAAAGCCTCGTCCGGGCGCTTCACCAGCACGCGCCGCAGCGGCGCGACCATGCTCTGACAGCCGAAGGTCTGGGACATGGGCGGAGAGTATCGCAAGCCGCCTCAGCGCGCGAAACATTGGCTCGGCGTTCCAACGCTGAGGCAAAGTCTCCAGATCCGGCCCAGCGCGCCTTACATTGCCTTGGCGAGCGATACGCCGGCTCGGCGCCGCCAACGCAGAGACGGAGTTTCCCGCGCAGGCACAGCGCGCCTTACACAGCCTCTGCGCGCGATACGCTGGCTCGGCGTTCCAACGCTGAGACAGAGTCTCCAGATCCGGCGCAGCGTTCCTTACGCTGCCGCAGCGCGCGATACGCCGGCTCGGCGTCGCCAACGCAGAGGCGGAGTTTCCCGCGCTGGCACAGCGTGCCTTACACAGCCTCAGCGCGCGGGACGCTGACTCTGCGTTCCAACGCCGAGGCAAAGTCCCCAGATCTGGCACAGCGCTCCTTGCGCTGCCTCAGCGTACGGGACGCTGGCTCTGCGTTGCCGGCGCCGGGGCCGCGCGGCCTACGCAGCCCCAGCGAGCGAGACGCTGGCCCGGCGATGGAACGCCGGGGCAATGTTTCCCGCGATGGCCCGGTGTTTCGCCCGCGGAGACGTGGCAAGGGGCACCTGCACGGAAGAGCCGATTCCTCGATACACCAGCCCCGCCAGGGGCGGCCGGCATTAGCCCGGGATGTCAATCCCGGGAATCCGGCACACCCATATTTCCGGAGCCCCGCCAGGGGCGGCAGGAACTCGATCAATCCTCAAAGTCATCCTCTTCGTACTCGACGCCGTGCCGCTTCAACAGCTCCTTGAGCTCCTCCTGGAACGACATCTTCCGATGGTGCGCCTCCTGGTTGAGGATGTACTCACGCACCTCGGGAATTTTGGAGGCGCTCACAGTAAAGGCTCCATAGCCCGGCTGCCAAGCGAAGTCCCCAGACGCACCCTGTCTCTCATTGACCCATTTGGAGGAGTTCGCCTTGATCAGTTGCAGCATCTTGGCAACCGAGGTGCTCGTCCCCCACCCCGCCAGGAGGTGGATATGGTCCGGCATACCACCCGCGTTCAGGAGCACGCCTCCGGTTCCTCTCAGAATGCCGCCTATGTACCCATAGAGCGGGTCGCGGAGAGCGTCCGTGATCAACGGGACGCGGTTTTTGGTGCTGAAGACGAGGTGGTAGTTGAGCTTCGAGTAGGTGTCTCGCATGGGCGGATTGCTTCGCCAGTAGAAGGCCGTAAATTGGTACCTGCTGGTTCTTGGCAATCATAACCTGGGGTTCCTTGATCCCGCAACTGCCTGATGCGGGCCGAGGAGAGTCCTGTCGCCCCTGGCGGGGCTTGGTGGGATGGTTTTCCGGGCTTCCCGGGCCTGACGGCCCGGGCTAATGGCTGCCGCCCCTGGCGGGGCTGGGGAAATCAACCGGAATGGCCGTCGTTCACGCGGAGATCATCTTGCCCAGCCAAGACCGTCTCATCGGCAGCGCCAGTAGAGCTGGAGGCCGGTCCACCTCCTACGCCAGCCCATACCGGAGAGGCGAAACAGGACCGATCACCCGATCTCCCAGCCCCGCCGGGGCGGCAGCCATTAGCCCAGGATGACAATCCCGGGGACTTTGGCACACCCCTATTTCCGGAGCCCCGCCAGGGGCGACAGCCATTAGCCCGGGATGTCAATCCCGGGGACTTGGCAAACCCCATATTTCCGGAGCCCCGCCAGGGGCGACAGGGACCTGCCCGACCATGCTCCTGTCGCCCCTACAGGGCTTCTTGATTTCTGGGCTCCATGTCCCCGGCGCTCACGCACCGGGCTAATTTCTGACGCCCCTGGCGGGGCTGATCTGGAAATAGAACTAATCCTCCCCCACCACCGCCGTCCCCTCAATCTCCACCTTCGCCCGGTCCTCCAACAACCCCGCCACAACCACCACCGCCATCGCCGGAAAGTTCTTCCCCATCACCTCCCGGTACACCCGCCCGATCTCCCGCTGCGCCGCGAGATACGCCGCCTTGTCGGTGATGTACCACGTCAGCCGCACCACATGCCGCGGCTCCGCCCCGGCCTCTTTCAAGACCGCAACGACGTTCTTCAACGTCTGCGCCACCTGCTCCACAAAGTCGTCGGTCTCGAACTGGCAGGTCTCCGGGTTCCAGCCGATCTGGCCGCCGGTCACCACCAGGCGGCCTTCGGCGGCGATGCCGTTGGCGTAGCCTTTCGGAGGGGCCCAACCTGTGGGTTGGAGGATCTTCATGCTCCCCTCTCTCTCAGGCGGAAGCGCTGGAGCTTGCCGGTTTCGGTTCGGGGGAGGGTTTCGACGAACTCGATGGCTCTCGGATATTTGTAGGGGGCGATCTCGCCTTTGACGTAGTCCTGCAGCTCTTTGACGAGCTCCGCGCACGGCTCGAAGCCCTGGCGGAGGACGACGTAGGCTTTGACGATCTGCCCTCTCTCGTCGTCCGGCGCTCCCACGACTCCGCACTCGGCCACCTTGGGGTGGTCGAGGAGGACGGATTCGATCTCGGGGCCGGAGATGTTGTGGCCGGAGGAGATGATCATGTCGTCGGTGCGGGCCTGGTACCAGAAGTAGCCGGCCTCGTCCAGGATGTAGGAGTCGCCGGTCAGGTTCCAGCCGTTCTGGACGTAGGCGGCCTGCCTTTCGGGATTCGCGAGGTAGCGGCAGCCGGTGGGGCCTTTCACGGCGAGCCGGCCCAGGGTTCCGGGGGGGACTTCGTTGAAGTCGTCGTCCACGATCTTCGCCTGGTAGCCGGGGACGACTTTGCCCGTGGAGCCGGGGCGGATGTCGTCTCCCGCGGCGCTGATGAAGATGTGGAGCATCTCGGTCGAGCCGATGCCGTCGATGATCTTGAGGCCGGTGGCCTTTTCCCACAGCTCGAAGGTCGGTTTCGGAAGGGTTTCTCCCGCCGAGACGCACTTCTTGAGGCTTCCAATGTCGAAGCCTTTGACCATCCCCGCCATGGCGCGGTAGGCGGTCGGGGCGGTGAAGCAGACGGTGGCGCGATGCTCCTGGATGCCTTGGAGGAGCTGCGGGGGCGCGGCCTGCTCCAGGAGGAGCGCGGAAGCCCCGATGCGCATGGGGAAGAGCACGAGGCCACCGAGGCCGTAGGTGAAGGCGAACGGCGGCGAGCCACAGAAGATGTCGTCCGGCTCGGGTTTCAGCACGTAGGGCGGGAAGCAGTCGCAGATGGCGATCACATCGCGGTGGAAGTGCATGGCCCCCTTGGCCTTGCCCGTGGTGCCCGAGGTGAAGGCGAGGAGGGCCGTATCCTCCGCCGCCGTGTCGCAGTTTTCGAAGGTGGTGGGCTTGCCCGCCATCAGCGATTCGAGGGAGCCCGGGGCCGCGCTGTGGAACTGGACGACGCGGGCCCCTTCGCGCGGGAATCCTTCTCCGGTGGTGGACATGGCCTGCTCGCAGTCGGCGGCCAGCCGGGCATCGGTCAAGGCGAGACGGATCTGCGCCTGATCCGCGATCGAGGTCAGCTCGCGCACCCGGAGGAGCGGCATGGTGCAGACGACGACGCCTCCCGCCTTCAGCACGGCGAACCAGCAGGCGGCCATCATGGGATTGTTGGGGCCGCGCAGGAGGACGCGGTTGCCGGGCACTACCCCTAAATCTTCCACGAGCACGTGGGCGATGCGATTCGCGGTTTCCAGAAGCTGGCGGTAGGTCCAGCGGCCGTGGTGGAAATGGAAGAGAGTGCGGTCTCCCCAGCCCTTTTCGATCGCCTTGTCGAGAAGCTCGACGGCGCAGTTCAGGCGCGGCGGGTAGGCGAGCTCCGGCAGCCCGGAAAGGTCGAGGTCCGGAAAGTGCTCGGGGCCCGGCAGGTTGTCGCGGCAGAAGGTGTCCACGTGGGCGCTTTCAACCATCCAATCATCCCTCCTGGCCTGCCATGCCGGCGATCAACTGGCCGGCGATGACGAGGCGCTGGATTTCGCTGGTTCCCTCGTAGATGCGCAGGGCGCGGACTTCCCGGTAGAGACGTTCGACGGGCGCGCCGGAGACGACGCCGCGCCCGCCCAGGAGCTGCACGGCGGCGTCGATCACCCGCTGCGCCGCCTCGGTCGAAAAAAGCTTTGCAATGGCGGCCTCTCTCGTGATCCGCTCCGCTCCGGCATCCCGCGTCCAGGCCGCGCGGTAGACGAGGAGGGCGGAGGCGTCCACGTCGACGGCCATGTCCGCGAGCCGTCCTTGCGTGAGCTGGTGCTCGGCGAGCGGCTTGCCGGAGACGGCGCGTCGCACGGCGTGGCCGAGCGCTTCGTCCAGCGCCCGGCGCGCGAACCCCAGGGCCGCGGCGCCCACGGTGGGCCGGAAGACGTCGAGCGTCGCGAGCGCGACTTTCAACCCCTTGCCCGCCTCCCCCACCAGGGCGCCTGCGGGCACGCGGCAGCCTTCGAAAACGAGGGTGCCCAGCGGATGGGGCGCCATCACGTCGATCCGCTCGGAGACGCGGAGCCCGGGGTTGTCCGCCTCCACGAGGAAGGCGGCGAAGGCGCGCTCTCCGGCTTCGGTAAAGCGGCAGAAGACCACGTAGAAATCCGCGAGGCCGGCGTTCGAGATCCAGGTCTTCCCGCCATCGATCACATATCCGTCCCCATCCCGCCGGGCCGTGGTCGTCATGGCTCCCACGTCCGACCCGGCCTCGGCCTCGGAGAGCGCGAAGGCGGGAATTGCCTTTCCCGCGGCCACCCGCGGAAGCCAAACGCTCCGCTGCTCTCCCGTGCCGAAGAGGGAGAGCGGGCCCGAGCCCAGTCCCTGGAGCGCGAAGGCGAAGTCGGCGAGGCCGGAAAACCTTGCGAGCGTTTCGCGGATCAGGCAGAGCGAGCGCACGTCCAGCCGCCCGCCGTCCCGCGCCACGGCGTGGCGGAGCCAGCCGCCCTCCCCCAGCCGGCGGACAAGCTCGCGGCAGGAGGCGTCCACGTCGTCGTCCTCATGCTCGGCGAGCGGGGCGACCTCGCGGCGGCACCAGTCGTCCAGCTCGCGGGCGAGGGCCCGGTGGGAGTCCTCGAAGAAGGGCCAGGCGAGAAAGGACGCGTCGGGCATTCAGTCTCCCTCGAAGACAGGCTTTTCCTTGGCCGCGAAGGCGCGGAAGGCGCGGGCGAAGTCCTCGGTCTGCATGCAGATCGCCTGCGCCTGCGCCTCGGCTTCGATCGCCTGGTCGACGCCCATGTCCCACTCCTGGTGGAGCTGGCGCTTGGTCATGGCATGGGCGAAGGTGGGGCCGTGCGCGATCGAATGCGCAAGCTCCCGCGCCTCGGCGAGCAGCCGCTCGGGAGGGACGATCCGGTTGTAGAAGCCCCAGCGCTCGGCCTCCTCGGCTTCCAGAAAGCGGCCCGTGTAAAGCAGCTCGGAAGCGCGCCCCTGGCCGATGATGCGCGGCAGGATGGCGCAGGCTCCCATGTCCGCGCCGGAGAGCCCCACGCGGGCGAACAGGCAGGCCACCTTGCTGCGCGGCGTGCCGAACCGGATGTCCGACGCCATGGCGAGGATCGCTCCCGCCCCGGCGCAGATGCCGTCGATGGCCGCAACGATCGGCTGCGGGCAGGCGCGCATCGTCTTCACCAGCTCACCGGTCAGGCGCGTGAATTCGAGCAGT
>DATHUD010000708.1:0-8151 GCA_035462575.1 Thermoanaerobaculia bacterium | reverse complement strand
TCCGGCCAGACCCTCAGTCCCGACGCCAAAACGCTGACCATCCTATTCACCGGTCTGCGAGCCGAGACGAAGGTGGACGGTCTGCAGGCGGCGACGGCTGGAGTCGCCCTGATGTTGCCACTCACAACTGTGGCCGGGGCGCCGCCGCCTGTCGTCAAGCTCGACTTTCGTGGCGATGCGAGCCCCGGAGGGTCGGGAGCCTTCTGTTGGCTGGGCATCTCCACACCCGCCGGCTCGCACGGTTCGTTTTTTTCGGCCGACGCCGAGGTGCGGGAGGAGTTGACGGTGCAGGTGCCAGCACGCTCACCGGGGTTGGTGGTCACGGTCCTGCTTCAATGCCTAGCGACGGGCGCCGATCCTGGAGTGTCGGCACTGCTCGAGATCGACTCCATCGACGTCACTCTCGCCAATTGAGCACAGGGGTCGTGGGCACATCGGCGCGCTGCGACTTGCAGTGCAGCCGGCCCGTCAGCGCTGATCACATCAGCAACACAGCTCTCTGCAGGAACCAGAAAGTCGCCATCGCACCGATTCCGTAGGCGAGCGAAGCCTTCGTCCATTGCGGCCAGGCGACGGGCAGCTTGCGGAGCGCTGCGGCGGCCAGGAGTACGACGCCAACGAAAGCGAGTTGGCCCAGCTCGATGCCGACGTTGAAGGAGAAGAGCGCCAGCGGAATCTCCGCCGTGGGCAGGCCGACTTCGGCCAAGGCTCCGGCAAAGCCTAAGCCGTGCAGCAGGCCGAAGCCGGCGGCGACCGCCCAGGGGGCTCTTTGCGTCAGCGTCGGGCGGCCCTTGCGCACGCTGGTGAGCTCGACCGCGAGGAAGTAGATGCTGAGAGCGATGGCGGCCTCGATCGGGGCTTGCGGCACGTGCACCACTCCCAGCGAAGCCAGGGCGAGCGTGACGCTGTGGCCGGCGGTAAAGGCGGTGATCGTCCACGCGAGCGATCTTCCCCAGCCGATGAGCAGCACCAGGGCCAGCACGAAGAGGAGGTGATCCCAGCCGAGCAGGATGTGCTCGACTCCCAGCGTGGCGTAGTCCTTCACGACCCCGGCACGGCTGCTGTCGGCGTCGATCCGGAAGGTGGGTGTTTCGGCCTTGAGCACGTGCCGGATCCGGCGGCCGTCGCGCAGGGAGATGCGCAGGAGCACGTCGGCCTGGCTGCCGGCGATGCCCTCGACTCCCACCGACTTGCCCGTCAGGCCTCCCGGACACCGCATTTTCCAACTGGCGCGGAGGCCGGTGCCCTCCTTCTGCACGACCGGATCGCCGATGCCTTCACACTCGACCGGCAACACCGGACGCAACTGGCTCCCCTGCACCCGGACCGCCGGCTGCTTCCATTTCACGGCGGACTCCTCGGCCGCAAGCTCTTCGATTTCGAGCAGAGCGGGCGCGAACTGGTGAGCCCGCGCCGGAGCGGCGGCGAAAAGGAGGGCGATGAGGAAAGCTAGCTTCAGTCTCATGACGTCTCCCCCGGCACGGCGATGTCGAATTCGGCGCGCAGCTCGCGCAGCCGCAGGCGGAGCCAGTCGTCGGCCAGCTTCTGGAGCAGCGCCTGCTCGACCTGATCCCGAACGGACGCGAGCGGTAGAACGCGGGCCCCCTCGTATTCGTGGACCCAGACCAGATGGTGCCCGTAGTCCGAGGGGATCGGCTCCGACCAGCTTCCCGGCTTGAGGGCCATGACCGCGGTGGCGAAGCCGCTGCCGAGCTGCGACTGAAGGCTCTGCTCGGTCTGCAGCGGGAGGTGCACCGGCGCCGGCGTTTCGTCGGCGAGGGCCAGCGCGGCCCCGAAGTCGAGCTCCTCCGCGCGGATCCGCTCGAGCAGCCGGCTGGCCCACTCTTCCGAATCCGGCCGCAGGAAGCCGTTGACCGCTATCTGCGAGATACGGATGCGCGCCGGCCGCGTGAACTCCGCGGCATGGGCGGCGTAGAACTGCTCGACGATCTCCGGCGTCGGTTTCTGCAGCAGCACGACACTGCGGATCAGCCGCTTGGCGCTGTCGACGAGGATGCGCCGCACCACCAGGTCCCCTTCGTGAAGGCCGAGGTCCATGGCCGCCCGGGCCTTCCCGGTCCGTGTCGCTTCGTGCGGGTTGGCCTCGACGAAGTCGGCGATCTGCGCCAGGCGCTCCTGGGCGGCGGAGTTCTCGTGCATGCCCAGGGCGATCGCGTACTGGAACAGGACCTCGTCGTCGACCTGCATGTCGATCATCTGTTCCCACTCAGGCTGCGCCGGCGGGCGGCCGGTGTCGGCGATGAAGTCCTGCCGCATCGCCTCCAGGCGATGGGCAGGGATCTCGATGCGCTTCTTGTGCGGCAAGAGGCCCCCGCCCACGAGCCCGGTGAGCCCGAAGAGCAGAGCCCCGAGCGCCAGCATGTGCAGCGCCGGAGCCTTGAGCCACTTCATTTCTTCGCGACTCTGCCGTCGGCCGCCGCCGGCTCGTACCAGATCGGCGAGGTCCAGGCACGCTCCTGGATCACCGGCTGCACGAAGGTGTCGGTGGTCTGGTTCGAGCAGCACATGGCACCCTGCGACGCCTTGGCCTTCTGGGCGTCGTTGCCGCTCTTGAGCGCCGCGAGCTGGGTGTTGCACTTGTTGGTGTCGAGGGGGTCGACCCCGATCCACTTGCGGCACCAGAGGGTGCTGTAGCGGCAGACCGGCTCCTCGAGCACCCGCACGTAGTAGAACGCGTGCTGGCGCGGGTCGAAGTCGGGGTCCTTCCAGACCGTGCAGAGGCGCTCGCGGCCGAGCTCCGGCCTCGCCTTGCAGGTGGCCGAGTCGATCCCCGCCTGGGGGTTGAGCGGGCTGCCGGGGTCGCCGGCCACGTTGTAGACCTTCTCGTGCGTGTTGCCCTTCTCGTCGACCCATCCCTTGATGATCTGGATCTGCTGCAGCTTGGTCTTGATGTGGTCGTCCCAGAAGGCGGCGGTGATGAAGGTGGGGGCGCCGGCCCTGGAGGTGCGGGTGGGCAGGTCGCCGCCCATCGGCACGCCGCCCTTGTAGCCGATGGCGACGAAATCCTTGCCACAGGCGTCCGCCGGATAGTTCCAGCCGCCGAAGAAACGGACCTTCATCCGCGGACCGCTGGTGCCGTAGGTCTCCTTGCGCCTGAGCGCCTCGAAGATCGAGTCGCGGGTGTTCTCTTCGGCCCATACCACCGAAGGGCCGCCGGTGCCGTTCTGGATGGTCGAGGCTTCCGACATGGGGTAGGCGTCGTCGATGCCCAGGTGCCCCGGCCACTGGTCGGTCTCCGGATGCCAGCCCATCACGCCGGTGTGCGAGTCGGAAGCGGAGACCACCCCCATCTTGAAGGGATTGATGCCCTCGTAGGTCTTCTTGGCGGCGTACTGGATGCCGTCCTTCCAGACGTTGCGCACGTAGGAGCGCTCGCCCCAGGTGTCGGGCGCGGCGGGACCGCTGCTCCCCCCCGACGAGCCGACGCCCGAGGCCGAGCCCAGGGTCTTGCCGTCCAGGATCTCGAAGGCGCAGAACTCGTCGATGGTGTTGGTGCCGGCGAGGAACCGCGGGTCGTAGCGGCATTCGCTGGCGCCCTTGTCCTGGTAGATCTCGACCAGGGGCTCCATCTGCAGGTGCCGCTTGGCGTCATCGACGTTGTAGGGAGTGAGGAACATGGGCGGGAAGAACGCGCCCCCGCCACCCAGGTTCGAGTTGTGCGGGATGGTGATGAAGTCGCAGCGGCGGGCCTTGCCGTCCGTGACGTTCTTGCCCTTGGTGCAGTCCTCCTCGAGCTTGTTCCAGAAGGGCTGCGGCAGCGGATGGTTGACCTTGGTGCCCGGCGGCACCGGCCACACCCGCGGCTCGTCGGGCACCACGGCGACCAGGGTGTCGATCGGATCCTTGGTGGGATCGTTGTTGACCACTACCGCCATGTCGAGGGCGTTGACCGGCTTCTTGACCACGCGGTCGTTTCTGAAGATCACGTTTCGGTGCCAGTTGTTGAGCAGTGGCGTCGAGGCGTTCTCGTAGGCCACGAAGCTCGTGAAGCTGCATTCGCTGCTGCGGTCGTAGGCCTCCTCGGCGGCCTTCCGGACCTCGCTCCACACCTCCATCTCGGCCTTGGCGCACAGCTCCGGGTTGTTGTTGCACACCGGGAGGTTGGTGTTCTTGCTGATCGCACCGAGGTTCATGATGGTCAACTGGGTGAACGCGTTCGAGGCGAGACTCTTGCCGAGGATCGGGTTCAAGGCCCGCAGCGGCTCATAGAAGAAGCCGTTCAACATCCGGCACTCCATCGACATGCTCTCGGACAGGTACTTGCCACCGAGGTTCTTGCAGAAACCCATCACGCCGAAATGCTCGGAATGGTCGGTCACGGCGCCCCAGTCCAGCGGCTGGTCGATGCAGGGCGTGCGGCTCGGGCCGCCGCCGGCGGGCTCGGTCGCCGGGTCGTTGCAGCTCGCGCGCCGCCGGGGCTGCAGGCCCGAAGGCTCGGGGATGCTGATCGGCGCCTTGCCCTGGGCGAAGAGATAGGCACCGCGGGGATTGTTGCCGCCCGCGTAGTCCACGAAGCGGATGCTGGCGTCGAAGGAGAGGCCGGTGTGCAGGTGCGTGGTGCCGAAGAAAGCCTGGCGCTGCGGGTTGTAGTTGCTGCACCGGGTCCGGTCCTCGGTGATCTCGAAAGAAGGCTTCGAAGCAGGGTTCGAAGGCGGCTTTGCGGGCGGCTTTGCGCCGTGGGCGAGGCTCAGCGCGGTGAAGACCAGGACACCGGTTGCGGCCAGACGAGAGACAAAGCCTACAGCCTTTGAGGACTGCATGGGTTCCCCCCCTTCCGCCAGACGGGCAGATCAAAGAATTTTGCGGGATGGTACCAGGATCCGGGAGCGAAGTCGATGCCCCCGTCCGAGCTCCGGCGAGAGCGTCGTCGTCATCGAGCCGCCGCTTGCGACAGAATAGGCCGTATGACCTGGAAACCACTTCTCGAAGGCGACCTGGCCGCACGCGCTCTGCAGGCGGTGGAGGACATCGCCCGGGCTCTCGAAAGCTACACGCCGCCGGACGATCGGCGGTACCCCTCCCTGGCCGGCGGCGCGGCGGGCGAGGCCCTCCTCCATGCCTATCTGGCTCTGCACAACGGCGACGAGCATCAGGCCGAGCGCGCGGCGACGCTTCTCGAAACGGCGGCGCAGGCTCTCGCCACCACCGTTCTGCCTCCCGGGCTCTACAGCGGTTTCTCCGGCGTCGCCTGGGTCGCCGAGCATCTCCAGGCGCGCCTCTTCGAGCCGGACCCCGAAGGCGACGACCCGAATCGAGAGATCGACGAAGCGCTTCTGGCTTACCTCGCCACCTTGACCGGGCCGGACGAGTACGACCTGATCAGCGGTGTCACCGGGCTCGGCGTCTATGCCCGCGAACGGCTGTCCCACCCGTCCGGCGCCGTGCTCCTGGAGCGGGTGGTCGACCGCCTGGCCGCGCAGGCGGAGACCGGCCCCGAGGGCACGGCCTGGTTCACCCCGCCGGACCGGCTGCCGGAGTGGCAGCGCGAGACCCATCCCAAGGGCCTCTACAACCTCGGGGTCGCCCACGGCATCCCGGCGGTCGTCGCACTCCTCGCCATCGCCTGCCGGAGCGGCGTAGCGGCCGACCGGGCGCGGCCGTTGCTCGACGGGGCCGTGCGCTGGCTGCTCGCCCACCAGTTGCCGGCCGGAAAAGGCTCCTGCTTCGGCACCTCCATCGTAGCGGGCGAAGATTCCGCCGCTTCCCGTCTGGCCTGGTGCTACGGCGACCCCGGCATCGCCGCCACGCTGCTGGTGGCCGCGCGGGCGGCCGGCGAACCCGCGTGGGAAGACAAGGCGCTCGAGGTCGCGCGCGCGGCCGCCCGCCGCCCGCCGGAGCGGTCTTTCGTCCGCGACGCCGGGGTTTGCCATGGCGCCGCCGGCCTCGCCCATCTCTTCAACCGTTTCTGGCAGGCGAGCGGCGAGGAGGTCTTCCGCGACGCGGCACGCTCTTGGATCGAGCGCACGCTGGAGCTCCGCGTTCCCGGCGAGGGGATCGCCGGCTTTCGGGCCTGGCACGCGCTCTCGGGCTCGAACGGCCAATGGGCGGCCGAGCCCGGCCTTCTCGAAGGAGCCACCGGCGTCGCGCTCGTCCTGCTGGCAGCCACCTCCACCGTCGAGCCGGAGTGGGACCGGATCCTCCTCGTGTCTTGACAGCCGGGAGGCTCTCCCCTAGCCTGCTCGCATCACTGAATCCAAAGGAGAAAACCGATGAAGAAACGCGCTGCCAAGCTCACGCTGTACCGCGAGACCCTGCGCCACCTCGTCACCCCGGAGCTCCGGGATGCGGTGGGAGGCTTCCGCGCCATGGAGGACACCAGCCAGTCCATCCAGAGCGGTGAGACCTACTGCTGGTGCAGCAAAACCTGCGACTGCTGCGAGACAGCCACCCAGGCCTGAATAGATCCTTACCCGGCGCTCCCGCGCCGGGCTATTCAAATCAAATGTCGCCCTTTGGGCTGGCTTTGTCGAGAACGCCTCGGCTCACTGTTGGTATCCTCCTGAAAGAATCTATGACACGGGAGCCTGAGCGGAGGGAGGCGCGTCCGGGTGCAGCCACTTTACTGCGACTGCAGGGCCTCGGCTGGATGGACAGCGGCCGCACGGTGCGCGGGTATCCAGCTCGCGATGAACGCGACGGCCAGGAGGGCCGCAGGGGTCGCGCTCAGCGTCACCAGATCCGTCGGACTCACGCCATAGAGCAACCCGCGTAGCAACTGCGAGGTGGCGAGCGCGCACGCCGTCCCGATCACGAGGCCGGTCCCCGCGAGGCGCAAGCCATGCAGCGAGACCATGCGGCTTATGTCAGCCGGTCGAGCACCGAGCGCCATGCGAATGCCGAGCTCGCGGCGCCGGATGCTGACGCTGTACGCCAGGATGCCGTACAAACCGACGGCTCCGAGGAGCAACGTCACCACGCCGGCGATCGCGAGGAGCACGGCGAGCGCGCGAGCGCGTGCCGACGCGTCGTGCACGAGCTGCTGCAGCGAGCCCTCGTCGTAGGTCGGGATGGTGGGATCCAGCGCAGCTACGATCCGGCGAATGGCCGACAACGTCTCGCCCTCTTGAGCCTCCGTGCGCACGATCAGAGAGAGCGCCGCCGGCAGCGATGCGCCGGTTTCCTGCGGCCCGGCGGCGACGATGGGAAAGTACACGGTCTCGCTCGGCGGCTTCTCGAGGCCTTCATAGCGCACGTCGCCCACCTCGCCGACGATGGTGTACCAGCGGCCACCCAGCGGGCGAACGCGCTTGCCGAGTGGACTCGTGCCGGGCCAGTACCGCTCTGCAAACGCGTGGCTCACGATCGCCTCGTCCACTGGACGGGTCGCATCCTGAGCGCCGAACGTCCGGCCGCGGAAGAGCGGGATGCGCAGCGCCTGAAAATAATGGCCATCCACGTGCGCCACGGCGTGCTCGGTCCCGCCGGAGCTCGCCTGAGAGGGAGCGTCTTCCACATCGATTGCCATGGCGTGACGGTCGCCGCTGAGGGGCACCCAGTCGGTCAGTGCCACATCGCGCGCCCCTGGGATCGCCCGCGCCTGGCGGACCAGGTCCTCGAAGAAATTCAGGCGCGAGGCGGCGCCGCCGTACCTGGCGTAGGGCAGTAGAATACGCGAGGTCACGACGTGACCGGCCTCGAAACCGGGCCGCACGTCATGCAACCGAAGCAAGCTGCGCGTCATCAGCCCGGACAAATTGACCAGCACGACGGCCAGCGCGATCTGCGCGACGACCAGGGCGTTACGCACTCGTTGAGGTGAGCGGCCGCCCGCGGGTCCGGTACCGGCCCTGCGAAGTACCGGGGCGATGGAGACCCGGCGGGCGCGCAGGAGCGGGAGCACGCTCACGAACAGCGCGCAGAATCCGGTGATTCCCAGCGCGAACAGCAGAACCGGGGCGTCGACTCCGACATCTTCCAGACGCGGCAGCGATAGCGCCGTTCCCGTGCTCCGCACCACTCTCATGCCTGCCCCAGCCAACAACACACCGGTGCCACCTCCCAGCACGCTCAGCAGCACGGATTCGCTCAGCGTGAGCGCGAGGATCCCCAGGAAACCGGAGCCGAGAGCTGCGCGCACGGCGAGCTCCATCTGCGCGCGCTCGGCACGGACGAGAAGCAGGCCGGCTACGT
>DATHUD010000707.1:0-8939 GCA_035462575.1 Thermoanaerobaculia bacterium | reverse complement strand
CTATCTCCCGTCCGACCTCGGAGCCGAGCAGATCCGCCGGTTGATCCGGGTCTATCAGATCAACAACGCTTCGTGGTGGCGCTACCGGCCCGCTCCCTACCCCGGCCGGGCGCTCCTCCTGCGCGCGACCGAAGGCCCGATCGCAGAGAACCCGACGCTCGACTGGCACGGCCTGCTCACCGGAGACTGGGAGACCGTGGACGTTGCCGGCACTCACCGGAGCATCATGGCCGAGCCCACCGTGCACGGCGTGGCCCGCCTCCTCAAGGACCGGCTGCGGAGGAGAGACGGATGACGGAAGCCCTGTCGGCCCCCTCTCTGGACGAGAAGAAGCAGCGGCTTTTAGCCCTCCTCATGAAGGAGAAGGGGATCGATCCGGCCAAGGCGCCGATCGTCCCCCTGCCGCGCGGGCCGGCAGCCGCCTTCCCCCTGTCGTTCGCCCAGGAGCGGCTGTGGGTGATCGACCAGTTGGAGCCGGGCAACATCGCCTACAACCTGCCCACGGCGCTGCGCCTCCGGGGGAGGCTCGAGCCCGGGCTCCTCGCCCGGGTCTTCGCCGAGATCGTCCGCCGCCACGAGACGCTGCGCACCACCTTCGGCGTGGGGAGCGACGGCCGGCCCGTCCAGGTGATCTCTGCGCCCGCGCCGGTGCCGCTGCCGCGGATCGACCTGTCCGGACTGCCCGGGGCGGTCCGCGAGGCCGAGCTGCGGCACCTGGCCGTGGAGGAGGGGAGCCGCCCCTTCGACCTCGCCCGCGGCCCGGTGCTGCGCGTCCTCCTCGTGCGTCTGGGCGGCGAGGAGCACGGCCTCCTCGTCACCGTCCACCACATCGCGTCGGACGGCTGGTCGAACGGCGTGCTCGTCAGCGAGGTCGCGGTGCTCTACGACGCCTTCGCCCACGGCCGCCCGAGCCCGCTTCCCGAGCTGCCGGTCCAGTACGCGGACTTCGCCGTGTGGCAGCGGCAGGCGTTCGGGGGCGAGGCGCTGGAGAAGGCCCTCGCCTGGTGGCGGGAGCGGCTCGACGGCGTGCCGGTCCTCACGCTCCCCACCGACCGGCCGCGGCCGGCCGTCCAGGGCCCCGGCGGCTCGGCGGTGTTCACCGACCTGCCGGCCGGGCTCGCCGAGCGGTTGAAGGGCCTCGGGAGGACCTTGGGCGCGACCCTGTTCATGGTGGTGACGGCCGCCTTCCAGGCCCTCCTCTCCCGCCTCTCCGGCCAGACCGACCTCACCGTGGGAACGCCGGTCGCCAACCGCCACAGGACGGAGATCGAGGGGCTCGTCGGCTTTTTCGTCAACACCCTCGTGCTCCGCGCCGGCCTTTCTGGCGATCCTCCGTTCGAGGAGCTTCTCGCCCGGGTGCGCCAGGGGGCGATCGAGGCGTTCCAGCACGGGGAGGTGCCGTTCAGCCGGATCGTGGAGGAGGTCCGGCCGGAGCGGAGCCTCTCCCACTCTCCCCTGTTCCAGGTGATGTTCGCCCTGGCCAACGCCACCGCGTCCGGCCCGGAGATGCCCGGCCTGCGCTTCGAAACCCTGGAGGCGCTCCTCGACTCGGCCCTGTTCGATCTGAATCTCACCGTGGAGGACACCCCCGCCGGAGGGGCGGTCACGCTGGAGTACCGGACGGATCTCTTCGACCGCACCACGGCCCTGCGTCTCCTCGGGGCCTACGCGACCCTGCTCGAAACGGTCGTGGCCGACCCCGGCCGGCGGCTCTCGGAGCTTCCCCTCCTCACCCCGCCCGAGCGCCACGCCCTCCTCGCCGAGTGGAACGACACGGCCGCGGAGGATGCCGGCGGGAGCCTGGAGGAGGCCCTGGCCGCCTCCGCCGAGAGGAACGCGGAGAAGACGGCCCTCGTCTTCGAGGGCGAGACCTTCACCTTCCGCGAAGTGGAAGCCCGGGCCGCCCGGCTCGCCAGCTATCTTCGGAGTCTCGGCGTGGGGCCCGGCTCCCGGGTCGGCCTCTCGGCCGAGCGCTCCCCCGAGGCCGTGATCGGCCTCCTCGCCGTGCTCAAAGCCGGAGCCGCCTACGTGCCGCTCGACCCCGCCTACCCGGCCGAGCGCCGGGCCTTCATGCTCGAAGACTCCGGGGCCACCGTAGTCCTCACGGAGACCTCCTGTTCGTCCGTGTCTCCGTCCGTGCTCCCGTCCGTGCCTTCGTCCGTGTCCCCCCCGGACGACCTCGCCTACCTGATCTACACCTCCGGCTCCACGGGCCGCCCCAAGGGCGTCGCCATGACCCGCCGCGCCCTCGCGAACCTCCTCGCCTGGCAGGAGCGCGAAGCCCTCTCCGGGCCAGCCCGAACCCTCCAGTTCGCCTCGCTCTCCTTCGACGTCTCCTTCCAGGAGATCGCCTCGACATGGCTCTCCGGGGGGACGCTCGTGCTGGTCTCGGAGGAGACCCGGCGCGATCCCGTGGCCCTTCTGGCGCTCCTCGACCGCGAGCGGGTCGAGCGCCTGTTCCTCCCCTTCGTGGCCCTGCGCCAGCTCGCCGAGGCCGCGGAGACCGCCGGGGGAGGGGAGAGCCTCCGCGACATCGTCACGGCGGGCGAGCAGCTCCAGGTGACCCGCGCCGTGGCCTCCTGGTTTGAAAAGACCGGGGCCCGGCTCCACAACCACTACGGCCCGTCCGAGAGCCACGTGGTGACCGCCCTGCCGCTCGCGGGCGACCCCTCGTCCTGGCCCGCGCTCCCCGCGATCGGCCGGCCCATCTCCAACACCTGGATCCGCCTGCTGGACGCAGGGCTCCAGCCGGTCCCCCTGGGCGTTCCCGGCGAGCTGTGCATCGGCGGCGTGGCCCTCGCGCGAGGGTATCTCGACCGGCCGGAGCTGACGGCGGAGCGGTTCGTGCCCGACCCCTTCGGTCCGGCGGGGGAGCGCCTGTACCGCACGGGCGACCTCGCGCGCTGGAAGACAGACGGCACGATCGAGTACCTGGGCCGGCGCGACGGCCAGGTGAAGATCCGCGGCGTGCGGGTGGAGCCCGGGGAGGTGGAGACGGCGCTCGACGGCCATCCGGGCGTGCGGGGGGCGGTGGTGGTCCCACTCCTCGAGCCGGCGAGCCCGGGCGCGTTGCGGCTCGTGGCCTTCTACGTCCCGGCCCCCGGGGCGGAGCCTTCGCCCGCGGAGCTGCGGGACTTCCTCGCCTCCCGTCTCCCCGCGGCCCTCGTCCCCTCGGTCTTCGTCCCCCTGGAAGCGTTTCCCACGACCCCCTCGGGCAAGGTGGACCGCCGCGCTCTCGTCGTCGAGGAAGGTTCCGTGGGGACCTCCGAAGGGTATGTCCCGCCCCGCACGCAGACGGAGGAGCTGCTGGCCGGCCTCTGGTCGAGCCTCCTGGGCGCCGGCCGGGTGGGCGTCCACGACAACTTCTTCGAGCTGGGCGGCCATTCGCTCCTCGCCACCCAGCTCGTCTCCCGCGTGCGGGAGGTCTTCCGGGTGGAGATCCCCCAGCGGGCCCTGTTCGAGGCTCCCACCGTCTCCGAGCTGGCCCGCCGGATCGAGGGCGCCTCCTCCGCCGTCCTCTCCGCCGTCGAGGCGTCGGGCGACGGCCCGTACCCCCTCTCCTTCTCCCAGGAGCGGCTCTGGCTGATCGACCAGATCGAGCCGGGCAATGCCGCCTACAACATGGGCGCGGCCCTGCGCTTTTCAGGGGACCTCCGGCCGGAGCTTCTCGCCGCCGTGCTCTCCGAGATCGTCCGCCGCCACGCCACGCTCCGCACGACCTACGGGGCGATCGACGGCGTGCCCGTGCAGATCGTCCACGAGGCGGCGCCGTTCCACCTGCCGGTGATCGATCTCGCGGCGCTGCCTTTCCGCGAAGCGGAAGCCCGGCGGCTGGCCGGCGAGGAGGTCCTCCGGCCCTTCGACCTCGCCCGGGGGCCGGTCCTGCGGGCGTCGCTGCTGCGGATGGGCCCGGGCGATCATGTCCTCGCCTTTGCCATGCACCACATCGCGACGGACGGCTGGTCGACCGGCGTCCTGGTGCGGGAGGTGATGGCGCTCTACGGGGGCTCGCCTCTGCCGGAGCTGCCGGTCCGCTACGTGGACTACGCGGCGTGGCAGCGGCGGACGTTCACGGGCGAGGTGCTCGAGGAGGCGCTCGGGTACTGGCGGGAGCGGCTCGCGGGCGTCCCGGTGCTGGAGCTTCCCACGGACCGGCCGCGGTCCGCGGCCCCGGCGCCCGAGGGCGCGGCCGAGCCTCTGGCGGTCTCCGCGGAGGTCTCCGAGGCGTTCTCGGCCCTCGGGCGGCGCCACGGGGCGACCGTCTTCATGACCCTGGCCGCGGCGTTTACGGCCCTCCTCTCCCGCTCCACGGGCCAGACCGACTTCGGCCTGGGCACGCCGGTCGCCGGCAGGAGCCGGGTGGAGCTCGAAGGCCTCATCGGGTTCTTCGTCAACACCCTGGTGCTCCGCACCGACCTCGGAGGAGATCCCCCGTTCACCGGGCTTCTCGCCCGGGTGCGGGAGGCGTCGCTCGGTGCCTTCGCCCACCAGGAGATGCCGTTCGAGCGTCTCGTCGAGGCGCTGAGCCCCGAGCGGAGCCTCTTCCACTCGCCCCTGTTCCAGGCGATGTTCGTCCTCCAGAACGCGCCGAGCTCGGCCCTGGAGATCCCGGGCCTCAAGGCCGTCCCCTTCGAAACGGAGGGGGTCTCCGCCAAGTTCGACCTCACCCTCGCGGTGGCCGACGGGGAGGAGGGCTTCGCCGGGGGGATGGAGTACCGGACGAGCCTCTTCGACGCGGCGACCGTGCGGCGCCTGCTCGTCCACTTCCGCACCCTCCTCGCCGGGATCGCGGCCGGCCCGGACCGCCGCCTCTCGGAGCTGCCGCTCCTGCCGGAATCCGAGCGCTCCCAGGTGCTCTTCGAGTGGAGCCGGACGGAGGCGGTCTTCCCGGAGGCCGCTCCGGTGGCCGAGCTGTTTGGGCGGCAGGCCCGGGAGACCCCGGAGGCCGTGGCGGTCGCCTCGGCCGGCGGTAGCCTCACCTACCGGGAGCTCGACCAGCGGGCCAACCGGCTGGCCCGGCGGCTCCGCCGCCTGGGAGTGGGACCGGAGGTCCCGGTGGGGCTCTTCCTCGACCGCTCGCCGGAGCGGATCGTCGCGACCTTGGCGGTGGTCAAGGCCGGCGGGGCGTACATCCCCCTGGACCCCGCCTATCCGGCGGAGAGGCTGGCATTCGTGCTGGCGGACACCGCCGCTCCCGTGGTCGTCACCCTGGAGGGCCTGCTTCCGGCGCTCCCGGAGGGCCCCGCCCGCATCCTCTGCCTGGATCGGGACCGGGCGGAGGTCGAGAGGGAGAGCGGAGAGCCCCTGGACGTCCATGTCCCGGTCGAGGCCCTGCTCCACGCGATGTACACCTCCGGCTCCACGGGGACGCCCACGGGCGTGGCCGTGGTCCACCGGGGGGTGGCCCGCCTCGCGCGCTGGGCCCGGGAGGCGGCGGGGTTCGGTCCGGGGGATGTCGTCCTCCAACTCGCCCCCTACGCCTTCGACGCCGCGACGCTCGAGGTCTGGCCGGCTCTCCTCTCCGGCGCCACGGTGGCCGTCCCCCCGCCGGGGACCCTGTCGCTCGAGGAGATCGGACAGGAGATCGCCTCCCAGGGGACCACGATCGTGTGGCTCACCGCGGGGCTGTTCCACCAGATGGTCGAAGGGGATTTAGCGCCGCTCGCCCGCCTCCGGCTGCTCCTGACCGGCGGCGACGTGATCTCCGTCTCCCCTGTCCGGCGGGCCGTCCAAGAGCTCCCTGGGACCTCGCTGATCGCCGGCTACGGCCCCACCGAGAACACCACGTTCACCTCCACCCACCCCATCGGGAGGGAGCCGCTGGGCGCCTCGGTGCCCCTCGGTCGGCCGATCTGCGGCACCCGGGTGGTCCTGCTCGACCGCTCCGGGGAGCCCGTTCCGATCGGCAGCCCCGGCGAACTGTGCACGGGTGGCGACGGCCTCGCCCGGGGCTACCTCGGCCGGCCGGACCGGACGGCGGAGTCGTTCGTCCCCGATCCCTTCGCGGACACGCCCGGGGAGCGCCTGTACCGCACCGGCGACCTCGCCCGGTTCCTGCCGGACGGCCGGCTCGACTTCCTCGGCCGCATCGACCAGCAGGTCAAGATCCGGGGCTTCCGGGTGGAGCCGGGGGAGGTCGAGACGGTCCTCGCCGGGCATCCGGAGGTCGTGGACTGCGCCGTCGTGGTGGGGCAGGACGCAGCCGGCAAGCGCCTGGTCGCCTGCGTCGTCCCCCGGGACCTGGAGGCGCCCCCTTCGCCCGCGGACCTCCGGGCGTGGCTGGGCGCCCGGCTTCCCGAGCCCATGATCCCCGCCGCGTTCGTCGTCCTTCCGTCCCTGCCGCTCAACGCGAGCGGCAAGGTCGACCGCCAGGTCCTCGCGAAGACCGCGCCCGAGCCCGAATCTTCCGGGGCCTTCGAGGCGCCGCGCACAGGGACCGAAGCGCTCCTGGCCGGCCTCTGGGCGGAGGTTCTGGGCGTCCCACGGGTCGGAATCCGGGACGGCTTCTTCGACCTGGGCGGCCATTCGCTCCTCGCCACCCGGCTCGTCTCCCGCATCCGCCAGGTCTTCGGGGTCGACCTCCCCCTGCGCGACCTCTTCGAGACGCCGACCGTCGAGGCGCTGGCCCACCGCGTCGAGGCCGCGGAGACGAAGGGGACTCCGCCCATCCTCCCCGTCCCGCGGGACGGCCGGCCGTTCCCGCTCTCCTTCGCCCAGGAGAGGCTCTGGTTCCTGGACCAGCTCGAGCCGGGCAACACCACTCTCAACATGCCCGCGTCGTACCCCCTCGAGGGGGACCTGGCCCCCGGCATCCTTGCCCATGCTCTTTCCGAGGTCGCGCGGCGCCACGAGGTCCTGCGTACCACCTTCGGGAACGAGGAGGGGAGGCCCTTCCAGCGGATTGCGCCCGCGCACCCCGTCCCTCTGCCCGTCGTGGACCTCCAAGGGGTGGATCGGGACGCGCGTCGGCGCGAGGCCGAGAGGCTGGAGAACGAAGAGTCCCTGCTCCCCTTCGACCTCGCTCAGGGCCCGCTCCTGCGCGCCCGCCTGCTTCACCTGGAAGACCGGGACTGGCTCCTCCTCCTGACGCTCCACCACTCCATCGCGGACGGCTGGTCCATGGGCCTGCTGCGGCGCGAGCTGAGGACCCTCTACGGCGCGTTCTCCGAGGAGCGCCCCTCGCCGCTCCCCGAGCCGCCGGTCCAGTACGCCGACTACGCCGTCTGGCAGCGCCGGTGGCTGTCCGGCGAGGTGCTGGAAAGCCAGATCGCCTACTGGCGCGGCCAGCTCGCGGGAGCCCCCGGGCTCGACCTGCCCACGGACCGGCCCCGGCCGGCGCTCCAGACCTACCGGGGCGAGTCCCTGTCCCATACCTTCCCGGCGGACCTCTCGGCGCGGCTCGCCGCCCTCGCCCGGAGCCAGGGGGCCACCCTCTTCATGGTCCTCCTGGCCGGGCTCCAGGCCCTCCTCTCCCGCCTCGCCGGACAGGAAGACGTGGTGGTGGGCTCACCCGTCGCCGGCCGCGTCCGCACCGAGATCGAAGGGCTCCTCGGCTGCTTCCTGAACAACCTCGCCCTGCGGACCGATCTCGCGGGAAATCCCCCCTTCCGCGAGCTGCTCGGCCGGGCGCGGGCCACGGCCCTCGCGGCGTACGCCCACCAGGACGTCCCCTTCGAAAAGCTCCTCGAAGAGCTGCGGCCCGAGCGGGACCTCTCCCGGACGCCGGTCTTCCAGGTGTTCCTCAACATGCTGAACCTCCCGGCCGAGGACGAGGGAGACGGCGGAGACGGGGGCGCGGCGATCGCCGACGTCCACTCCAAGTTCGACCTCACCCTCTACGCCCAGGCCGCCGGAGAGATCCGTCTCTCCCTCGTCTACAACGCCGGCCTGTTCGACCGTGCGCGGATCGCGGGGATGGCCGCGCAGCTCGAAGCGCTCCTCGCACAGGCGGCGGCGGACCCCGAGGCGCGGATCGGGTCGCTGTCCCTCCTCACCCCGGCGGCCCGCGCCGTGCTGCCCGACCCGGCGGAGCCCCTCCCCGCCTCCTGGCAGGGTGGAATCCCCGCCGCCCTCGCCCGCCAGAGCCCGGAGCGGGTGGCCGTGGTCGAGGGGGACACGGTGCTGACCTACGGGGATCTTCAAGCGGAGGCCGAAGGGCTCGCGAGGTTCCTCGCCTCGAAAGGCGTGGGGAGCGAGGACGTCGTCGCGGTCTGGGCGCACCGGAGCGCCGCCCTCCCCGGGGCCGTGCTCGGAATCCTCCACGCGGGTGCGGCCTTCCTGGTGCTCGACCCCGCGTACCCCGCCGCGCGGCTCGTGGACTATCTCCGCCTGAGCCGCCCCCGGGCTTTCGTGACGGTCGCAGGGGCGCCGGCCCCGCCGCCCGAGGTGGAGGCGGAGCTTTCCTCCCTCGCCTCCCGAGCCGGACGGTCCGCCCCTCCCGCCGAGGCCGGGCCGGACGATCTCGCCGTCGTGACCTTCACCTCCGGCTCCACGGGCCTCCCCCGGGGAATCGCCGGCCGCCACGGGCCGCTCACCCACTTCCTCCCCTGGATGGCGGACCGCTTCGGCCTCTCGGGCGAGGACCGCTTCGGCCTGCTCTCCGCCCTCCCGCACGATCCGCTCCAGCGCGACCTCTTCACGCCCGTCTGGCTCGGCGCGGCCCTCGTGGTCCCCGACCCGGAGAGGATCGGGAGCCCCGGATATCTCGCGGAGTGGGTGCGGCGCGAGCAGGTGACCGTCCTCAACCTGACGCCGGCCATGCTGGAGCTGCTCGTCCGGGCGGCGGAGGAGACCGGAGCCGCCCTGCCCTCGCTCCGCCGCGTCTTCGTGGTGGGCGACCTCCTCAAGCGGTCGGACGTGGAGCGCCTCCACCGCGTGGCCCCGGGCGTCACCTGCGTCAACCTCTACGGCTCCACGGAGACGCAGCGCGCCCTGTCGTA
>DATHUD010000706.1:0-4356 GCA_035462575.1 Thermoanaerobaculia bacterium | reverse complement strand
TAAAGGAGAGGGGCTCAGGTTTGTTTTCTCTCCCTCTCCTTTAGGAGAGGGAGCCGGAGGGTGAGGTCGCAGGCCGCGGCGGCCTCTTTCGAAGCCGCCTCAGGAAAACCTTAGCGCGCTCTCTTCCCGGCGAGGATGATCTCCCGGCCGGTCAAGTAGAGCAGCAAGGTGAGAATCGCGAACGGGATCAGCGAGAGCACGTCCGCGTAGTCCCCCGTGAGGAAGGGGTTGCCGGCCCGCATGATCTCGGTGATCCGCTGGTCGAAGTCGGTGAGCACGCCCGCCATGAAGGCGATCAGGATGCCCGCGATGGCGCCGCCCGCGATGTAGCCGGAGGCCATCAGCACGCCCGGGCTCTTGTCGCCTTCCGCCACCAGCTCCTCTTCGCTCAGGTTCTTGTGGGCGAGCTTCTTGCGGAGCTGCCGGTCGACCAGCCAGCGCACCAGGCCGCCGATGAAGATCGGGGCGGACGAGGAGAGCGGCAGGTAGACGCCCACCGCGAAGGCGAGCGACGGGATTCCCGACATTTCGAGGACGAGGGCGATCATCACGCCGAGGAGCACGAGGCCCCAGGGGAGCTCCTGGTTCAGGATGCCCTTGATGATGTACGACATGAGCGTGGCCTTGGGGGCGTCGAACTTGGTCACCGTCGAGCCGTCCGGCCGCGCGCGGTGAATGCCGTTGATGCCCGGGTCCACGAGGTAGACCGGGACGCCCGCCTCGTTGACCAGGTAGCGGCCGGCGGGGCCGCCGGTCTCGTCGATCTTGTGCCAGACGCGGTAGGTCGCGGGGTCCGAGCTCGCCTGGGGCCCCCGGATCGTCTCCGTCGGAAGCGTCCCCAGAACCTGAGGAGCCACCCGCAGGTCCGGCGCGTACCCCTGGGAGGTGATCTGCCCGGTGGCGCGGTCGGTCAGCGGCACGTAGACGGTCGAGGCGTCGTTCAGGCGGAGAAGGATGGGGCCCAAGACCAGAGCCGAGGCGAGCGCGCCCACCAGGATCGCCACCTGCTGAGACTTGGGCGTGCCGCCGACGAGGAAGCCGGTCTTCAAGTCCTGAGACGTCGTGCCGCCGTTCGAGGCCGCGATGCAGACGATGGCGCCCACGGAGAGGGCGGTCACGTAATAGCTCGAGCCGGTCCAGCCGAGCGCCAGGAAGATGAGGCAGGTCAGGAGAAGCGTCGCCACCGTCATGCCCGAGATCGGGTTGGACGACGAGCCGATCTCGCCGGTCAGGCGTGAGGAGACGGTGACGAACAGGAACCCGAAGACGATGATCAGGATCGCTCCCAGGAAGTTCATGTGGAGCGCCGGAACCAGCATGATCATCGCGATCAGGGCGATGATGCCGGCGGCGACGAACTTGAGCGAGAGATCCTGGTCGGTCCGCGGAATGGCCGCTCCGGTCGCCGCCCCCCCTTTGCCCCGCTGAAGGTCGGCCAGGCCGTGCTTCAGGCCCTGCCAGATCGTGGGGAGCGACCGGAAAAGGCTGATGATGCCGCCCGCGGCCACCGCCCCGGCGCCGATGTAGAGCACGTAGGCGCCGCGGATCTCGTTCGGCCCCATCTCGCTGATCGGCATGGTGCCGGGCGGGATGATCGCGGTCCCCATCGAGCCGAAGAACTTGATGGCCGGGATCAGCACGAGGTAGGCGAGCACGCCGCCCGCGCACATGATCGAGGCGATGCGCGGGCCGATGATGTAGCCGACGCCCAGGAGCTCGGGAGAGACCTCGGCCGCCACCGACCCCGCCGTGAACGGCGCCCCGAAGACCTTCTCCGGCACGTCCTTCCAGGTCTTGAACGCGGCCATGGCCGTTTTATAGGCGAGGCCGATGCCGAAGCCGGTGAAGATCGTCCTGGCGCCGGAGTAGGTCGCCTCTACGGCGGCGGGGGGCGCGTCGCCGCGGGCCGCCGCGAGCGAGCCCCGGGCGGCGATCGCCCGCTCCTCGTCCGTGGCGCCGGCCTTCAGGACCTCCGCGCAGGCCGTCCCTTCAGGGTATTTGAGGATCCCGTGCTGCTGGACGATGAGGGCCCGCCGCAGCGGGATCATCATCAGGATCCCGAGGAGGCCTCCGAGCACCGCCACCAGCATCACCCGGGTGAACTCGAGGTCGAAGCCGAGGATCATGATCGCCGGCATGGTGACACCCACGCCGAAGGCGATCGACTCGCCCGCCGACCCGGCCGTCTGCACGATGTTGTTCTGCAGGATCGTCGCCCCCGGCCCGCCCATCTTGGCGAGGAGGCGGAACAGGGTCAGCGAGATCACCGCCACCGGGATCGAGGCGCTGACCGTCAGGCCCACCTTGAGCACCAGGTAGAGCGACGAGGCGCCGAAGATGATGCCCAGGATCGTGCCGACGATGAGCGGCAGCGCCGTGAGCTCCGGGATCCGCACGTCGGCCGGGATGAACGGCCGGAAAGCGGCACCCCGGGGCTCCTCGGGAGCCGGGCCGACGATGTCGGGGTACTCCTGCTTGGGGATTTCATGAATTGCCATGCGGAGACCTCTCTAGAGACAGATTTGGTTCCGTACCCTAACACACCGGCCTCGCTCCCAGGGACAGAGTCGGAGCAGGATCAAGCAAGAAAAGAGCCACGGGGCGCCCCCGGAGGAGCCGGCCGCCGCCGTCCTCCGGGGAGGTCGATCTCCGGATGTTCCTAGAGGCCGAGCTTCGTGAGGGAGACCGCCTTCGGCCGGACCTGGTCGAAGGTGCAGGCCTCGGGTCTCTTGTCCGGCCGCCAGCGGAGGAACTTGGTGCCGTGGCGGAAGCGGCCGCCCGTGAAGTGGTCGTAGCGGACCTCGCAGACGAGGACGGGATCGAGCGGCTCCCACTCGGTGGAGCGCCCCTGGCTCCAGCGGCTCGGGCCTCCGGGTGCCTTGCCGGTGAACCCCGGAGGCTTGCGGTGCGGGAGGAGGACGGGCTCGAGCTCCTGGCGCTCCGCCGCGGTGAAGCTCGAAGAGAAGCCCACGTGGTCGAGGAGCCCCGCCTCGTCGTAGAGGCCGAGGAGGAGAGAGCCGATCTTCCCCCCGGCCTGGGCCCAGCGGAAACCCCCGACTACGCAGTCGGCGGTCCGCATCCGCTTGACCTTGACCATGGCGGTCCGCTCGCCGGAGGCGTAGGGCTCCTCCAGCCGCTTGGCCACCACGCCGTCCAGGCCCGCCCCGCCCAGATTCTTGATCCAGCCCTCGGCCGTCTTCTGGTCCGGGGTGGCCGGCGAGAGGTGGACCGATCCCGCCTCGGGGATCTTCTCGAAAAGCCGCTCCAGCCGCTCGCGCCGCGTTTCGAGAGGGAGGTCCGCGAGAGACTTCCCGTTGTCGTCCACCAGGAGGTCGAAGGCATAGAAGGAGGCCGGGGTCTCCCGGGAGAGCTTCCGGATGCGGCTCGCAGCGGGGTGGATGCGCTGGAGGAGGGCGTCGAATACGAGGCCGCCGGATTCGCTGACGATCACGATCTCGCCGTCCAGCACAAAGGTGCGGACCGGCAGAGCGGCGAAGGCTTCGACGAGCTCCGGGAAGTAGCGGTCGAGCGGCTGGCCGGCCTTGGACTGGAGCGCCACGGTCTTCCCCTTGCGGAAGGCGAGGCAGCGGAAGCCGTCCCACTTCGGCTCGTAGAGCCAGCCGTCCCCCTTGGGGATCTTCTCCTCCGACCGCGCCTCCATGGGCGGGAAGGGAGGGCGGACAGGCAGGTCGATCTCCGGGAACTCCCCCGCAAGCTCCTCGGCGGGGACCGCTCCGGCGGTGATGTCTTCGGAAGGGGGTTTCTTTCTGGGTCTTGCGGTTGCCATCCTAGAAACGGGGGTGCAAGGGGTGGGCCATAAAACAAGCGTCGTCCCTCCGCCGCCCAGGGCTTCCGCCCTGGGCTATCCGAACAGCGCCCCAGGGGGCGCCGTAACGTCAGCCCAGGGTGGAAACCCTGGGCTTGCGGGGTGGCTGGCCGATTCGCAAGTCCGACAGGGACTTAGCCTTCAACGCCCTTTGAAGGAGCCGTTCGACCTTGCTTTTCGCGGAGATCTCCTCCACCTGATAAAGAACCGGCTCCGGTAAGGGACCGAAGCGCTGCTCCATGATCTGGAGGAGCGCTTTTCTCATTCCTGCCACTTCACCCTTCTCATAACCCCTGTTGAAGATACGCAGGAACTCTAGATACAACTGATGTCCGAGATCGTGCCTATAACTCTGCCCTCTTTTCCACTCTGTGGTACGAATTGTCATATCTCAAGGAAACATATCGCGCTTTCCCGCCCCTGTAAAGGGGCTCCCCGGGCCGGTGCTAGACTCCCTCCTCCCACGGAGCCCCATGCGATGACGCGACGAATCCCGAAGACCCTGGTTGTCCTTGTCCTCTCTTCCCTTT
>DATHUD010000705.1:0-6207 GCA_035462575.1 Thermoanaerobaculia bacterium | reverse complement strand
ATCCATCGGGTGTTCTTCATCCTTTTTCCTCCTTGTTGTGCTCCTCAAACCCAACAGCTCGGCCCGCCTCGAAGGCGTGACCGTGATCAAAAGAAATAGAAAATTTGTGCATGGAAGAAGAGCCAATCTCTGAAGAACTTGGAGTTGAAAAACCAGGATGCTTCATCCAGTATAGCGGCCCGATCGCCGGTTGCACACTCTTCTTGGGCGTTTCGACTCCCTCTTCGTTACAGTGCCCCGGCAGGGTCAAAGGCGGACAGTCTTTTCCGACAGGGTGTATGCTTCTCCATACGCCTTGGGATGAACCAGAGAGCCTCCTCCCCCGCCGGTCCCGCTGGCATCCGCCTTGCCCTGGCAGGCCGGCGGTACCCGTGCGGCCCTCCGAGGCCGGAAGGAGCTTTCCCTCGATGACGTTGCAGAGATTCCGAGCGCTCGCCGCTCTGGGGCTGGGACTGCTGTTCCTGGCCGCCTTTCCCGGACAGGCCCAGGAGGGCGGCCCCGCTCCGGAGCCCGTCCGCTTCCTCCTGGAGACGATCACCGTCTCGGGGGCGAGCGAGGCCGCCGCCAATATCGTCCGCGCCGAGACCCTGCTCGAAGAGGGCGAGTCCTATACCGAAGCCGACCTCGTCCAGGCGATCGCCCGTGTCCACCGCCTCCCCTTCGTCCTCGAAGCCACCTTCGCCTTGCGCAAGGGGAGCGAGCGCGGCGCCTACGAGCTCGCGATCGACGTGCAGCCGGCCCGGTGGTTCTTCTTCGACCAGTGGAGCCACGGCTTCCACTTCGACGAGCCGGTCGACCTGCCGGAGGCCCGCGTCGACGCCCTCGTGGGCGCGCGCCTCTTCCTGGGGCGCGGGGGCGTCCTCTTCGCCGCGCTGGACAGCGAGCAGGGCGCCCAGATCGGCTTCACCCAGTACGACCTCTTCCACCGCGGCATCCTGCTGTCCGCGGTCGTCTCCCAGGCCGGCAGCGTCACCGAAGTGCTTCCGCTCTCTCTCGATCCCACCTTCGCCTCCTGGTCCTTCCACAATTCGACCCGCGTATCGCTCGGGCTGTCGGTCCCCGCCGGCCCCCGCCAGTCGGTCCAGGCCTCCCTTTCAGAGCGCAGGGGAGACGCCCGGGACCGCAGCCCTGTCATCTTTTCCGAGGCGCGGTTCCCCGTCTTTTTCAGCGGCCCGGGCGACCTGACCTACCGGCGGGCCGAGGCGAAGTGGGTCTACGACACGAGCGACGATCCGCTCCTGCCCACCCGGGGGATGAGCCTCTCGGCCGGCGTCGAGGCCGCCCGTTTCGAGAGCGAGAGCCTCCGCCCCACCTCCTCCCCCTCCTTCGAGCCGCCGCTCCCGCCCTTCCGGTCCGAGCAGGTGGTCGTCGCGGTCTCCGGGATCCGCCATTTTTCGGTTACCCCCCGGCAGACCGTCACACTCACCGCCCGCGGCTCCGCGGGCCAGTCCCGAATCAAAAACCTCTTCACCGGCCATCGCACCGGCGACCGGGCCGAGAGGAGGGATGTGAGCCTCGATTCTCTCGGGGGCGCCGTCGGTGTCCGGCACTCCGTAGCCCTGCGGCGCCACCGGGAGCGGGGAAACCTCTCCGATCTGCGATTCGAAACCGGCGCCGAGATCGGCGGCGAGAGGACCGCGCCGGACCTGGGCCCGAGCCCGCTCAAGCGGCTCTCCCTCTCCGTGGGGTTCGTCTTCAGAAACCAGTGGGGGAGAGTGCGGGCCACCTTCACCTACCTGGACCTCGGGGAGGCCGCGCGGTGAAGCGGCTCCCCTCGCGGTGGGCGCTCGGCCTGCTGCTCCTCCTGGCCGCCCGGTTGGGCGCGCTCGAGGGGCCGGCGGTCGAGGCTTCCGCCGAGGGGCTGGTGCTCACCCGCCTCCCTCCCGCGCTCACGTCTCCGGAGGTCCGCCGGCAGCTCGGCACGGGCTTGACCACGAGCTTCGTCTTCGAGGCCCGCGCCGAAGGCCCTCAGGGGAAAACCCGCGGCGGCGCCCGTATCGACGTGCGCTACGAGCTGTGGGACGAGATCTACATCGTCTCCCGCATCGACGCCTCCGGCCGCGCGGTGCGCGCGACCTTCCCCTCCTTCGAGCGCCTGGGCGAGTGGTGGCGCGACGCGCGGCTCGCCGTCGTCCGTCCGCCCGCCTCGGCCGGCGCGAAAAGCGTCGAGGTGCGCCTGCGCGTCATCCCCTTCTCGCAGGCCGAGCAGCTCGAAACCCAGCGCTGGTTTTCAGAAGCCCTTTCGGCTGAGAAGTCCGGCAGCGCCGGCGCCGTCTCCGAAGACCTTTCGTTCAGCCAGATGTTGAACCTCCTGATCGCCACCTCGATCGGCCGGGCCCCCCTGCTCGACGAAGAGTGGAAGCTTCAGATTCCTGCTGGAAAGAAGAAATGAATTTCCGTTTCGCCGCCGCCACCGTCTGCGGCATGCTGTTTGCCGCCGCCGCCGTGCTCTGGCTTTTCGAAAGGCAGATCTCGGGCGCCTGGTTCCGCCTCGGGCTCCAGCCCGAGATCGCGATCGCCCTCGAGCGCTCGCTCGACGACCAGAAAGCGCTCGCCCGTCTGACACCCGAGCGGCGGGACGAGTACCGCGGCCGCTTCGAAGAGACCCAGGCGCTCCTGAATCACCTGCAGATCCTGCAGCACAACCGCAAAGAGATCGTGCGGCGCTGGGAGATGATCGTGATCGCCGCCGTGGGCGGAGTGCTCGCCGCGGCCGGAGGCGCGCATCTCCTCCGGCAGAGCCGGTTCGACGCGCGCCTCGAGCGCCTCCGCATCGCCCTCGTCGCCCTCTCGGCCGGCCAGGAAGACCTGGACCTGGGAGAGCGCCGCCGTGACACCCTGGGCCGCATCGCCGCCATGATCGAAGAGACCTCCCGCGCCATGGCGCGAGACAGGAAGCGCCTGGCCTACTTGAAAAACCTTTCGGTCTGGCAGGAGACCGCCCGCCGCCACGCCCATGAGATGCGCACGCCCTTGACCGCCGCCCGCCTGGAGCTCGCGAGGCTCCAGCAGCTCCTCGAAGGGGACGAGGCCCGCCAGGTGGCCGGAAGCGTCGGCGAAGAGCTCGAGCGCCTCGGGCGCTTCACCCAGCAGTTCACCTCCTTCGCCCGCCTGCCCGATCCCCACCTCGCGGTGCACGACCTCGGCCGCGTCGTCTCCGAATTCGTGGGCACCTTCGCCGCGGCCTGGCCCGGCCTGACGCTCCGCTTCGAGCCGCCCGGAAGGCCCCTGGCCGCCGCGTTCGACCGCGACATGCTCCGCCAGGCGCTCGTGAACCTGTGCGACAACAGCGCTCTGGCCCTCCGCGCCTTCGACGGCCGCCGCGGCACGGTCACGCTCCGGTTGAGCGAAACCGCCCGCTCGATCTGCCTGGACGTGGCGGACGACGGCCCCGGCATTCCGGCCGAGATCCGCTCCCGCGTCTTCGAGCCCTACGTCACCACGAGGAAGATCGGCGAAGGCATGGGCCTGGGGCTCGCCATCTCGAAAAAGATCCTGCTCGACCACGGCGGAGACCTGGAGATCCTGGAGACCTCGGCCTCCGGGACCACCTTCCGCCTGACCTTCCCGCGGCCCCAGGAGGAGAAGACCGCATGACGAGGCTCCTGATCGTAGAAGACGACGAAAAGATCCGCGCGAGCCTCCTCCTCCAGCTCCGCGAAGCGGGCTACGCGCCGCAACCCATGGCCTCGGCCGAAGAGGCCCTGGCCTATCTCGAAGACCCCAAAGCCGCGCTCCCCGAGCTGCTCCTGCTGGACGTCCGCCTGCGCGGCATGAGCGGCGTCGATCTCGTCCGCCACCTGGCCGCGGCCAAGCGCTTCCCACCCACCATCATCGTTTCCGGCGAAGCCTCGATCAGCGAGACCGTCGAAGCCCTGCGCCTGGGCGTCCACGACTTCATCGAAAAACCTTTCAGTCGCGAGCGCCTTCTCCAGTCGATCCGGAACGCCCTGGAGCACCACGCCCTGAAGCGCGAGGTCGCGAGCTTGAAGGCCGACCTGCGGGGAGAGCCCGAAATCCTCGGGGGATCGCCCGCCATCTCAAGCCTGCGCGAAAGGATCGCCCGCGCCGCGGCCACGGACGCCCGGGTCTTGATCGTCGGCGAGAGCGGCACCGGCAAGGAGCTCGTCGCGAGCGCCCTCCACCGCCAGAGCGCCCGCGCCCAGAAATCCTTCATCAAGATCAACTGCGCCGCCATCCCGGACCACCTCGTCGAAGACGAGCTCTTCGGCCACGCCAAGGGCGCCTTCACCGACGCCAAGAACGCCAAGCCCGGCCTCTTCGAAGAGGCGGACGGCGGAACCCTTTTTCTGGATGAGATCGGAGACATGGATTTCGCCCTCCAGTCGCGGCTCCTGCGGGTCCTGGAAGACGGCCGCGTGCGCCGGGTGGGGGAGACCAAAGACCGGCAGGTGGACGTGCGAGTGATCGCCGCGACCCACCGGAACCTCGAAGAAGAGGTGAAGGCCAACCGTTTCCGGGAAGACCTCTACTTCCGTCTCGCCCACCTGCCGCTCGCCGTCCCGCCGCTGCGCGAGCGCCAGGACGACATCCCCCTCCTCTTCGCCTGGTTCCTGGAGCGCTTCTCGCACCAGCACCGCATGCGCCCCCGCCAGACCGACCCGGAAGTGTTTCCCTACCTCGCGCGCTACGCCTGGCCGGGCAACGTCCGCGAGCTGCGGAACCTCTGCGAGCGCCTCGTCGTCTTCGGAGCCGACCCGCTCACCCCCGACCAGCTCCCCTCCGCCTTCTTCGAGCCCGCGAGAGCCCCCGAAACCGGCCTCCTCCTGACCCCCGGGACGCTCCCCATCGTCCCGCTCAAAGACTTCAAAGCCCAGTGCGAGCGCGAATACATCGAAAGCGTCCTCCACCGCAACCGCTGGAACTTCACCGCCGCCGCCCGCCTCCTGGACGTCCAGCGCACCTACCTCCACCAGAAGGTGAAGATCCTGGGAATCCGCAGGCCCGGAGCCGGACCCGACGACGAAGAACCGGAGTGAATCGCTGGGAGCGCCGGCATCCTGCCGGCCCCGGGGCTGGAGTAAACTATCCCCATGAGCAAATCTCTCCTCGCCCAAGCCGCCAAGCTCAGCGTCTCCGAGCGGATCGAGCTGGTCGAAGCCATCTGGGACACCGTCGTCGACGAACCCGAGGCGCTCCCCCTGCCGGACTCTCACCGGGAGGAGCTGGACCGCCGCCTGGAAGATCTCGAAAGAGATCCTGACGCCGGAAGCTCCTGGGACGAAGTCCGCGCCCGCCTCGAGAAGATCTGTTGATCCTGCCTGTCACCGTTCGGCCCCTGGCGGAGCGGGATCTTCGCGAGGCGCAGCTCTGGTATGAAGAAAAGCGGCCCGGTCTGGGAGCCGAATTCCGGTCGTGTATCGACGAATGCCTGAGGACCATCGCCCGCTCGCCGCTTCTTTTCCCCGTGACCCACCGCAATGTTCGACGCGCTGGCGTGAAACGCTTCCCCTACCTCGTCTACTTCGTCCTCCAGCCCGAGCGCGTGTTGATCATTGCCTGCTTCCACACGAGACGTGACCCACGCCTCGTGCTCAGACGGGTCCCGCACTAAGAATCCGCAGGCCCGGCGCCGGCCCGACGACGAGGAACCGGATTGAATCGCTGGGAGCGCCGGCATCCTGCCGGCCCTCTAACTTCCTTCCTCTCGCCGCGCGATCCGGCCGGCTCCGTCCGCCTTCTCTGGGACTCTGTCGCGGGAAGAAGTGACTCCCTCGCCTTCTCTGGTGCTCCATCGCGAGAAATTTCCGGAAAAAAGGTCGACGGAGTGACTCCATCGGCTTATCTGGGGCTCCGTCCGCTTATCTGGGACTCCATCGCCTTAAGTTTCCGGAGATAAGTCGACGGAGTGACTTCGTCGACTTATCTGGGACTCCGTCCGCTTATCTGGGGCTCCGTCGCCTTAAGTTTCCGGAGATAAGCCGACGGAGTGACTCCATCCGCTTATCTATGAGCCCGTCGGCTTATCTGCGGCTCCGTCGCGGGAAGTTTCCGGAGATAAGGCGACGGAGTGACTCCATCCGCTTATCTGTGAGCCCGTCGGCTTATCTACGGTTCCGTCGCGGGACATTTCCGGAAAGGAGTCGACGGAGTGACTCCGTAAGCTCCTCTGCGGCTCCGTCGCGGGACATTTCCGGAAAGGAGTCGACGGAGTGACTCCGTAAGCTCCTCTGTGGCTCCGTCGCG
>DATHUD010000704.1:0-2637 GCA_035462575.1 Thermoanaerobaculia bacterium | reverse complement strand
GATGTTTTCTCCCCTCTCCCAGGGAGGGGGTTGGCGTGGTGGGAGAGGGGCCGGGGGTGAGGGCCGGGCGGGGGGAGGATTCGGATGGGCGGCGAGGGGCCCCGGGGACGTCATGACGCTTGCGGCCCGACCCCGCGCACGCTATGGTTCAGGTGTTGTTGAAGGGTCGATTGGGGCCTGAGACCCGGGGAAAGAGAGTCATCGGATGATGTTGCGGACGACGGTCAGGGACTGTCTCTACCTCAACTGGGCCCTGCCGGCCGAGGCCGTTCCGGCACCGCCTCCGCCGTTACGGTACCAGTACCATGCGTGGCAGGGGGAGGACTACGTCTTCGCCTCGGCGCTCCTGTTCCACCAGGACGCGCTCCACCTGCCGGCGCTGCCGTTCCTCAGGGTCTGCTATCCCCAGCTCAACCTGCGCCTCTATGTTCTGGACGAGGAGGGCATGCCCTCGATCCTGGTGCGCCAGATGCTCATGCCGGCGTGGGTGGCTCCCGGGGTGCGGTTGGTGACGCACCAGCCGGTCTCCCGGGCGCGGCTCGAGTTCCCCCGTCCGTCCCGGAACGTGGACGGCGGCCCCTGGCGGTGGCGGGTGGAGCGGGGAGGACGGTTCGAGGTGCGGGCCTGGCCGGACAGCCCCGCGGTGGGCGAGGGGCCGCGCCTCGGCTCCTGGGATCAGGCGGTGCGGTATTTCCAGGAGCGCCCGCGCGCCTACGCCGAGGACTCGGGGGTGCTCCACCGGATCGACGCCTACCATCCGTCCTCCGCGATCTGGCCGCTGCGCGCCGAGGTGAGCGCGGACGGGCTCCTGCCGCGCCTTTTCCACCTCGCCTCCGGCGCCCACTGGCCCGGCCTCCACTCCGCGTGGCTCTGCCCGGAGATCCCCTTCGTGTTCGACTTCGGGATCGTCACCAAGATGGCTCCGGTGACCGCCCTCCCCCAGCCGGCCACGGGCCGGGTGGCCGCGGTCTGGCGCCAGGGGGACGTGCCCCGGCCGCCCGGGATGGCGGCGTAGCGCCGAGCCGCCGCCCACCCAAGCCCTCACCTCCCCAGCCCTCCTCTCCCACCACTCCAGCCCCCTCCCCGGGAGAGGAGGGAGCAAGAAAAGGGCGGATGATTCCCCCTCTCCCGGGGAGGGCGGGCGGTGTGGCGGGAGAGGGGGCCAGGGGGTGAGGGCCGGGCGGGGGAAAGGCCGGGGGTGAGGTCGCCAAACCTCGTGCTAGCATCCCCGGCATGAACCCGATCCCCCCTTCCCAACGCCGGCCACAACGCATTGCGATTCTCCCGGGCGACGGCACCGGCAAGGATGTGACCGCGGAGGCGGTCAAGGTCCTCGAAGCCGCCGCCGAAACCTGGGATCTGCCCCTCGAGCTCGTTCATCTGGACTGGGACGCCGACCGGTATCTGGCCACCGGCGAGACGCTTCCCAAGGGTGCCCTGGAGGACTTCCGGGACAACTACTCCGCCATCTTCATCGGCGCCTACGGCGACCCCCGGGTGCCCGACATGAAGCACGCGGCGGACATCCTCCTGGGCATCCGCTTCGGGCTCGACCTCTTCATCAACCTGAGGCCGGTCCGGCTCTATGACGCGCGCCTCTGCCCCTTGAAGGACCGCACGGAGAAGCACGTGGACTTCGTCGTGTTCCGCGAGAACACGGAGGGGGCCTACGTGAACGTCGGCGGCAACTTCAAGAAGGGCACGCCGGACGAGGTCGCGGTGCAGGAGGAGATCCATACCCGCAAGGGCGTCGAGCGGATCATCCGCGCGGCCTTCGACTACGCGGTCGAGCACGGGCGCCGCGAGGTCCTGATGAGCGACAAGTCGAACGTGATGCGCTACGGGCACGACCTCTGGCAGCGCACCTTCGCCGAGGTCGGGGCCGAGTACCCGCAGATCGAGACGCGCCACATGTTCGTGGACGCGCTCACCATGCAGATGGTCAAGAGCCCGGACAGCCTGGACGTGATCGTCACCAACAACATGTTCGGCGACATCATCACGGACCTGGGCGCCGCGCTCCAGGGCGGCCTGGGTGTCGCGGCCTCGGCCAATCTCCACCCGGGTCAGACCTCCATGTTCGAGCCGGTCCACGGCTCGGCTCCCAAGTACGCGGGCACGGGCCGCGCGAACCCCGTGGGCGCCATCCTCTCGGCGACGCTGATGCTCGACTATCTTGGCCACGCCGAGGCCGCGAAGGTGCTGGACGACGCGGTCGCCCGCTCCTTCCGCGAGGGCAACACCACTCCGGATCTCGGCGGCTCGCTCACCACCTCGCAGGTGGGCGATCTGCTGGCCCGGGCGGTGAGCCGGGAAGCGGTGGCGCGGTAGCCAAGCCTCCGCCCACCCGGGCCCTCACCTCCCCGGCCCTCCTCTCCCAGCCTCCCGTCCATCCCCCGGGAGAGGAGGGAGGGGATAGTCCGAGGTACTCTGAGCAAGGGCTCCCTCTCCCGGTCGGGGGGCGGGAGGATGGGAGAGGGTTGGGGTGAGGGCCGGGCGGGTGGGCGTTCTATCATCAATTCGCCACACTGGCGGAGGATCTGATGCATCCGAGTGAGTCCGAGCTGATCTACGACTGGATCCGCGCGAACGGCCCCGACCTGCGTCCGGCCCGGGGGAAGGTGGAGCTCGACGACG
>DATHUD010000703.1:0-6205 GCA_035462575.1 Thermoanaerobaculia bacterium | reverse complement strand
GCCTCAACTAGTTTAGGAGCGTGCCTGCCATCCTGCTTAAAGGCTATCACAGCAGGCGACTCGATCTCTATCAGCGTCACCTGTGCCCACTGTGGAGTGTCCACAACCATGAAGTCGACCACGTAGTCACTTCCCAATCGGAACTGCGGTCTGACGAGAGTGGAGGGGGAGATACCAAGTGCAAAGCGCCAACCGATAGGCTCTGGGTTCTCGCTGAGAAATGTCTGCCACGTCTGCTCGTCCGTAGTAGTAGAGAGCATATGTTGCATAATCGGAGCGAGTTCAGACGCACGCTCCTGCGTATTATAGCGAGCTGGCACAAGTCTTGAGGAAAGAGTTTTCATGGCCGTTCATTGCAGGTGTCTAGTTCCTAGGGCGCCCAACCTTAGCTTCGACTCTGCTCCCTCAACCTTCCTCAGGTGTTCAAAAAAGGCGCTATTACAAGGAACGAAACGCGCCTACCTCTTTGAATCTCTGGAGCTTATCTAAGTTTACGCCACTGTCGTATCAACGTCAACGCGATAGAGCCATATACATAAGCATCCCCATCCCGGGACGCTCCTACGGACTCCTGGCGGTGACGAATAAGCGGACTTACTGGGGGAGGTGTCGGGTGCTTATGCGGCGGAGCCTGTCGGATGGGGCGGCTGGCGGGAGGCCGAGGGGGGAGACTGCTTCTCGTCTGCCATCGGACGTATAAGCAGCCGATGCGATCGGCGCCCAAAGAGCCCCCTCCGCCCTATGAGACAAGCTTCTTCTGAAGTGCCGAAGGCTTCCGTGCTCTTGGAGCCGGTCCCGGGCTGGGAGGCGATGGGAGAGGAGGGGCCGGCAACCTATTCGGACGGCACCTATTCGCCAAAGACTCAGAGGCTGGCCGATCGTCGCCCTCGCGAGAATGCCCCCCCTTCGGAATGCCGGCTGCCGCCCTCGTGATGCCGGTCATCGCCCTCGAAAAGCCAAGCCGCTGCCCTCAGGATGCCGGCCGCCGCCCTCGGAGTGCCGGCGTTCGCCCCAGGAGCCCAACCGTCGCCCTCGGGATGCCGGCCTCGGCCCTTCCGTGGCTGGCCTCCTCCCTCGGAATGCCGGCCTCCGCCCTCCAGGTGCCGGCCCTTGCCCCCGGGATGCCGGCCTTTGCCCTCAGGATGCCGGCCCTCGCCCCGGGTGACCGGCCTTCGCCCTCGGAATGCGAGCCGTCGCCCTCGGGATGCCGATGGCCGCCCTCGGGCTGCCGGACGCCGGTTCTGGGCGGGTAAGGAGGGCTCTCCCGAGGGAAAACGTCTGCGTTTGCCGGCCCATTGCCCGCTCGGACCGTCCGGCGTCGTGCTTCGGATGCGAGCCGGGCGGCGGGCTTCGGATTTCTCTTCAGAACCGCTTGCGATTGTCCATCGGGATCCGATCGATCCGCGTGATCCCGGGATCACGGTCACGGACGATGGCTGCCGCGCTAGTGCAGGTCGACGGTTGGAGTTGCCCCGGTTTCGTGGACACTCGATCCCTGGGATCGGAATTCGACGCATTCCGCTAGACTTCCGCCATGATCCCGGTCCTATCCAAGTGGTTCGACCTTGTCCAGGATGTCGACATCGTCATTGACGAGGACGACATCAACCAAGAAGCTGTCAAGAACTGGTGGTCCTTCTCTCCGACGGAGGAGGAGATGGACGGGATCACCCCCGAAGCGGTGGCGGAGCTCGTCCGGGCGGTCGCCGAAGACTGCCGGGAGGTGCTCAGCGAGGAGCCGTCTCACTCCATGGCCTTCTATTGCTGGCATGACTTCCAGGACCGGACGCTCAACTTCAGCCTCGTCTCCGTCTCCCATGGACGGCTGCCGTTCGGCTGCACCGTCCTCGAGACCGACGACCTGCGGCTCGTCACCGATCGCATCGTGATGCTGGACTGGATCAAAGGGGACGACTACATCGAATGGGTGTGCGAGGACGTGGAGGGGGATGAGGACGTGGAGAGGGACGAGGGCGAGGAGGAACCCTACATCCTGCCGGTCTTCGTCACCCGCCTCCCCTGAACCCTCAGCTCGACGGCTTCGGCATCCGCCGGAGCCGCGTGTGGCCCGGGTCCATCCGTCGCAAATCCACCCCGAAGCGTCGCTCTGATCCAGGAAATGTCACGCTGTATCCGGACAACGTTCCTTCGCAGCCTTCGACGCCTGGTCCCCACTTGCGCGGGAAGAATTGGCCGGAAAAACATCGTAAAAGCGCCTCGATTTGTCGCGATTCGCGCTGCGGAATAACGACAATCTCAAAAAATGTCGCAATACGGACTCCAAACGTCGCACAACATCCGGATCTGTCGCGATTCCTGAGATTATCGTGCGTCAAACGGAGGATTCCGATTGTTTTACCCCAATTTGTACGACGAATTCTCTCCCTCTTACGACTCCGCAGGTCTTTTTGCGCCAAATTCTCGGCGCCTTCCTCGCACTCGGCCTTCCGGAGTCTTGCAGAAGGTGCTTGCATGACATCCACCAGACCATTCGCGACGGATCGAGCGACTTGCGCGACGTTTTCAGGATTTACCCGACGGACTGGACGGGCCGCAGGGTTTCTCCGTAGAATTGTGCAACGCTGAGGAGGGACACATGAGCGCGAAGTTCTCGATGGAGGAGCTTCTGGCCCATTTTGAGGCGCAGATGGCCTTTCACAAGACCCAGGAGGCCCATCACGCCGAGCAGGAGGCCTTTCACAGGGAGCGCAGGGAGTTCCACACCGCCGAGCACGAGACCGTTGCCCGCCACTTCGCGGCCTTCAAGGACACGGCGGGGGTGGCCTTCGACATCGCCTCCCGCATGACTCCGATCTCCGAGGTGGCGCTCCAGGATCTCCCTCCCGGCAAGCCGGTGGTCCGGAGCCGCCTCGTGGCCAAGGTCCTGGAGGAGATGCCGCAGGGCGAGGTCTTCGGCGCCGGCCAATTGGCCGCGGAGGTCAACCGGCGCTTCGGCAAGGCGTTGCGCAAACCCGCCAACGCCCAACTGGTGTCGGCGGCCCTGCGGCGCCTGCACGCCAACGGCCTCGTCCACCGGGTCCGGGAAGGCTCCGGCCGCACCCAGGCGCTCTATTCCAGGGTTTGATCCGCAATGCAGAGCAGGAAGTAGAGACGTCTCAACCCGCAACGCACCACCGGCCGAGGCCTTCGTCGGCGAGACCTCGCACGGGTGCCCGAAGGCCACCACCGGCGGGACGTCTCTTCGAAGGGCCTAATTCTACTTTGTCAGACTGCGCCCCCGCCCCGAAAACCTCACCCCGACCCTCTCCCATCGCCCTCCCCTCCCCCGGGAGAGGGCGCCTCCACCCTCCTCTTCGGAAGAAAGTTGCCTCCAATCGTCTCCCTCCTCTCCCGGGGGTTGGAGGGGGCGCTGGGAGAGGAGGGCCGGGGTGGTGAGGGGATTGGGTGGGCGGCTCGGCCGCAGTCTGACAAAGTAGACCTAAGGGAGACGGCGGCCCGTCGCCGTCGATCACGCGCAAACAATACCGCAGGCGGCGCACGAGATAGAACCGAAACATCAGCGATCCGGGGAAGTGCACGTAGACCAGCGGCGGGGGAATCTTCTTGAACTGCCGAGCAAGGTCGACCTCCGAATCGCGCCGCAGCTCGATCTCTTGCTCCAGGCGCTGCAACAGCGTCGTCGCCAGACTGAGCTTGTCCAACAGATGGCCTTCGAGAGTGCAGACCAGGAGGATGCATTCGGGCCGGTGCAGGCTCAGCGATTCCGCGACCTCCCACGCCAGAGCATCGGTCATCTGAGTGACATCGATCACTACCAACTCGGATTGACCGATCTCGCGGGTGACGACAGGCTTCCACTCCGCGTCAGAGGGCCGGAGCACATCGGAGACATGAGCCAGCGAGTCCTTCATTGACTCTGCCGCTTCCTGCTGGCTGAGCAGCGCACGCTATACCGCAGCCGGATCAACGTCAACGCGAGGTCGAACGACGATCCTGGAAATCGACAAGGGCAGGAGGGGATCTACCGGACCGGGGAGGGAGGAGGACCGGAGCCGCCGCGGGACGAGGTCGCTGGCCTCTCACCCCGCGGCAGCGGGTGCACCCGCCTGGCGGCAGCCTAGACCGGCCTCGAGGCCACCACGGCGCTCGTCCCGTCGCTGAACAAGGCCACAAAGACGATCTCGCCGCCGCTGCCCATGCCCGTTTCGAGACCGTTCTGTGGCCCGCCCGAGGCCATGGGGAAGAGCGTCTTGAGGGTTTTGGTGACGCCACCCTCGAGAACCATGGTCTGACCCTCGAGAGCGACCAGCTTCGGCGTCCCCCCGACGGCCTGGTACCACAGACCGGTCGCCAGCCCACCGGAAGCGCCGACGTAGCCGGTGAAAGCGATGTCGCCCTTCTCTCCGACACACACCGACAGCTCGAATCCCGGGACGTACCTGAGCCCCCCGGTGCCCGGGGCGATGGCGTTGCCGATGGCGATAGGCGCCAGCCCCACGTCAGCGCTCCACGACCAGAGCCCGTTGGCCGACTGGCCGGTGGTCGTGGCGGCGCCGCCCCAGAAGACGACCAGACCATTGGCGCTCAGGAGCGGTGGGTTGAGCGCGCCCCCGAAGAAAGTCCAGCCCGCGGGGAAGCCGGGCGCCGGCTGCCCATTGATCGCGACCGCTTGGAGGACTCCCCGGGTATTCGCCCAGATGCCGGTAGCGACGTAGGAGTCGGCCAGGAAGGCGCACATCCCCGCATCATTGAGCGCCGGAATCCATCCCTGCAGGCCGCTGAAGGTCGACCCGGTCCCCGGGGCGGGCTGGCCCTGCTGGACTACCATCACCCACCTGGCGGCGGTCCCGAAGAAAACACCCGAGCTCTGGGTGTTGTGGGTGGTGGCGACGAAGGCGATCAATCCGGTGCCGTTCATGACCGGCCCGGTGATGTAGCTGTCTACCGTCACGCCCGGAGGGAGGTTCGGGGCGGTTACCCCGCTTTGCAGCGCCAGACCGACCGGGGGCAGCCCGCCCGTCCAGAGGCCCTCGTCCTTGAGCAGGGACGGCCCCTTCATGTACGAGCTGAAGCAGGCCTGTCCGTTGGCAGCCACGGCCGGCGGGAAGGTGAAGGGATGCTGGCCCGGCGGCGTGAAGTAGGTGGCGCCCGGCACGCCAACGGCGGCTTGGCCTTCGTATGCGATCAACTGGAGCTGACCGTCCTTGTACGACCAGGCCCCCGAGACGTTACCCGGCGGCAGCAGACCCAGGAGCAAGACCCGTCCGTCCCGGCAGCAAACCGGATAGCCGAGGGATTGGAACGTCTGAGCCGTCCCGGGCGCCGGGTCCCCGGTCATGACCAGTGGCTCGAAAATGCAGCCCGAGCTGCGCCAGATGGCCAGCTTGCCGTGATTGGGCCCCCCAGATAACAGGCCGAGAAAAGCAATCGTCTCCCCCTGGATGGTCACGATCGGCGGACCACCGGCGAGCTGACTGAAGTCCCCGTACTTGGATCCGCCCCCGCCGACGGCGCTTTCCCCACTCATGGCGACGGCGCGAAGGGTGAAATCTGCCATGCGAACCCTCCCTCCCTTTGTCGTTAGGACACGATCTTACTGCACCCGCTCTTCAGAATCGCGTCTCATTGTCCACCGGGTTTCGGTCGATCCGCGTGATCCCGGGATCCACGGTCACGGACGATGGTAGCGCATCGACAACGAGCCTGATCTCGTTCATCCCGCGCCGGAGCACGTGCTTGCGGGAGTCGAGCACCTTCGTGTCCGCGGCGATTTCGACCTCGATCGGCTCATCCAGGGCGAGGGGCTGTTCGTTGCCGCGGCCATCCGCGCGGCTCCTGCCCGCGTCGATGCGAACGGTCACGTCATAGCGGCCGTCGGCGCGGCGGCGCGCTTCCGCGGTTTCGATGCGCAGGTCATAGAGAACGATCTCTCTCATCCATTGATCGATGAGCACGCCCTGCCCGGCATCCGCAACGGCGCGCAGATGGCGCACGAGGTCGACGCTCGTCGGACGGCTCTCCTGCATCATCGCGCGGATGGCCCGGTCCATGGCCTCCTCTCCGAGGAGGTCGCGGATGGCGAAGAGCACGACCGCGGCCTTGTTGTAGAAGAGGTACGCCTGGTCGTCGGATTTGTAGAGCGGCACCTCGGCGTACGTGTCTCCCGCGCGCCCGGAGAGATAGCGGTCCAGCTCGATCTCCAGCAACTGCCGGACGTGCTCCCGCCCGCGCAGGCGCTCGACGA
>DATHUD010000702.1:0-7070 GCA_035462575.1 Thermoanaerobaculia bacterium | reverse complement strand
CCGTCCCCGTGTACTCGGGGTAGACGTCGATGGCGCCGGAGCGGAGCGCCTCAAAGCAGATCTGTGTGCCCGCGAGGCCCAGCCGGCGCTCCACTTCGAGGTCGGTGCGCGCCTCCAGGAGCTGGGCGAACATCTCGGCGAGGAGGCGGCTCTCCTCGAAATTCTTCGAGCCCACCACGATGCGGTCCGCGGCCGCGGCGGGGAGGGCCAGGAGGAGGGACGCCGCGAGGGCGAGGCGGCAGATCCTAGACACGCCGCTCCTCCAGCAGCTCCCGCACGTACGGGTCCGCCGGGCGGTCCACCAGCTCCGGCGGGGGGCCGAGTTGGAGGAGGCGTCCGTTCCGCATGACGCCCACCCGGTCGGCCAGGCGGAAGGCTTCGCCCAGGTCGTGGGTGACGAGCACGGTCGTGAGGCCGAGCCGGCGTTTCAGGTCGAGGAACTGGCGGTGGAGCTCCAGGCGGGTCAGGGCGTCCAAAGCCCCGAAAGGCTCGTCCAGAAGGATGACGGGGGGATCGGCGGCGAGGGCGCGGGCGATGGCCACCCTCTGGCGCTGTCCTCCGGAGAGCTCGGCGGGGTAGCGCCCGCCGTGGGTGCCGGGGTCCAGCCCCACGAGCTCCAGCATCTCCCGCGTGCGGGTCTCCCGGCGCTCCCGCTCCCAGCCGAGGAGACGGGGGACGAGCTCCACGTTCTTCGCCACCTTCCAGTGGGGGAGGAGGCCGCCGTCCTGCGGCACGTAGCCGACGCGGCGCCGGAGCGCGATGGGATCGAGCCCGGCCGCGGGCTTTCCCTCCACCCGCACCTCGCCGGACGAGGGCTCGACCATGCGGTTGAAGAGGCGCAGGAGAGTCGTCTTGCCGCTGCCGCTCTCGCCCACCAGGGCCACGGTCTCGCCCGGGCGGACGGCGAGGCTCACGTCGGAGAGCGCGGCCGTGCCGTCCCCATAGGTCTTGGAGACGCCGGCCGCTTCGAGGGTGGGCTCCGGAGGCACGGGGGTAGTCTATCCCGGGGTGTTACCATCCCTTCGATGAAAAGCGAACACCTGCGCTTCCCCGGGGCCCACGGCTACGAGCTGGCCGCGCGGCTCGAAAGCCCCGTCACCACCCCGTCGGCCTATGCCCTCTTCGCCCACTGCTTCACCTGCTCCAAGGACCTGAAGGCCGCCGGCTGGATCAGCCGCGCCCTGGTCCAGCGGGGGATCGCCGTGCTGCGCTTCGACTTCACCGGCGTCGGCGAGAGCGAGGGGGATTTCGCCGGGACCGATTTCTCCTCCAACGTGGAGGATCTGGTGGCGGCGGCCGACTTCCTGCGCCGCGAGCGGGAGGCGCCGAGCTTCCTCATCGGGCACAGCCTGGGGGGATGCGCGGTGCTGCCGGCCGCGGTGCAGATCCCGGAAGTCCGGGCGGTCGCCACGATCGCCGCGCCCAGCGACACCGAGCACCTGCGGGACACCCTGGTGCGGCTCTCCCCGGAGCTCGAAGCGCGGGGCGAGGCCGAGGTCGACCTCGGGGGCGGCCGTCCGTTCCGCATCCGGCGCGAGCTCCTGGACAATCTGTCGGAGGATCACCTGAAAGAGGTGCTCGGCAATCTCCATCGAGCGCTCCTCATCCTCCACTCCCCGGTGGACCGGATCGTCGGCATCGAGAACGCCCAGCGGCTCTATCTGATGGCGAAGCATCCCAAGAGCTTCGTCTCGCTCGACACCGCGGACCATCTCCTGACGGACGAGCGGGACGCCCGCTACGCCGGGGACGTCATCGCCGTCTGGGCCGAGCGCTACCTCGAAGGAGTCAAGGCGGAGGTCGAGCAGATCCCGGAGGTGGGCCGGGCGGGTGAGGTCGTGGTCACCAGCGGCGAGGGGTTCGTCCAGGAGATCGTGGCCCGCAAGCACCGGCTGGTCGCCGACGAGCCCGTGGAGCTGGGCGGCACGGACCAGGGGCCCAACCCCTACGACCTCCTCCTGGCCGCCCTGGGCGCGTGCACGTCCATGACGCTGCGCCTCTACGCCAACCACAAGAAGCTCCCGCTCGAAGGCGTGCGGGTCCGCCTGCGCCACGCCAAGATCCACGCCGAGGACTGCGCCCACTGCGAGGAGAAGACCGGCAAGATCGACCGGATCGAGCGGGAGATCGAGGTGCTCGGCCCGCTCTCCGAAGAGCAGCGCCTCCGCCTCCTGGAGATCGCCGACAAGTGCCCGGTCCACCGGACGCTCGAGTCGGAAATCGACATCGTCAACCGGTTGATTTAATTCTCTGGCCTCCCTGGATCTCACCCCCGTCATCGCCAGATGACAGGCGTCCGCTCGGCCGGACACCCCGGATCTCCCCGAAGCCCTTCAAACCACTGAAAACAAAAGGTCAGCCCTCCGAAGAGAGGGCTGGCACGGTTCGTGGAATCCATGGAGAGCCAGAGGCTTTACGGACCATGAGCAGACAGATCACCCCCACCGTCATCCAGGAAACCCTGAGCGGTGACGTCTGCGGCCGGGAGCCCTGAAAAACGACGGACACGGCCTTCGCGGTGCCGGGAGATACCGCGGCGGCCTCCGAACGAACAGCAAGTCTCCTCTCCCTCCGGTGCCAGGGCGGGTTTAATGCCCTCCGCCCGCCCTGGCCCTCTTTTTTCCTCGGACCCTTCGCACTTCGGCCCCAGTTTCTGTATAGTCCTGAGCGGTCCGGTGAGGCCTCCCCGGTCCTAATCTCCCTGGACTCTATAAAATAGCTGTTTATCGATGCCTCTACCGGCACCTTATAATCATCCTGTGAGCGACGGCAACGAGGTTGAGCCGCGATCTCTGCCGCGGTCCGAGCACCCGATTTCCCGCAGAGATATCGACAAGAACGCCCTCAAGGTCCTCTACAGGCTGCACAACTCCGGCTACCTGGCCTACATGGTGGGGGGGAGCGTGCGGGACCTGATGCTGGGCCGCAAGCCCAAGGACTTCGACGTGGGGACGAACGCCCGGCCCAACGAGGTGCGGCGTCTGTTCTCCAATTCCCGGATCATCGGCCGGCGGTTCCGGCTCGTCCACGTCTACTTCCACGACGGGAGCACGGTCGAGGTGTCGACGTTCCGCCGCGACCCCGACCCCGACGAGCAGCGGGGGGAGCCCGGGGAGCTGCTGATCACCAGCGACAACACCTACGGCACCCCGCGCGAGGACGCCTTCCGCCGCGACTTCACGATCAACGCCCTGTTCTACGACGTCGCCGACTTCTCGGTCGTCGACCACGTGGGCGGGATCGAGGATCTGGAGAGGAGGCTCGTCCGGGTCATCGGCAACCCGGACGTGCGCTTCCGGGAGGACCCCGTCCGCATGCTGCGCGCCTGCGAGTTCGCCGGGCGGCTCGGGTTCGGCATCGAGCAGAAGACGCAGGAGGCGATCGAGCGGCACCGCAAGGAGATCGAGAAGGCCTCCCCGGCGCGGGTGACGGAGGAGATCGTCCAGCTCCTGAAGTGCGGGCACGCCGGGGCCGCCATGCAGTGGATGCTGGAGCTCGGGATCCTGGAGGTCCTTCTTCCCGAGGCCTACGCGATGCTCACGGCGGGGGCCCGGGGGCTCGGGGACTTCGGGCAGCTCCTGCCGGTGATCGACCGCATGGTGGCCGAGGAGCGCCCGCTCACGGACATCTCGCTGCTCGCGGCGCTCCTCCTCCCCAAAGTGATGCTGCGCCGCTACGACATCGAGGCCCTGGACCAGCGGCCGATGAGCCGTGCCGCCATCGAGATCATGGTCGAGGAGGAGATCGCGCCGTTCCTCTCCCGCTTCACGCTGTCGAACGTGAAAGCCCAGCAGATCCTCCAGGCCCTGATCGGCTTCCAGCGCCTGTGCGAGCCGAGCTGGACCACCCACCAGCGGGTGCAGATCGCCCGCAAGTCGTTCTTCGACAGCGCCCTCCTCCTCTTCGAGATGCTCGTCGAGGCCACGGGGGAGGGGAACGAGGCTTTCGCCGCCTGGCAGGCCGCCGTCCGCCGCCGGCCCGCGCTCAAGGCCCCGGCCGAGAGCGACTCGCGGCCCCGGCCCCGGAGGCGCCGCCGCCGCCGCGGCCCCGCCTTGTGACATATTTCACAAACCGTTTGGTGTTGACATAGGATAGGCGGGGTCCGGACTACAGGCCGACCCCAGCTTTCCGAGAGGAAAATCCATGTCCTGGTTCTCTGACCTCTATCGATCCGCAGTCGGCAAGAAAGCGGTGATGGCCGTCACGGGCATCATCCTTTTCGGCTTCGTCCTCATCCACATGATCGGCAACCTGAAGCTCTACGAGCCGGGGGTGTACTGTGCGGCTCGGGATGCTCAGGGTCAATGCATTGCGCTGGAGCAGCCGTACCTCGACGCCTATGGCAGCTTCCTGCGGAATGTAGGGGCGCCGGCACTGCCGGCCGAGGGCGCTCTCTGGATCGCCCGCATCATCCTGCTGGCGGCCGTGGTGCTCCACATCTGGGCCGCCTGGCAGGTGACGCGGGCAAGCCGCGCCGCCCGCCCCCAGGGGTACTCCTTCCGCAACAAGGTGCACACCTCGTACGCGTCGCGCACCCTGCGGTGGGGCGGGGTGATCATCCTGCTGTTCATCGTCTACCACCTGCTCCACTTCACGACGGGCACCGTCCATCCCGAGTTCATCGAGGGGGGCGTGCGCCACAACATGATCACGGGCTTCCAGGTCTGGTGGGTGTCGCTGTTCTACATCGTGGCCCAGCTCGCCCTCGGGCTCCACCTCTACCACGGCCTCTGGAGCCTGTTCCAGTCGCTCGGCTGGAACCATCCGCGGTTCAACCGGTGGCGCAACGGCTTCGCCCACGCCTTCGCCTGGATCGTCACCCTCGGCAACATCTCGTTCCCCCTGGCCGTGCTGACCGGCCTGGTTCGCTAGGAGCTCCCGCCATGAAACTCGACAGCAAGGTCCCATCCGGTCCCCTGGAGTCGAAGTGGGCGGAGCACAAGGGGCATGTGAAGCTGGTCAACCCGAACAACAAGCGGAAGTTCACGATCCTCGTCGTGGGCTCCGGGTTGGCCGGGGCCTCGGCCGCCGCGAGCTTCGCGGAGCTGGGGTACAACGTGAAGTGCTTCTGCTTCCAGGACTCGCCCCGCCGCGCCCACTCGATCGCCGCCCAGGGCGGCATCAACGCCGCCAAGAACTACCACAACGACGGCGACAGCATCTTCCGGCTCTTCTACGACACCATCAAGGGCGGTGACTTCCGCTCCCGCGAGGCCAACGTCTACCGTCTGGCCGAGGTGTCGGTCAACATCATCGACCAGTGCGTGGCCCAGGGAGTCCCCTTCGCCCGCGAGTACGGCGGCCTCCTGGACAACCGCTCCTTCGGCGGCGCCCAAGTAGCCCGCACCTTCTACGCCCGCGGCCAGACGGGCCAGCAGCTCCTCCTGGGCGCCTACCAGGCGCTCTCGAAGGAGATCGCGGGGGGCCGGGTGAAGATGTTCCCGCGCACCGAGATGCTCGACGTCGTGGTGGACGAGGGCGGGCGCGCCCGCGGCATCGTCGTCCGCGACATGGTGACGGGCAAGATCGAGAGCCACGCCGGCCACGCCGTGGTGCTCGCGACCGGCGGCTACAGCAACGTCTTCTTCCTCTCGACCAATGCCAAGGGCTCGAACGTCACCGCGGCCTGGCGCGCCCACCGGCGCGGGGCGCTCTTCTCGAACCCCTGCTTCACCCAGATCCACCCGACCTGCATCCCGGCCTCGGGCGACTACCAGTCGAAGCTCACCCTGATGTCCGAGTCGCTCCGGAACGACGGCCGGATCTGGGTGCCCAAAGACCCCGCCGACAAGCGCTCTCCGGACCAGATTCCGGAAGGCGACCGCGACTACTTCCTGGAGCGCAAGTACCCGAGCTTCGGCAACCTCGTGCCCCGGGACGTCGCCGCCCGCAACGCCAAGATGGCGGTCGACGAGGGGCGCGGCGTCGGCCCCCAGAAAAACGGCGTCTACCTCGATTTCTCGGACGCCATCAGGCGGCTGGGCAAGAAGACGATCGAGGAGCGGTACGGGAACCTCTTCGACATGTACGAGAAGATCACGGGCGAGAACCCGTACGCCGTCCCCATGCGGATCTACCCGGCCCCCCACTACACCATGGGCGGCCTCTGGGTGGACTACGACCTGATGAGCAACGTCCCGGGGCTCTTCGTCCTGGGTGAAGCCAACTTTTCAGACCACGGCGCCAACCGCCTGGGTGCCTCCGCGCTCATGCAGGGGCTGGCGGACGGCTACTTCGTCATCCCCTACACGATCGGCGACTACCTGTCCTCGTACCTGAACGAGCCGGTCTCGACCGACACCCCGGCCTTCCGGGCGACCGAGGCCGACGTAGAGGAGCGCACGAAGCGCCTGCTCTCGATCAACGGCAAGAGGAGCGCCGACTCCTTCCACCGCGAGCTCGGCCGCATCATGTGGGACTACTGCGGCATCGCCCGGAACGCTCAAGGGTTGAAGAAGGCCCTCCAGATGATCCCGGCGCTCCACGAGGAGTTCTGGTCGAACCTCCGGGTCCTCGGCACTGCGGACAGCCTGAACCAGGAGCTCGAAAAGGCCGGCCGCGTGGCCGACTACTTCGAGCTCGCCCAGCTCATGTGCATCGACGCGCTCGAGCGCGACGAATCGTGCGGCGGCCACCTCCGCGAAGAGCACCAGACGCCGGACGGCGAGGCCCTGCGCGACGACAAGAACTTCTCGTTCGTCTCCTCCTGGGAGTGGAACGGTGTGGGCAAGGCTCCGACCCTCCACAAGGAGCCGCTCGAATTCGAGTTCGTGAAGCCCAGCCAAAGGAGCTACAAGTAATGAACCTGACCCTACACGTCTGGCGGCAGAAGAGCCCCGCGGACCCGGGGCGGATGGTCAAGTACGAGGTTACGGGCGTCACCGAGCACGCCTCGTTCCTGGAGATGCTGGACGTCCTGAACGAGCAGCTCGCCGAGCGGGGCGAAGAGCCCATCGCCTTCGAGCACGACTGCCGCGAAGGCATCTGCGGCTCCTGCGGCTTCATGATCAACGGCGAAGCGCACGGCCCGATGCCGGCCACGACCGTCTGCCAGCTCCACATGCGTCACT
>DATHUD010000701.1:0-11865 GCA_035462575.1 Thermoanaerobaculia bacterium | reverse complement strand
TGAAGGACCTCGTGCCCGGCGCCCTCTCCTCCTACCCGTTCCGGCTGACGCGAGTGGGGGGCCAGATCCTCTTCTTCGCGAACGACCCCACGAACGGCCAGGAGCTTTGGAAAAGCGACGGCACTGCCGCCGGTACCGTTTTCGTCAAAGACATCCGTCCCGGGCTCGCCTCCTCCGCCGGCGATCCCCGTCCGGTGGCGGTCGGCACCACCCTCTTTTTCCTCGCGGACGACGGCGTCTCCGGGACCGAGCTGTGGAAGAGCGACGGCACCGCCGCGGGCACTGTCCTCGTCAAGGACGTCTTCCCGGGCGCCCGGTCCTCCGATCTAGACCTCCTCACCCGTGTGCGCGACCGGGTCTTCTTCGTCGCCGATGACGGGGGCCACGGCCGCGAGCTGTGGGTGAGCGACGGCACGGAAGCGGGTACGCGGATGGTGGAAGACATCGTCCCGGGGGAGGACTCTTCGCGGCCCGGAAATCTCAAGGCCGTGGGACATGTCCTCCTCTTCTCCGCATTCGACCCCGTCCACGGCGTGGAGCTGTGGGTGAGCGACGGCACGGAGGCCGGCACGGCGCTCCTCCAGGACATCGCGCCGGGCCCCCTCCCCTCGAGCCCGCTCGCCTTCACTCTCGCCGGGGACAAGATCGGGTTCGCGGCCAACGACGGCGTGACCGGCTTCGAGCCGTGGCTCCTCCCCCGGGCGGCGCTGGGCTCGACCTTCGCGGACATGCCGCCCGGCCATTGGGCGTGGCTCTCCGTCGAGGCGCTGGCCGACGCCGGCATCACCCGCGGCTGCGCGGCGGGAAGCTACTGCCCCGGCTCGACCCTCACCCGCGCCGAGGCCGCCGTCTTCCTTGGCCGCGCAGCCCATTTCGAAGGCTACACACCGCCCGCCGCGACCGGCACCCGCTTCGGAGACGTTCCCGCGGGCTTCTGGGCCGCGGACTGGATCGAGCAGATCGCCACGGACGGCGTCACCCAGGGGTGCAGCGCGAGCCCCCCGCTCTTCTGCCCCGGCGCGCAGCTCTCCCGCGCCGAAATGGCGATCTTCCTCCTGCGGGCCAGGCACGGTGGGAGCTACACGCCGCCACCCGCCACCGGCACCCGGTTCGAGGACATCCCCGCGACCCACTGGGCCGCCGCGTGGATCGAGCAGCTCGCGGCCGAAGGGATCTCCCTCGGCTGCACGCCCACCCGCTTCTGTCCGGGAAGCCTGGTGACCCGGGCGGAGATGGCGGTGTTCCTTACGCGGGCGTTCGGGCTGACGATGTAATAAAATGTGAAACGTTCTTCTCGAAAAGTCATTTACTGACGGATCGAGCCTCGACCGGGTTCTTCTGAGGGAGGGTTTTCCATGCGCTCCGGCCTTGTTCGTGTGCTCTGCTTCTGTTTTTTTCTCGCCCCTTTAGCGGCGGGGGCCCAGCCGGCTTTCCAGGTCAAAGACATCAACACCACCGTGCCCGCGGCCACGCCGCTCACCGGCCACTGGGCCGAGGCCGGCGGTGTCGTCTACTTCACCGTGTCGGACGGCATCCACGGCGCGGAGCTGTGGCGCTCGGACGGCACCGCGGCCGGCACCCGTCTCGTCAAGGATCTCTGCCCGGGGATCTGCTCCTCTTCTCCGGTCTCACTGACCGCCTTGGGAGACCGGATCTTCTTCCGGATGGGTGACCCCAATGGGTCAACTTCTGAATCGTTTACGCAGCTCTGGACGAGCGACGGGACCGCGGAAGGCACCGTGCCGTTTTTCAACGGGTTCATCCACGAGCCCCTGATCGCCGCAGGGCCTTTCCTCTTCTTCGCCAAGAGCGACCCTGGGGAGACCGGCCGCGAGCTCTGGAGGACGGACGGCACCGTGGCCGGTACCGTCCTCGTGAAAGACATCCTGCCGGGCCAGCTCGGATCGAACGTCCAGCTTCTGGGAGCGATCGGCTCCACGGTCTACTTCAACGCCTATTTCGAGCTCACCGGGAAGGAGTTGGGGAAGAGCGACGGCACCGAGGCCGGCACCGTCCCCGTCCGGCCCGGCGAGCCGAAAATCTCCTTCTCCTCGGCCGCGGTCTCCGGAAACCGGATCTTCCTGTTGACCAGCAATCAGGGCGTGGGCAGCGAGCTCTGGGTGAGCGACGGCAGCGCGGGCGGCACCATCCGCCTCGCAACGGGCCTGAGCTCCGTCCTCAATCTGATCGCTTTCGACGGCGGCCTCGTCTTTACTGACGAATCCTTCTCGGATACCGACCTGTGGGCGAGCGACGGGACCGTGGCCGGCACGCTCAAGATCCAGGATCTGAATTCCTGCTCCTGCTCTTTCCGATACCAGCGCGATTACCTCTCGACCGGCGACCAGGTGTTCTTCTCCTACCAGAGCGCCGCCAGCGGCAATGAGCTCTGGACGACGGACGGGACCGAGGCCGGCACCGTTCCGGTCGCGGACATCAACCCGGGTGCCGAGGACGCGATCGACCGGTGGGGTCCCGCGTTCACCGCCCTGGGAGGGAAGCTCCTTTTCTTTGCCGACGACGGAACCCACGGGCCCGAGGTCTGGACGAGCGACGGCACCGCCGCCGGTACGGCTCTGGTCGCAGATCTGGAGCCCGGAGCCACCGGCTCCTCCGGAGAGTTGGGCAACGACGCACCCCTCCGGGTCCAGCGGGGGATCGTGGCCGCGGGGAAGTGGCTCTTCCTGGCCCGTACCACGTCCGACGGCTGGGCCCTTTGGAAGACGGACGGCACGGCGGCGGGCACGGAGCTGGTCCTTCCGATCCAGACCCAGACGTCGTCCCTCGCGATTCGAGAGGCTGGGCATGATGGGAAAATCGGGGCCGGCTTGGGAGACCTTCTCCTCTTCCGGGCAGACGACGGCATGGTGGGCACCGAGCTGTGGAAGAGCGACGGGAGCGAAGCCGGGACGTCCCTCGTCGCGGACCTGAACGCCTCCTCCTCGTCGCGCCCCCGGCAGCTCACGGTGATGGGGAACAAGGTTTACTTCGCGGCCGACGTCCAGAGCGTCCAGCTCTGGAAGAGCGATGGGACCGAAGCCGGAACGGAGGAGGTGTTCACCGCCGGAAGCTTCCCGGACCATCTGACGCCCCTGGGGAACACGCTCTTCTTTTCCATGGGGAGAGGGCTCGACGGGATCCACCTCCATCGGACCGAGGACGGCCCCTCCGGATTCACCGGGCCCGTCGGGAGCTGGGGCCCCGGCTCCCCCCGCTCCAACCCCAAAGAGCTGACCGTGTTCGGGAGCTCGCTCCTGTTCAGCGCGGAGGGCGACGAGCTGTGGAAGGCCGACAGCCCCTGGACCGATCCGGTGCCCTTCGACATCCACCCCGCCGGGAAGCACCTCGCGAACGCCAACGGGCTCACGGTCGTAGGGAGCACCCTCTTCTTCGTGGCGGATGACGGGGCGACCGGCGTCGAGCTGTGGAAGACGGACGGCACCGCCGCCGGCACGGCACAGGTCCGGGACATCCTCCCCGGACCGGCCTCCTCGATCTGGAACTACTCCTACATGGTGGCTGCCGGGGGCCTGCTCTTCTTCGATGCGGCCGACCGCCAGCTCTGGAGGAGCGACGGCACCGCGGCCGGGACCTTCCCGCTCACAAACGTCGTGACCGGTCCCCCCTCCTACGGAGTCTTCCGGCTCACCGCCGCCTTCGACCGGCTCTACTTCATAGCCGACGACGGCATCCACGGCCAGGAGCTGTGGACGAGCGACGGCACCGTCCCAGGGACCCGCATGGTGGAAGACATCAATCCCGGCCCCGGCTCCTCGTCGCTCCAGGAGCTCGAATACGTGCGCCACACGCTCCTCTTCACGGCGGACGACGGCACCCACGGCCTCGAGCCCTGGGTGAGCGACGGCACTGCGGCGACCACCTTCCTCCTCCAGGACATCGCTCCCGGCGCCCTGCCGTCGAGCCCCGGGGATTTCACCGCCGCGGGCCCGCTCCTCTACTTCGGGGCCAACGACGGCACCCACGGGTTCGAGCCGTGGGCCCTGACGAAGACGGCCGTGGGCTCGTCTTTCGCGGACGTGACGCGCGCCCACTGGGCGTGGAGCCAGGTGGAGGCGCTGGCCACCGCCGGCATCACCCTGGGCTGCGCGCCCGAGCGCTACTGCCCGGCCGGCACAGTTACGCGCGCGGAGATGGCGGTCTTCCTGGGCCGCGCCATCCACGGCGGCAGCTTCGTGCCCCCGCCGGCCACGGGGACCCGTTTCCAGGACGTCCCGGCTGGGCACTGGGCCGCCGCCTGGATCGAGCAGATCGCCACGGACGGCGTCACCCAAGGGTGCAGCGCGAGCCCGCCGCTCTTCTGCATCGGCTCTTCGGTGACCCGCGCCGAGATGGCGATCTTTCTCCTGCGCGCCCTGCATAGCGGGAGCTACACGCCGCCCCCTGCGACCGGCACCCGCTTCACCGACGTTCCGGCCAGTCACTGGGCCGCCGCGTGGATCGAGCAGCTCGCGGCCGAAGGCATCACCCAAGGCTGCGCGGTGAACAGTTACTGCCCCGGAAACCTCGTGAGCCGCGCCGAGATGGCGGTGTTCCTCACGCGGACGTTCTGGTTGACGACCCCCTGAGATGAATCGGAGGCCTCTTCATGATCCACGCGCGCTCGCTCTTCCTCCTCGCTCTTCTCCTCGCTCCGGCCGCAGGGACCGCCCAGCCGGCGTTCCAGGTGGCGGACCTGAACACGACGCAGCCCCGGGCCGTGGGGATCGGGCAGATGATCTTTCTCACCGCGGTGGGCCCCCGGCTCTTCTTTCTTGGGGATGACGGACTCCACGGCGCGGAGCTGTGGTGGGTGGACGGCACAACGGGCGCGACCGCGATGGTCAAGGACATCTGCCCCGGAGGCTGCCCTTCCAGCGCGGCGGGCGTCACCCTCTCGAACGGGATTCTCTACTTCTGGGCCTCTGACGGTGTCCACGGTTACGAGCTCTGGAGAAGCGACGGCACGGAAGCCGGCACCTTCATGCTCCACGACCTGTATCCCGGCGGATGGGGCTCCGGGATCATCTCCGGCACTCCTCTTCTGGACGTGGGCGGCACGCTCTTCTTCGGAGCGGACGACGGCGTCCATGGAGGAGAGCTCTGGAAGGTCAACGCCACGGGGACCGGAGTCGAGCTCGTGGCCGACATCCGCCCGGGAGCGGCGGGATCGAACCCGCATCCCTGGCTCTCCAAGGACGGGGAGCTGATCTTCAGCGCGAACGACGGAGACCACGGCCGCGAGCTCTGGAGGAGCGACGGCACGGAAGCCGGAACGGACCTGATCCGCGATCTCAATCCGGGGGCTCCGTCTTCGGTCCCGGACCCCTACAACCTCTTTGAGTACCACTACGCTCTGCCGGATGGCACCTTCCTCTTGGGCGCCGACGACGGCGTGCATGGGAACGAGCTCTGGCGGTCCGACGGCACGGAGGCGGGAACGGTCCTGGTCAAGGACATCTCTTCGGGGGCGGACGGCTCCTCTCCCTTCAGCTTCGCTCCCCTGAACGGCAAGGTGGTTTTCGCCGCCTCCACTCCGGACCTCGGCCGCGAGATCTGGTCCACGGACGGGACCGGAGCGGGGACCGTGCTTTTCGCGGACGCGACTCCAGGGGCCGCCAGCTCCTCCCTCGGCGACCTGACCGCGGTGGGCAGCCAGCTCTTCTTCCTCTCCGGCTTCGACGCGAGCAACACCGGGAGGGCGCTCTACAGGACCGACGGCACGGCCCCGGGGAAGGTTCTGATCGACTCCGACGTCCGGGAAATTCACCCTCTGGGAAACTCCCTGCTCTATCTGGCCGGCGGTGTGGGGAGCTTCCAGAGCCTGGAGCTCTGGAAGACGGAAGGGAACCCGGCCGGCAACGTGCTCCTCGCGGATTTCGGATTCCAACTCGAGAACTGCTTCCGGAGCATCGACCCGGCGGCGGTGGGCGGAGCGGTCTATTTCCACACCTGCCCTTCCAACATGGGGCAGTCGCTCTGGAAGAGCAACGGGACGCCGGGAGGCACCGCTCCCGTCCATCAACCCACGCGGACGTCGTCTCTGCACCAGTACATCCAGCCTCTCGGCCTGCTCTCGGGGAATCTGATCTTCCCGGCGAGCGACGGAGGCCCGACGCTCGAGCTCTTCCGGACGGACGGCACGCCGGGAGGGACGGCACCGCTGTCCGGCAATGCGCCGACGGTTCCGTGGCTTTCCGGCTTCTCCTCCGCGGGGCGTCTCGGGAACGCTCTCCTCTTCCACTCCCCTTACGGCACCCTCTGGAAGACCGACGGCACCGGTGCCGGGACCGAGGCGATCGTCCCAAACGGAGTCGGCAGTCTGGAGGTTCTGGGATCCATCGCCGTCTTTTCGCGCTTCGCCGCGGACTCCGGCCGGGAGCTGTGGAAGACCGACGGTACCGCCGCGGGCACGGCTCTGCTGAAAAACATCCTGCCGGGGACCGACAGCTCGGATCCCATCCTTCTGGGGAAGCTCGGTCCTTGGGTTCTCTTCAGCGCGCAGGGCACGCCCGGCTCTCCCAACCGGGAGCTGTGGAGGACGGACGGCTCCGAAGCCGGGACCGTCCTCGTCTCCTCGTCCCCGCTCAATCCCGCGAATCTGGTCGCCCTGGAGGGAGGAACGGCTCTCTTCACGGCCGGGGCCAGCATCTATGACGGAGAGCTCTGGAAAACCGACGGCACCACCGCGGGCACGAGCTTCGTCGAGGACGTCATCACGGGGGTTCCGTTCTACTTCCCGGTCTGGCACATGACAGCCGCCCGGAACCGGGCCTTCTTCACGCTGGACGACGGGGTCTACGGCCTGGAGGTCTGGGTGAGCGACGGCACCGCGGCCGGCACCCACGTCGTCAAGGACATCGTCCCCGGTCTGGGCACCTCGGAGCCCTGGGACCTCGTCACCGTGCGCAACCGGGCCTTCTTCGTCGCGACGGACGCCACCCACGGCCGCGAGCTCTGGACGAGCGACGGCACGGAGGCCGGCACCCGAGTCGTCAAGGACATCGTCCCCGGACCCGATTCCCTCAGGATCTCCTCTCTCGCCTCCATGGGGCACGCTCTCGTATTCGCCGCGACGGACGACGAACATGGCTACGAGCCCTGGGTGAGCAACGGCACGGAAGCCGGTACCCGCAGGCTTGAGGACATCGCTCCGGGCCCGCTCCCCTCCAGCCCGGGAGGGTTCTTCCGCGCCTTCCCCAACGCCTATTTCGTGGCCAACGATGGAACCGCGGGCTTCGAGCTGTGGTCCGTGCCCCGGACCGCTCTCGGCGGGAGCTTCGGGGACGTCCCCACGAGCCACTGGGCCTGGCGCCAGATCGAGACCCTGGCCGAGAACGGCATCACCAACGGCTGCAGCACCGGCGCCGACTACTGCCCGGCCAGCTTTCTCACCCGGGCCGAGATGGCCATCTTCCTCGGCCGGGCCCTCCACGGCGCCTCCTTCGTGCCTCCGGCCGCGACCGGAACCCGCTTCCAGGACGTCCCGGCGAATTTCTGGGCCGCCTCCTGGATCGAGCAGATCGCCACGGACGGCGTTACCCAGGGGTGCAGCGCGAGCCCCCCGCTCTTCTGCCCCGGCTCCTCGGTGACCCGCGCCGAGATGGCGATCTTCCTCCTCCGCGCCCTGCACGGCGGCAGCTACACCCCGCCCCCCGCGACCGGCACCGTCTTCACCGACGTCCCGGCCAATCACTGGGCCGGCGCCTGGATCGAACGGCTCGCGGCCGAGGGGATCACCAGCGGCTGCGCCCCGGGCCTCTACTGCCCTGGAGGTCTCGTGAACCGGGCGGAGATGGCGGTTTTCCTCACGCGGGCGTTCGGGTTGGGGGAGCTTTAAAAAGGACCCAAGGGACTGCAAGGACAGCAGGGACGGGCTTTCTCCGGCGTCAACGTCCTTGCAGTCCTTGGTGTCCTTGCAGTCCTTGGCTTCGGCTGTCCCGCCCCACGGGGCGAGCAGCTCACAGACCGTAGCGGCGCATCTTCGCTCTGAGCGTATTGCGGGACATCCCGAGCAGGCGGCTCGCCTGGCTGGCGTTGCCGCCGGAACGCTCCAGGGCCGCCGCGATGAGCCTCCGCTCGTACTCCTCGCGCGCTTCCTGGAAGCTGCCCGGCTCCGTGTCCTCTTCGGCCGGCAAGGGGGGTGGCTCCGGCAGCGCCGGGCGCGGGACGGCGATCTCCGCTTGCAGCCTCGGGAGCACGAGCACGCCGGACGGCACGCTCCAGTTGCGCACGAGGAACTGGCGGGCCTGGATGAGCTCGCTCTCGCTGAGCTGGCGGATGCGCACCACGGCCAGAAGCTCCTCCCAGGCGCCCCGGATCTGTTCGTTGCAGGCCTCTCCCGCCTGGGAGGTCGCGGCGATCGCCTCTTCGCACAGCGCCGCCGCCTTGCCGAGCGCCCCTCGCTGGCAGAAAGATTCGAAGAGAGTCAGAAGGGTGATAAAGGCTTGCTTGTACTGCTCCTGATCGAAAAAAGTCTTCACCGTGTGGCGGAAGAGCTTCTCGGATTCCCTCACGCAACCGAAACCATCTAGAAGGCGTGCCTCGATCGCGTCGGTGAGCAACCGCGTTCGTGGGTCGGCCTCCTTGCAGAGAGATTTAGCTTCTATGAACTGGGGCAGCGCCTCCAGCGGGCGCTCCAATAGGACCAAGCTCTCAACAATGATGAGCTTCGCCAGGATCTGAAGCCGGAGCTCCTGCGGAGGCATGCGTTCAAGGGCAAAGTGTGCCCTTTCCATCGCTTCCGCTGGCTGGGCAGCAGCGAACAAGCAGCCAGCCTCCAGGACCGAATTGTGCGCGGCAGCGTGCCAGTCCTCCAGCTCCCGGAAAATCTCCACAGCCCGGCGGACAGAGGCGAGCGCCTTCTCGAAATCTCCGGTGTCGCTGCACAGGGAGCAGTGGATGGAGAGGAGTCCGGCTTCCAGGCCCGGATCTTTCGTTCCCCTGGCGAGGTACTGCCGCGCCTGTTCGATCGCCGCGGCCGAGCCCGGAAAATCCGCCGCGAGCCGGCGGCAGTTCGCGGCGACGGTCAGGGCCTCCCCGCGAAGGTCGTTCTTCAGGGTCCTCGGATAGCGGGGCTCCGGCAGGAGGTCTGCGACCGTCAACGCGGTCTGGATCAGGCTCTCCCCGAGGAAAGGGTCCGAGCGCCCGGCCACCGTTGCCTCGGCCAGGATGGACTCGAACACCGGAAGGCTCTGCAAAGCCTGAGTGGACCGGATCTTCCGGATCTGCCCTTCCGGGCTCAGATCCTTGATCTCGGCCCACCAGCTCCGGGCCTTCAGAGCCTCGACGGAGCCGTTCAGCTCTTCTTCGAGAACCGCGACGAGAGCCTGCCGCGTGTCCTTGGAACGGAGCGTCTCTTCCCGAGCCAGCCACCCGGCCCCCCTCGACCGGCAGCGGCGGCACTGCACCGCGTGCCGGAGGGCGCGTGCCGCCTCGGCCTCGCCGGCCGGCCCGCGGAGAAGCCGCAGCAGAGCTTCCCGGCTGAAGTGTCGGCTCATCCTCGCCCTCCATCAAATCCTGATTCAGTGTAGCGGAAAGAGGGGGCGGAGTCGCCCCCCAAGAGAAAGGAGTGCTCGGACCCGGGTACGGCGAGCCGTCAGCCGTTGGGGTCTGCGCTGTTGCCCGCGTCGGTCGTGGCGGCTGCGCCATCCGGGTCGAAGTGGCCGCCCGCGTCGGTCGTCGTCCCATTCGGGTCAAGCACGTTTCCCGCCTTTTCGGCATTCCACAAAGCGGACATCAGGTCCGGGAGACCGCCGAGGTGGAGACCCCCTCCCCCCATGGACAGCAGCAGCGCCAGAAGAGCCGTTCGCACCATGAACCGATCCTTTCCGGGGGTGGAGAGCGGCCTCTGCTCATTCGAGGTGCAGAGGTCAGAAACAAGGCACCCCCGGGGCAGTGTCCCCCTTGCCAGAGTCGGGCACAAGCGAACGGAAAGGAGACACCCATGGACAACCTGGCCATCCCGACCCTGGAGACGGAGCGCCTGCGGCTGCGGGCCTTCCGCAGGAGCGACCTCGACGACTACGCCGCGCTGAATTCAGACCCCGAAGTGTTGCGCTATCTGGGCGGGGGGCCGGAGCCGTGGGACCGGGGGCGGTCCTGGCGCCACCTGGCGTTCCTCCTGGGGCACTGGCAGCTCGGGGGCTGCGGCATGTGGGCCCTGGAGCACAAGGAGACCGGCGAGCTCCTGGGGATGACGGGCTTTGCCGAGCCGGCGGGCTGGCCGGACTGCGAGCTCGCCTGGACTCTGGCACGGCGCTTCTGGGGGCACGGCTACGCGACCGAAGGCGCCCGGGCCGCCCTTTGCTACGCCTTCACCGTTCTGAAGAAAGACCGCGTCGTGAGCCTCATCCACCCGGAGAACCGCGCCTCCGTCCGCGTGGCCGAGCGCCTGGGCGAGACGCTTCAGGGGCGCATCCGTCATCTCGGCCGGGAGATGCTGTGCTATAGCGTCGACCGGGAGTGGGGCGGGATCCTCAGTCCCCCGGTAGAGGCGGCGGTGGCGGTGTTCTCCTGACCGCGGCTGGGTGGAACCGCCGCACCCAACGGGTGGACCCTCGCACCCAACGGGTACGAGGCTCCACCCAACGGGTACGAGGCTCCACCGAACGGGTACGAGGCCGTACCCACTGGGTGGAACCGCCGCACCCAACGGGGGAACCCTCGCACCCAACGGGTACGAGTCTCCACCGAATGGGTACGAGGCCATACCCACTGGGTGGAACCTTCCCCCCGTTCGGTGGAGGCTTCGTCCCTTCCGGCGGAGCGTTCGCCCCTCTCGATCGAATCGCTTGCCTACTCGGGGCAGCCTTCTGGTCGTTGGGAAGAGCCTCCGCACCATGAGGTCGAAAGGCGTACTTGAAGAGGGCGACGGCTCTGCCGGACGGGTGGAATCTTTCTCCCGCTTATCAGGCAAGCACCCGCCTGAGGTACTCCACCTCCCGCGTCCGCCGCCCGTACCCGGTCTGCTCCACCAGTTCCCGTGCCCGCTCCACATGGCAGCGAGCTTCGTCGAGCTGTCCCTGGTCCTGGCAGAGGCGGGCGAGTTCCAGGTGGGCGTCACACTCGTGAAGGCGCATGGGGCCGCGCTCGGCGATCTCCAGGACTTCGGCGAGGTCGGCAGAGGCGCCGGTGAAGTCGGCGGACAGGCGCCGGAAGGCGGCCCGAGCCAGGAGAGCCCAGGGAAGATTGTGTTCGGTTCCTGCCTGTCTCAGGCCGTTCACTGCTTGATTCAGATCCTCGGCGGCCCGAGTCCATTCGGCATCCCAATCCTTTACGTGGGGAGTCACAAGTGCCAAGCCGAGATGAGCGCGGCCTAGGGTGAGGTGATCAAGGGCGATGTCGAGGAGCAAGCGACTTTCCTCTGCGATTCTCAATGCGTACTCCCCCCGCTCCAGCACCTCCCGGAACCGCTCTCTCGCCTTCGGATTGGCGGTGAGCCCGGCCAGCCCGGCTCCGGCCTCTGACTCCGCTTGGCTCAGCAGTAGATCGCAATACCGATAACCCGTGAAGGAATAAAGCCGAGGGTACCCCGGCTGCCATTCCGCCGACATGGCCTCGGCCTCGCGGAAGGCTGCCGCGCTCTCCTCCTGGCGATCCGCCTGATGTAGAGCATCGGCCCACGTAGCCCGGGAAAGTATTCTCGCAAAGGAGTCGCTACGGTCGGCCAGCTCAACACTCTGCTTGCCGAACGCCACGGCTCGCCGCACGTCTCCCAAGATTAACGTCAGTTCGCTGAGGTTGCTGGCCGAAAAGACAGCGTTCTTCCAGGATTCCGTGCGGATGCGGAGGTCTAACCCCCCCTGCATCAGTTCAACTGCCTCGGCCAACCGGCCCAAGGCACGCAGACAGAAACCGGCCGCGCTC
>DATHUD010000700.1:0-4054 GCA_035462575.1 Thermoanaerobaculia bacterium | reverse complement strand
CGGCCAGGGCGGCGTCGATGCCCTCGACTCCCGCGAGCCGGCGGCCTCTCTCCAGGGCGGCGAGGTATTCCTCCTCGGTGAAGATCTCCGCTTGGGCCAGCTCGAGGAACTCCTGGCCGAACCACTTGAGCTCGCGCCCGGCGTGCTCCAGGTTGAACTCGATGACCTCGGCGAGCGTGTTGGCCGGCACCCCCGTGCGGGTGGCGAGGTAGGCGTTCAGGTCGCGCTTGAACTCGTAGATGAGGACGATGATCTCGGCGGGGTCGGCGTTGAGCTCGTCGATCGTGGGGATCTCGGCCTCGTCGACGATGACCGCGCCGGCGTCCCGCATGGCCTCGATCGCCGCTTCGGCGACGGCATCGGTGTGCTGGCTGTAGCCCCAGAACCCTCCGCCTCTGGGGACGCCGATACGGGCGCCTTGAAGGCCGTTCGGATCGACGAACTGCGTGTAGTCGGTCTGGAAGTGCCCGGCGGACGCGGCGGTCGCTGGATCCCGGGGATCCACCCCCACGAGGGCGCCCAGGACCGCGGCGGCGTCGGCCACGGTCCGCGCGTGCGGGCCGACCGTGTCCTGCGTGTGGGAGATGGGGATGACGCCCGCGCGGCTGGTCAATCCCACCGTGGGCTTGATGCCGACGACGCCGTTGATGTGCGAGGGGCAGACGATCGAGCCGTCCGTCTCGGTGCCCAGGGCCACGGTCACGAAATTGGCGGACACGGCCGCGGCCGAGCCGGAGCTCGATCCGCAGGGGTTCCGGTCCAGCACGTAGGGGTTCTTGGTCTGGCCGCCCTTGCCGCTCCAGCCGCTCGAGGAGCCGAAGCCGCGGAAGTTCGCCCACTCGGAGAGGTTGGCCTTGCCGAGGATGACCGCGCCCGCGGCCCGGAGGCGCGCGGCCACGGTCGAGTCCCGCGGGGCCGGAGCGCCGGAGAGGGCGAGGGAGCCCGCGGTCGTCTCCATCCTGTCGCCGGTGTCGATGTTGTCTTTCAGAAGAATGGGGATGCCGTGGAGCGGACCGCGCACGTTGCCGTTCCTGCGCTCGCGGTCGAGCCTCCGGGCGATCCGCCGGGCGTCGGGATTGACCTCGAGGACCGAGAAGACCTCGGGCCCGCTCTGGTCGAGCTCCCGGATGCGGTCGAGGTACATGTCGACCAGGTTGCGGGAGGTGAGCCCGCCCCGGGTCATGGCTGCCTGAAGCTCGGCGATCGTGGCCTCCACGATGTCCTGGGCCGGCTCGACGGTCGGCGTGTTCTGGGCCGCGGCCGGCGAGGTTGTGCCGAGGAGCCCCGCCACGGGGGCGCTGGCGCCCGCGAGCGCTCCCCACTGCAGGAAGGTCCTCCGGCTGACCTCCGTTTTTTTCCGCTCATCTTCGGCGCTTGGAACGGGTTCATTCTCTTCCGGGGTGCGAGCTGGCGACATAAGCGGCTCTCCTTTTTGAGAATTGCGATCCGATCGCGAATTTTATTTTAGCCCAAGCGGAGATGGATAGAGCCCGCCGGCGATCGATCGCCGGCGGGCCGAAGCAAAACGGGATCAGTTGGTGGCGCAGGAGAGCAGGGAGCCCGCGTTGGAGCAGACCTGCCGCATCTGGGTCGCGGAGTTGAGGCAGGTGGAGCCCCCCACGCCGCCGAAGTGGTGGAGGCCGATGATGCGGCCGGTCCCGGCGTCCATGATCGGCGAGCCCGAGGAGCCGCCCTGGCTGTCGCAGCTATAACCCATCTGGCTGCCGGCGGTCGCTCCGCCGTAGGAGGCGTTGGCCGTGGCCACGTCGCAGCGCAGGGTCCGGGCCGAGTCCTTCCAGTAGCCGATCTTCTTCAGGCCGCCGCCCGGGTGCTGCGGGAAGTTGATCGCCATGCCGACCGTCGGGAGCTTGCTGGTCGCGGTGTACTCGCCCCAGGTCGCCTCGGGGTTCCCCTGAAGGGTCAGGATCGTGTAGTCGAGGCCGGAGTGGGTGCGCAGGAACGTGCCGCCCGTGTAGGAGGAGTAGGTCGCCTGGGTCGTGCCCGTGCAGGTGGTCGTCTGGTAGTTGAAGCGGGCCTGGACGGTGCTGACCTCGGTCTGGTTGGCGACGCAGTGGTTGTTGGTGAGCATCGTGTTGGCGTTCGAGCCCGCCACGAGCCACCCGGTGCAGACGTAGGAGGAGCCGCCGGACTGGAACGACAGGCGCGCCACCGGATTCATGTTGATGCCGGTGTGGCAGATCGCGTTCTGGCTGCCGTTGGTGCCGCAGATGATCTTCTCGGCCGGGCCGCCGTCGCCGTCCATGGGCGCGGTGCCGTGGGCGATCCGGTCGATGGCGAGGCCGAAGCGGGCGGCGCGGCCCTTGATCGCGGCGTTGCCCGCGTGGAGCTCGACGACGGCCGTGTCCCCTTCGACCATGAACGACCAGAGCTCACCCGTCCCGTGGGGGCCCCGGCCGGTGTAGGTCCAGAAGTCCGTCCCGTCCGGGCTCGACACGGTCACATAGTCGCCGTCCGGCAGGTTCAAGCGGCTGAAGTGGACCCGCAGGAAGGTCGCGCCCGGAGAGACGACGGTCTCGGACCAGACCGCCGGGCGTTCGGCCGCGCCGCGCGGATAGGCTCTCGGGGTGGATGCGAAATACGGCAGCTCGTCGCCGACCTTGACGGGCCTCTGGGCCTGGGCGGGGGTGGCGGCCACCAGCAGGGTGAGAGCTGCACCGGCCATCATGAAACGAAGAAATCTGGCTCGCATATCGATTCCTCTCCGCGAACAAGGCTGGCGGTATGCCAACCCCGAAAAACCTCGATTTCGACACGGCCACACAGAACGGGAGGACTGCCGGAGGAGATGCTCTACTTATTGGGGTGCCGGCGGGGAGGGTTTTGTGACAACCAGTGCTTGCCGGCACCTCGCGGCTGGAGTATCTTGAACAGGATGAGCTACCGAGACCGCATCACCCTCGAGTCGGGCAAGAGAGGCGGGAAACCCTGCATCCGCTCGATGCGGATCACCGTCTACGACGTGTTGGGATGGATGGCCGCGGGGATGTCGCACGCCGAGATCCTCGAGGATTTCCCAGAGCTCACTCCGGAGGACCTCCAGGCCTGCCTCGAATTCGCGGCGGACCGGGAGCACCTCCTCACCGCCTTCAAGGCCGCTTGAAGCTCCTTCTCATCTGGGCGCCCTGCCCTTCGAAACCTCACCCTCTGTCTCCCTCTCCCATCTCCCACCCGGCCCCCGCCGGGAGAGGGAGGACGCCTGCGAGGCGGTCTTGCCCCTTCAAGACCGGGGCGCAGGCCAGATCGCTTCAAAAGGGTTCTCCCTCTCCGGTAGGAGAGGGAGACAGAGGGTGAGGTTTCGAAGGGCAGGGCGCTCGTGCGAGCAAGACGCAGGGGAGGAAATCCTAGTCGTCGACCTCGGCCTTGATCGTGTTGGCCACGAAGTTGCCGTTGCCCTGGCGGACGCCGCGTCCTTCGACTCGCGTCGGACGATCGGCGGCCACGGCCCTCGCGACCTGGGAGAGGGAGTGGAGGTCGCCCCGGGCGATCCACTGGGTCTGGCCGTTGACGAGGATCCGGGTGCCGTTGGTCAGGAACACGGAATTCCCGGCGACCGAGGCGACGGAGCCTTCGAACTCCTGGCCGTTGCGCGGCGCCCGCGGGTTGTTGTTGTTATTGTTGTCGTCCTGGCCACCCCGGCCGCCCCGGCGTCCGCCGCGGTCATCGCCCGGCTCGTCGTCGGCACCCCGGCCACCCCGCCGCCCGCCGCGGTCATCTCCACCGCGGTCATCGTTGCCGCCGCGGTCGTCGTTGCCGCCCCGGCCGCCACGGCCCCGGCCGCGGCTCTCGTCGGTCGTCACGGAGAGGGAATCGTTGCTGGCGGAGAGAGCGGAGGACTCCTCGAAGTCGAAGCCGGGCTCCGTGGGGCTCGAGCCTTTCGAGCAGGCCACGGTGCCGAGGGGGAGGGTGGAGAGGGTGAGGAGGGTGAGAAGCTTCAGGGCGTGATTGCGTTTCATGGGTTCTCCTTTCAACGGCGGGGGAGATCCAAGGAGCCCGTCACCCGCCCATTTGTCCGTTCAATCTCTTGAGACAGGCG
>DATHUD010000699.1:0-1979 GCA_035462575.1 Thermoanaerobaculia bacterium | reverse complement strand
GCGCGTATTACAGCCACCCGATGATGGCGACCGAAAACTCCATCCTTCCGCCCGACGCCAAAATCCCCATCGATTGGCGCATCGTGAGCCCCGGATACTTCAAGACCATGAACATCCCGTTGGTGCTGGGCCGCGAGTTCGAGTACTCCGACGCGAGCACGCCCGACATCATCATCGTGAGCCAGGCCACCGCCCGCACCTTCTGGGGAGACGAAAATCCTCTCGGACGCACCCTTCGCCGCTCGGCCGACCCCGACATTCCCCTCACTGTGGCCGGCGTGGTCGGTGACGTGCGCAGCACCCAACTGAGTCAGGAGTCACCTGCCTTCTACTACTCCATCACCACGCGGACCAACCCGTTGATGGACGTCGTGGTGCGGACAGACGCGTCTCCGGAATCACTGCTGCCCGCCATCCGCAAGCAGATCAAAGCGCTCGACCCCGACCTGCCGATGGCCAACGTGAAAACCATGGAGCAATGGCTCACGACCAGCGCCACGCAGCCGCGGCTGACCAGCATCCTGCTCAGCCTCTTTGCCGGGGTCGCGCTGCTCATTGCTGCGATCGGGATCTATGCCGTGCTCACCTACTCCGTCAGCCAGCGTACGCGCGAGATCGGCATCCGCATGGCACTGGGCGCAACGCCGCGCCGCGTCGTGGAATTGATCGTCTCGGAGGGCATGCGCGTCGTGCTGCTGGGCCTGGTGATCGGGGTGGCCGGTGGACTCGCCTTGGGGCGCACGGTGCAGAGCCTTGTGTATGACGTTGGAGTGCACGACCCGAAGATCTACGTGGTGGTCGTGGCGATCCTGGCGGCGGTGGCGCTCGCGGCGTGCTTCCTCCCCGCCCGGCGGGCTGCCGCCGTCGATCCCCTCGTGGCTTTGCGGCAGGGATGAGCCGTCAACCGCCGGCGGCGCTCTTTCCGGGCAATCAAATCGTTGACAGCAGCCGCGCCAGCTCCTCCACCTGCGGGGACTGGACCAGCGTGTAGTGGTCTCCGGGGATGCGGTGCTCGTGGACGCAGGAGGCCAGGGAGCGCCATGGGGCTGCGGCGTCGGCAGGGGCTTCCGCCGCGACGATGGCCAGCAGGGGGGCGGGATAGGGTCCGGGGACGTAGCTCAGGAGGGTTCGGAAGTTGCGGCGGAAGAGCTCGAGGTGGTGGCGCAGCTCCTCGGAGCCGAAGCCCGGGGCCAAGGCTCCCGCGGCGAGGGCGGTCTCGAGGATCCGCTCGACCTGCGCGTCCGGCGTGAGGCCGCGGAGACCCTCCGGAGCGAGATGGATGGCGCGGCCGGCGAGGCCGCCGAGGTCCCGGGCGAACCAGCTCGCGAGGGTGGCGTTGTCGACCTCGACCGGGCCTTCGGCGCCGGGCACCGAAGCGTCGATCAGGGCGAGCAGCTCGACCTCTTCGCCTTGGCTCCGGAGCTGCCGCGCCATCTCGTAGGCCAGCGTGCCTCCCATGGACCAGCCGGCCAGCCGGTACGGACCCTGCGGCTGCGCGGGGCGAAGGGCGCTCAGGTACGCGGCGGCCATCTCTTCCAGCCTCGAGGGCGGGTTCTCCGGCGATTGCAGGGCCCAGACGGGGCGGTCGCCCAGGGCCTGGGCCAGGTCGCGGTAGCAGAGCACGCTGCCGCCGACCGGGTGGACGAGGAAGAGCGGCGTCCCCTCGCCGGGCCGGATGAGGACCAGGGGAGAGCGCTCTCCGGCGTCCTCCCGGCGCAGCACGGCGGCCAGGCTCTCCACCGTGGAGGCTCCGAAGAGGGTCCCGAGCGGCAGGTCCCGCCCCATCTCGACGCGGATGCGGGACATCAGGCGAACGGCGAGGAGCGAGTGGCCGCCGAGGTCGAAGAACCCGTCGCGGATGCCGACGGAGGGGACCCCCAGGAGGTCCTGCCAGATCCCGGCGAGATGGGCTTCGAGCTCGTCGCGCGGCAGGACCGGCTCGCCCGCGGCCAGAGCGGTCCCCCGCTCCGGCTCGGGCA
>DATHUD010000698.1:0-14687 GCA_035462575.1 Thermoanaerobaculia bacterium | reverse complement strand
TCCCTGCGCTCCTGCTGGATCTCCTTCTTTTCTTCCGCCGCCCCGACACCGGCCGGGACGGCGAGCAAAGCAACGGCGACCAGCAGGATGGCTCGTTTCATGGCCCCTCAGATCATGGGTAATCGATCACGGGTAATACCCGCGCAGCGTCTTGGCCTCGGTGCCGGGCTGGGCGACCTTGACGTCGATCGTCCGGAACGTGTTCTCGCCCGTCGTGTTGGTCGACTGGTAGGCAATCAGGTACTTCGAGCGCAGCTCCTCTTCGATCGCCGAGTAGATGCCCGCAAGCTCGTCGACGTTCTTCAGGAAGAAGCTCCGGCCGCCGGTCTCCTCGGCGAGCCTCTCGAGCTTCTTCTTGTCGATCTTCTCGCCCAGGCCGATCGTGTAGATGGCGACGCCGGCCCGGCGGGCGTACTCGAGCGAGTCCTCGAAGGTGAAGCGGCTCCCCTCGTCCTTGCCGTCCGACAGCAGGAGCACGGCGCGCTGCCCCTTGATGCCGTTGAAGTAGTAGAGGGTGAAGACCACGGTGTCGTAGAAGGCCGTGCCCCGCTCGGCCTTCAAGCCCGCGAGGCCCCCGGCCAGATCGGCCACGTCGCCCGTGAACTTCACGGCCAGGTTCGGGTGGTCGTTGAAGGTGACGACGGCGGCCCGGTCCTTGGGCCGGATCGTCTCCTGGAGGAACTGCACGGCGGCCTTGCGCGCCTTGTCCAGGCTCTCCCCCATGGAGGCCGACACGTCGAGCGCCACGGTGACGTGGACGGGGAGGTCGGTCACCTTCTCGAAGCGGGCGATCTCCTGCTTGACCCCGCTCTCGGAGACCGAGAAGTCCTTCTGCGTGAGACCGTCCACCGGGCGCCCCTTCTTGTCGATCACCGTGGTGTAGAGCTCGACGAAGTCGATGTCGATCTCCTCCAGGTTGTCGGGGGCGTTCACGAAGACGAGGCTCTCCGTCGTGTTGCCGTCGGTCAGGTGGGCCACCGCGCGCACGTAGGCGATCTCCTCGCTCTTGGGCAGGATGACCGGCTGGGTGTACGGCGGCTGGTAGAGGGTCGCGACCAGCGTCTCGTTCAAATAAAACTCCACCCGCTCGACCGTCTGCCCCTCGGGCGCCTCCACCTCGGCCCGGGCGAGCAGGCTTCCCGTGTAGCGCTGCCCCCTTCTCGGCTCAACCAGGCGGACCTTGAAGCGGTTCCCGTTGGCGTTGATCAGCAGCTCGTCGCTCGCCACCTGCGTGCCGGCCGGGTCGAAGGCCAGCGCGGTCAGGATGCGGGGGCGGGGAAGCGGCCCCAGGTCCAGCTCCACGCTGTAGGGCGGGCTCTTCTTGGTGAGCAGCGGCTTGCCGTCCAGCGCGAAGGTCACCTTGTCGACGCTTCCCGTGGCCAGGGTGTCGAAGCGCAGCATCCCGGTCTGCAGCTCCCCGTGCGGGGGGAGGATGCGCAGGCTCGTCTCGCCGTTCGAGAGGGCCGCGTTGGCCTCGGCCAGGATCCGCGCGGTCTCGGCGTCCACCGACTCCGGCGGCCGGGTGACCGGGGCCACCCGCTCCGTCGCCGGCACCGAGATCGTCCGCTCCTCGCGGAAGATCTTGCCCGAGTTCACGTCCTCCACCTTCACGATCAGGTTGTAGGCGCCCGGCCGCAGGGGGCGCTGGAAGACGAGGGGCAGGGCCTCCCCCTCCTCGCCCGGGTTCGCGGGGTAGTCGAACTTGTAGCGGAAGCGGTCGAACAGCTCCCCGTCCTGCAGGACCTCGCCCGTCAGCAGCAGGTTGTAGGAGCGGTGGGCCGCGAGCTGGACCGGGGCCGCGCCCGAGGCGGGCACCGAGATCAGGCCCTGGAGCACCGTCCGGTTCTGGTAACGGCCGGGGTAGTCCACGTCGAGCTTGGCGGGCAGCGGGGCGGCCCCCTCCGGCAGCTCGGTCGAGTACGAGCCGAACGACGAGATCCACTCGCCGTTCTTCATGTCCGGCCGTTCGAGGAGCTTCTGCTGGAGGAGGTCGTAGTCCTGCCCCTGCCGGGCGACCCAGGCCACGGCGCCCGCGATCTTGTCCCCGTCCATGCAGCCGTTGGCGATCGCGGAGAGGCTCTTGTCCCGGTTGGTGGCGGCGGTGTCCGTGAACAGCGACTCGAGGCCGTCCGAAGGCTGCCAGATCCGGAACGGTCCGGCCCCCCACTTCCTCCAGAAGATGAGGACGAACTCGGCGCGCGTCCGGTCGCTCCCCGCGTAGAACCAGGCTTCGAGCGGCCAGATGATGGTCGAGCAGCGGGCCTCGATCCGGGCGGCGGGCGGACCGTTCAACGTCAGGATGCGGGCCCGGTCGTCTTTGAGGTCCGGGAACATCGAGCGCGCCAGGGCGACGTTCGAGTCCCAGCGGTCCTTGAACTCGTTTCTGGCAGTCGACTTGTAGGTGTCGCGGACCTCCCAGAACTGCTTGATGAAGGCGTCCCGCTGGTAGTCCTTCTCGAGCGACAGGAAGAGCGCCCGCTCCTCGATCGTGATCAGCCCGTCCACCTCCTCCAGCCACTGCTTGTATTTCTCGGGGAGCTTCGCCTCCGCCTCCTTCATCTCCTTGCGCTCGGCCCGCGTCGGCTTGTTCTGGGCCGCGGCCGGAGAGGAACAGGCAAGGGTCAGGAGGAGAGAGAGGAAGAGGAGGACCGTCCCGCCTCGGGACGCCGGGACCGAAAAACGGAATCCGCGCATGCGCTCACCTTTCGACATCGATGCCCAGAGGAAACCCCCTGGGGCCGCAGATTGATTCAACACCCGTGCCGGGCGCTCTCTCTCGTGAACCGCCCGCCCGTCGCGGGGCATTCCCCCTCCAGGGAGGACGGGAAGCCCCGGCATCCTCGATACGTTTAGAATACCCGCCATGGATGCCGTGTACCTCGACCACAACGCCACCACGCCGCTCGATCCCCGGGTGCGGGAGACCATGCTTGTCTGGCTGGGGGAACGGCACGGCAATCCCTCGTCCCTCCACCGGTTCGGGCAGGCGGCGAAGAACGCGGTCGAGGAGGCGCGGGAGAAGGTGGCGGCCCTGCTCGGGGCCCGGCCGCCCGAGATCGTCTTCACCGCCTCGGGTACCGAAGCCAACAACGCGGTCGTCTTCGACGTGGCGCGGCGGGCCGGCGGGCGGGGCCATCTCGTGATCTCCGCCGTCGAGCACCCGTCCATCCGCGAGGCCGCGGCGCGTCTCCAAAAGGAAGGCTTCGAGGTGACGCGGGTGTCCCCCGGGGCGGACGGTGTGGTGCCCGCGGCGGCGGTCACGGCCGCCCTCCGGCCGGATACGGTCCTCGTCTGCCTGATGCTCGCCAACAACGAGCTCGGCACCCTCCAGCCCGTGGCCGAGGTGGCCGCGGCCTGCCGGGAGCGGGGCGTCCCCGTGCTGTGCGACGCCGTGCAGGCCGTGGGGAAGATCCCGGTCGGCGTCCACGCCCTCGGGGTGGACTACCTGACGCTCGGCGCCCACAAGTTCCACGGCCCGCTGGGCGCGGCGGCGCTCTGGGTGAGGAAGGGGACCGAGATCGCCGGCCACCTCGTGGGCGGCAGCCAGGAGCGGCGCCGCCGGGCGAGCACCGAGAACGTCCCCGCGATCGTGGGCCTGGGCGAGGCCGCGGCCGTGGTCCTGGAGGAAGGCCCCGCCCGCACCGCTCACCTCTCCGCCCTGCGCGACCGCTTCGAGGCGGGGCTCGGGATCGTCCCCGGCGCCCTGATCCACTGCGCGGAGTCGCCCCGGCTGCCCAACACCTCGCACGTGGCGTTCCCCGGGGCCGAGGGGGAGGCGCTGCTCATCCGGCTCGACCTCGCGGGCTTCGCGGTCTCGACCGGCTCCGCCTGCTCCTCGGGCACCGTCGAGCCGAGCAAGACGCTCCTCGCGATCGGCCTCTCCCCCGGCGAGGCCCTCTCGTCGCTCCGGGTGAGCTTCGGAGTCCCCAATACCTTCGAGGAGGTCGACGCGTTCCTCGCCACCCTCGCCCGCGAGGTGGCGGAGCTGCGCCGGCTCTCTCCGGTCGGCCAGGTGGCGTGATGGAGGCGCGTCCGGACCTCATCGCCGTCGCCATGAGCGGCGGCCTCGACTCTTCGGTGACCGCCTGGCTCCTCGCCCGCGAGGGGCGGCCGGTCGTCGGCCTCTCCATGCTCCTCTGGGACCGCTCGGAGGAGGCCGTCCACGGCCGCTGCTGCGGCGCCCTGGATCTGGGGGACGCCAAGCGGGTCGCCCAGCAGGCGGGCATCCCCCACTACACCTTGAAGATGGACGAGGAGTTCCGCGAGAAGGTGGTCGACCCCTTCGTGACCGACTACCTCGCGGGCCGCACGCCGAGCCCCTGCGTGCGTTGCAACACCTGGATCAAGTTCGACCTTCTCCTGGAGCGCGCCCGCCGCTTCGGAGCCTCGCGGGTGGCGACCGGGCACTACGCGCGCATCGTGGAAGGCCCCGGCGGCCCCGAGCTCCACACCGCCCTCGATGCGGACAAGGACCAGAGCTACTACCTCTTCGAGCTGACAGAGGAGCAGCTCGCCGCCTCCCTGTTCCCCCTGGGGGAGAGGACCAAGCCGGAGGTCCGCGAGCTCGCCCGCGAGGCGGGCCTCGTGGTGGCGGAGAAGGGGGAGAGCATGGAGGTCTGCTTCGTCTCGGGCGGCATCCGCGAGTTCGTGGAGGAGCAGGTCGCCGAGAACCCCGAGCGCTTCGCCGGGGCCGCCCTCTCCGCCCCGGCGACCCTCGTCGATTCATCCGGCAACGAGCTGGGAGCGGGCCAGCCCTACTACCGCTACACCGTGGGCCAGCGCCGGGGCCTCGGCCTCGCCGCCCCGAGCCCGCTCTACGTTCTCCAGATCCAGCCCGAGGAGAACCGGGTCGTGGTAGGAGAAGACCGCGACCTCCTCGCCCCCGGCCTCCACGGCGAGCGCCTCCACTGGATCGGCCCAGACCCGGGCGCCCCCGTCGAGGCCACCGTCAAGATCCGCTCCCGCCACCCCGGAGTCCCGGCCCTCATCCGTCCGCAGGGGGACGGGCGGGTGGAGATCGACTTCGCGAAGCCCCAGCGGGGCGTCACGCCGGGGCAGGCGGCGGTCTTCTATCAGGGGACGCGGGTGCTCGGCGGCTGCTGGATCACCGGCCGGCTCTAGCGAGGACGAACACGGACCTGCACGGACCTTCCACGGACCCCGGAACCGGCGTCCGTGTTGTCCTTGCAGGTCCCTGTCTGTCCGTGTGCGTCCGTTCCCCTACCGCAGCGGCCAGATCATCGGCACCAGCACCATGATCACCAGCACCACCAGCGCCGTGAGCGGCAGCCCGGCGGTTACGAAGTCCCGGAAGCGGTACTTGCCCGGGCCGTAGACGATCAGGCAGGAGGGCTCGAAGGGGGTGATGAAGGAGAGGGAGGCGGCGAGGGTCACCAGGATGGCGAAGGTGCGCGGGTCGAGCCCGAGCTTGGTCGCCGTGGTCATGGCGACGGGGAGGATCACCAGGGCGGCGGCGGCGTTCGACATCGGCTGGGTGAGGAGCATGGTGAGCACCACGAAGGCGAACATCACCGCCGTGACGCCCAGCGGGAAGACCCAGGCGACCACCAGGCTCGCCAGGTACTCGGCCGCCCCGGTCTTCTGCATGGCGAGGCCGAAGGAGGTCATCCCCGCAATCAGGATCAGGAGCCGCCAGTCGATCAGGTCGTAGGCCTCTTCCATGGTGATGAGCCGAGTGCCGATCACGGCCAGGGCCGCCAGAAGGAAGGCGATCGGCAGCGGGATCCACCCGAACGTGGAGGCGGCCACGGCGACCAGGAAGATCCCCACCGCCCAGAGCCCCTTCCTCCGCCGGGCCGGCTGGTGCTCCACCTCCTCGAGGATGAACAGGTCGGCGTTGTCCACGAGGTTGCGGAAGCGCTCGGGCCTTCCTTGGAGGAGGAGGACGTCGCCCGCCCGGAGCGGAAGTCCGGCGATCCGGGTCGCCAGGGTGTGGCCGTGGCGGTAGATGGCGATCACGCTCACCCCGAAGCGGCGCCGGAAGTCGAGCTCCCGGATCGTCCGCCCCACCAGGTTCGACTGCGGGAGGAGCAGGGCCTCGGCGATGCGGGTCGTGTCGTTGCGCAGGTCTTCGTATCCCACCTGGACGTCCTGCCGGATTTCGAGGCCCGCCGTGTCCTTGACCTGGAGGAGCCCCTCCCGGCTCGCCTGGACGAGGAGGAGGTCCCCCTCCTTGAGCTGCACGTGGGGCTCGGCGTAGATGCGGCTCTCCCCCCGCAGGATGGCGCGCACCTGGAGCCCCATCTGGGCCAGCCGGCTGTCCCTCAGGATCTGGCCGGCGAGCGGCGAGCCCGGGGTGAGGAGAACCTCGGAGAGGAATTCGCGGATCGACTCCTCGGTGTCGCCGGTCTCCCGTGTCTGCGGCAGGAAGCGGTGCCCCAGGAAGGTCATGTAGAGAATGCCCAGGACGCATACGGCCGCGCCCACCGGCAGGAATTCGAACATGGAAAACGGGACGAGCCCCGTGGACTGGACGTATCCGGAGGCGGCCACGTTGGTGGAGGTGCCGATCAGCGTGCAGGTGCCCCCCAGCATGGAGGCGTAGGCGAGCGGGATCAACACCTTGCCCGGGCTGATCTTGCTCCGCCGGCAGACGCCCAGGACCGCGGGCATGAGCACCGCCGTCGTGGTCGTGTTGTTCATGAACGAAGAGATGAAGGAGGTCACGGGCATGACGCAGAGGAGCACCCAGGTGCGGCTCCCCCCCGCCACGCGGTGGATCGTCTCGCCCAGGCGGTCCATCACCCCGCCCTTCATCAGCGCCCCGGAGAGGACGAAGATCGAGGCCAGGATGATGATGATGTCGTTCGAGAACCCCGAGAAGGCCTCCTCGACCGTGAGGATGCGCAGGAGGACCAGGGCCGCCAGCAGCAGCAGGGTGGCCACGTCGACCGACACCCACTCGAAGGCGAAGACCACCACCACCGCGATGAGCAGGGCGAGGACGATGAGGATCGGGAGCGTCATGAGAGCCGGGATTATAGGACCTGCGGGGTGTTCCTCTCTGCACGCCCCCTGCCAGGATCTTTGCCCGACTGCTGGACAAGGCGGCCCGGAGCCCTTACTCTCTCACCGCTCCGGACGGTCTCTCCCCTGAGGAAGCCATGGAATTCCTGAAGCAAGCGATCGACTTCGTTCTGCACCTCGACAAGCACCTGTCTCCGATCATCGCGGAGTACGGGGCCTGGACCTATCTCCTGCTCTTCCTCATCGTATTCTGCGAGACGGGGCTCGTGGTGACCCCCTTCCTGCCGGGGGACTCGCTCCTCTTCGCGGCCGGGGCCTTCGCGGCCACCGGGTCGCTCTCGGTCGTCTGGCTGACCGTCATCCTCATCGTCGCGGCCATCCTGGGCGACACGGTGAACTACTGGATCGGCCACTCCCTGGGCAAGCGGCTGCTCGCGGCCGAGCGGTTCCGGGTGATCAAGCCCGAGCACCTCGCCTACACGCACGAGTTCTACGAGAAGTACGGCGGCAAGACGATCATCATCGCCCGCTTCGTCCCCATCGTCCGCACCTTCGCGCCGTTCGTGGCCGGCCTAGGCAAGATGAGCTACGGCCGGTTCATGAGCTACAACGTGATCGGCGGGGTGGCCTGGGTCGTGATCTGCGTGACCGCGGGGTACCTCTTCGGGAACCTCCCGTTCGTCCAGGAGAACTTCTCCCTCGTGGTGCTGGCGATCATCGTCCTGTCGATCCTGCCCGCGGTCTGGGAGATCTGGCGCGCCCGCAAGGCGAGCCGGCGCCGCGGCGTGGCGGCCGCGCCGGCGGATCTTTCCGAGTAGGGCCCGGGAGGAATACCAGGGGCCCCAGGACCGTTCTGGTGTGCGGCAACCTGGTTCCGGTTCGAGCGCGGCTTGCCCAGCGCCCCCGAATGTGAGACCCTAAGCGCCTCGTAGCGCTCCCCGAGCCCTCCGAAGCAGGAGGACCGGTAGCGAGCAAATTGGTGAAAACGGCTCAACCCCGAGCCTGAGCGGCGGCCTCACCGGCAAGTCCTCCGTTCTCCTTACACCAGCCGGAACGACTCGAGCGGTGTCGTGCGCCCCGCCCACGGGCCTTTGTGTGCGTGCGCCCTCTCGGAAGGATTGCATGACGAACTTTTCCAACTTCGGTCTCCACGAAAGTCTTCTCCAAGGCATCGCGGACATGGGTTTTGACCAGCCCACCCCCATCCAGCAGGACGCCATTCCCCCGGGCCTCGAAGGACGCGACGTCCTCGCCTGCGCCATGACCGGGAGCGGCAAGACGGCGGCCTTCCTGCTGCCGATCCTCCAGCAACTGATGGACAAGCCCCGCGGCACCACCCGCGCCCTCGTCCTCGCTCCCACCCGCGAGCTTGCGGCGCAGATCGTCGAGCACGTGGAGTTGCTCGCGAAGCACTCGGGCCTGACCGGCGCGGCCGTCTTCGGCGGCGTTGCCATGGGGCCCCAGGAGAAGGCCTTCCGGAAGGGGGTCGACATCCTCGTGGCCACCCCGGGGCGGCTCCTCGACCACTTCCAGCACCCCTACGCGAAGCTCGACGGGCTCGAGATCCTGGTTCTGGACGAGGCCGACCGCATGCTGGACATGGGCTTCCTGCCGGACATCCGGCGGGTCCTGAAGCACCTCCCCCCGGCCCGCCAGACCTTTTTCTTCTCGGCCACCCTGCCGCCGCCCATCGTGGCGCTCTCCCGGGAGATGCTCAAAAACCCCGCGAGCCTGAACGTGGAGCGCAAGTCGGCGCCCGCGACCGGCGTCACCCAGGCCATCTACCCCGTCCGGGAGGAGCTCAAGCCTTTCCTCCTCCTGGAGCTTCTGCGGCGCGAGGAGATCAAGAACGTCCTCGTCTTCACCCGCACCAAGCACCGGACGAACCGGCTCGCCGAGTTCCTGGAGCGCCACGGCGTCTCCTGCGACCGCCTGCACGGCAACCGGAGCCAGGCCCAGCGCACGGACGCCCTCGCCCGCTTCAAGGACGGCAAGCTCCGCGTTCGCGTCGCGACCGACATCGCCGCCCGCGGCATCGACGTCGAGGCACTCTCCCACGTCATCAACTTCGACGTGCCGAACATCCCCGAGGACTACATCCACCGGGTGGGCCGCACCGCGCGCGCCGAGGCTCTGGGCGACGCCTTCACCTTCGTCTCCGAGCAGGAGCTCGGTGAGCTCCACGCGATCGAAAAGGCGGTCAACAAGCGCCTCCCGCGCCTGACGCTCGCCGGCTTCGACTATCAGGCGAAGCCCGCCGAGCGCTTCGAGATCCCGATCCAGGAGCGCATCGCCGCGATCCGGGCCCGGAAGGCCGAGGAGCGGGCGCGCGCCAAGGCCAAGGCGGAGCGGAAAGCTCAGCGCGAGGCCGAGGAGAAGGGCCGGGGCGGCGAGAGGCCGGCGCGGCGCAGGGGCGGCGATCAGGCGCCGCGCGGGGATCAACAGCCGCGTGGCGATCGACAGCCGCAGCTTCGTGGAGATCAACAGCCGCAAATGCGTGGGGATCAACAGCCGCGTGGGGATCAGCAGCCGCGCGAAGCCCGGCCCGCCCATGGCCCTCGCGGCCACCGTCCCGGCGAGGCACCTTCGCACCACCCCCGGCAGAAGCAGAGGGGTGGAGGCGGCGGTGGCGGCAAGCGCCCCCAGGGTGATCAGCAGCCGCGAAGCAATCAGTCGCGCCAGCCCCAGCGCGCGGCCGAGCCCCAGCGCCGGGAGGTCGATCCCACGACCGTTCCCCCCGAGGAGCGCGCCAAGCAGATCCTGACGGCGTTCTCCCCCGCCCGGTTCAACCGGTTCCGGTAAACCTTTCTGAAAGAAAAAGCCCACCCGGCGGCACCCACGGGGTGTCGCCGGGCGGGGTCGGCTGGCGCCGAAACGCGAACGCTGCATCCGGCGGAGAGCAACCGGGATGCCACGGCTCGCTTCGAGCGGGGAGTGCGGACGGAGTGATCTGTTCGTGCAGCGCCGACGTGTCGGCGACGCGTCCCCGACGCGTCGGAGACGCCCGGTTTGCGAGGGTGTGCCCCTGCGATCAAAGGGAGATCGTGGCAGGTTCTATGGCATGGACGTTGCTGATCCCGAGGAAGGTAGGTCCCGGAATTCTTCAGGATAAAAGGAGCAATGTCATGAAACCCAATGCCGCTTCGTCTCTGCGTCCGCCATTACGCCCTGTCATATTACCCGAGGAGATCGTCAACGGAACCGTGACGATCACTCCCTCGGAGGGCAGCTCTCCCTTCGTGCTTTCCGGCAGCGGCAATCAGTGGAGCACCACAGATGAGGAGCTCGCTCTCCAGCCTGATTCCCTGGCCCCGATCCGCTATAACATTACATTCACGCTTTCTTCCTCGAGCCACACTTTCGCTTCGCCCGCACTCGAGATCTCTCAGGGCAACCAGAACGCTTTCATTTGCCAACCGCATCAGTCAGAGGGTGCGACTGTCGCCGTGAGCTTTCTCAACGCCGTGACTCAGCAGATCAACTATAACTTGGGGTTCAGAATCAATACCCCGAGTGGCACGATCAACTGGGATCCGGCGGTCGCCTTCAATCCTCCCGACTGAGGAGGTGCCGGCGCAACGCGTCGAACCAGGGGAAGGAGAACCAGCGGGAGTCGAGCCCGAGCTTCATGGCCCTTTCGGCATTGAACAGGGCTGACTCGTCCTCGCCCAGGAGGGCGTAGACCAGAGAGGCTTCGTAGGCCACGAAGCCGTCGTCCGGTGCGAGCCGCAAGGCTTCCTGAACCGCGGCGACGGCTTCGCGCCTGCGCCCCAGGTGAGCGAGGGCCTGGGCCTTCAAGGTCACCGACTGGGCGTTCGTCGCGGAAGGATCGGCGGCGATCAGATCGAGCACCCGTCCATAGGCCGCTTCCGCATCCCGCTTTCTCCCGGAGAGGAAGTAGGCGTCGGCGAGGTTGAGGGTGTAGAGGGGGTGCTTCGGCGTTTCCGCGAGGAGGCGCTCCAGAACCTGCGTGGCTTCCGAGTAGCGGCCGGAGAGCGAATAGCAAAGGGCGAGGTTCGAGAGCTCCGTCGGCCCCGGAGAGCGGCGCACGAGCTCGCGGTACAGATCCACGGCACGCTCGAGGTCGCCGCTCGTCATCTCGATCGAGGCGAGGAGCGAAAGGCCATCAAAGTCGTTGGGGGAGCGCTGGAACAGGAGGTCCAGATGTTGGCGGGCCATGGCGATCTCGCCCTGTACGAGCTCCATCTGCGCGAGGTTGTGGAGACGCCGGGCCGAGGGTTGAAGGTCGGCGGCCTCCCGCAGTTGGGCGAGGGCTTCTTTCGATTCGCCGCGGGCGCTCAGGATGCGGGCCCGCCGTTCGAGGAGCCGGACGTCTCCGGGAAGCAGCGTTTCGAGCTCCTCCAGCGTTTTTTGCGCCAGATCGAGATCCTGACTTGCCAGCGCGAGATCGATCTGGCTGAACAGGGGCTGGGGATTTCTGGGGAAGAGCCTCCGCGCCTCTTCGATCACGGCGAGGCCCCGCGAAAGATCCGCGGGATCCCGGGAGGTATAGAACCGGCGGCGGGCCACCTTGGCCTCGAGGAGGTAGACGTCGAGAAAACGGGGCGCTCTCCGGCGGATCGCCGCGAGCTGGCCCAGCAGCGTTTCGAGCGAGGCGTCCTGCCGCGACTCGTACTTCCGATGCAAGCGCAGGAATTCCTGCAGGTCGCTCCCGCTCACCTGGAGGTCCGACGCCGGGTCCCGGATCCTGTGATCGGGATAGCTCTGCCGGAGCTGGTTCGTGACCGCGGTCGCGATCAGGAAAAAGTCATCGGTCGGCACGTCGAAGCTCTCCGATCCGAGGAGGCTCCCGTCCGTTCCCCGGATCCGGTCGAGAGTGATCCGGCAGGCTTCCGGCTGGCAGTACAGCCGGGAGCGGACCACTTCGTCGGCCCCCGCGGCCTTGGCCGCGCGCACGGGCGAATCGGAGATCCCGCGCAGATCTTCGGCATCTTTGGGGGAGATGCCCTGAAGCGAGACGAGGCCGCGGACGAGAGAGTCCCGGACGGCCAGGGCGAGCAGATCGGTCGTCTCCGTCTTGCCGCCCGATGCGATCTCGGGCGGCATCACGGCCACGTAGAGCGGATCGCCCTCCTGGGAGATCGCGAAATAGAAACCCGCCCCGGCGAGGACCAGGAGGAGCCCGAACGCGAGGATCCGCGGCCGGAAGCGTTGCGAGCCTGTCAGCACGGAGCTCTTGGGCAGTGGCTCCTCCCACGTGGGTTGAGCCCAGGGAGCCGGCTCCGCGATCGTCGTTTCCCCGGTTCCGAGCGGCACCGGCTCCGGGACCGCCATCAGCGCACGGACCACCTCTCCCGCGTTGCGAGGCCGCAGCCTCGGATCTTTCTGGAGGAGCTGATCGATCAGATCGGAAAGCTCCTTCGGAACGTCCGCTCGCACCTCCCGGACCGGCGTCTGCCGGTGGCGGATGATCCTTTGAATCGTCGCGAGCTCGTTCTCCGCTTCGAACGGCGAGCGGCCGGTCAGCGCTTCATAGAGCAGCACGCCGAAAGAAAAGAGATCGGACCGGTGATCGACCGGCTCGCCCCGCGCCTGCTCGGGAGACATGGAGCGGCAGGTCCCCAGCACGTGGCCGTCCATCGTCAACGATCTCTCGTCCTCCTCCCGGAGCATCCGCTTGGCGATTCCGAAGTCTACGATCTTCGCGCGACCGGAGGACGTGACGAGAACGTTTTCGGTTTTGAGGTCTCGGTGGACGATCCCCTGCCGGTGCGCCTCTTCGAGGCCGCGGGCGACGTCGAGAGCGATCGAGACGGTCTGCCCCACGCCCAGGGGGCCGCGCCGGAGGAGGCAGCGCAAGTCCTCCCCCTCGACGTGCTCGAGGACGATGCAGTCGCTCTCCCCCTCGGCCCGGACGTCGTAGACCTGGACGATCGCGGGATGATTCAGCCGCGCCGCGATCCGGGCCTCGCGGCGGAAACGCTCGCGGCGCTCCGGATCCGAGCCCTTTTCAAGACGGATGCGCTTGATGGCGACCTTGCGGTCGAGCCGTTCGTCGTAGGCGAGGAAGACCTCGCCCATGCCGCCCGCCCCCAGCCTTTCCAGGATGGAGTAGGGACCGATCTTGCCGGGCGGGTCGGACACTCGGATCTCCTTGACGTCCTAGAGAAGCCCCATCTCTCTCAACCGCCGCCCCAGGGCTTTTTTCGAGACTTCGAGGCGGTCGACCATGGCGTCCAGGTTGCCGCCGCACTCCTGGTGACAGATCACGATCTCGTCGGTCTTCAAATCGCCGGCCTTGCGGATGCGCGGGCTGGCCTCGATCAGGGCATAGAGGGAGGTGCGGGAGATCCGAAGAGCCTCGGCCGCGGCCTGGAGGTCCCAGCGGCAGGTGCGCAGGGCGGCGAGCAGCTCCTCTTCGGTGACCTCCGACGGCTTGCGCCGGTCCGGTTGGGATTGCGGCGGCGGGACCGGGAAGGCTCGGGCGCCGGAGCTGTCCCCCGAAGAGCCTGCGCCGGAGTCGCGGAGCAGGCGCTCCACGGCCGGGCCGATCTCCAGGCGGGGCAGTCCGCGGCTGCCGATGACGAGCTGGCGCGCCACGTTCCGGAGCTGCCGCACGTTGCCGGGCCAATCGTAGCGGGCGAGCCGGGCGACGAGCTTCGGCGGCAGCCAGAGGCTGGAGGTCGGCAGGTCCGGCGCGGGGGCGAGGCGGCAGGGCTCGCCGATGGCCTCGAGCTCCTGCCGGAGAAAATGGATCAGCAGCCGGCCGACGTCGTCCCGCCGTTCGCGCAACGGCGGCAGCCAGATCTCGTACCCGGAGAGGCGGTGGAGAAGGGGAGCGCGGAACTGCTCTTTGCGGATCCGCTCTTCGAGGTCCGCGTCCGTCGCGGCGACGACGCGGACGTCCACCCGGACCGTGGTCTGGCTCCCGACCGGGTGGATCTCCCCGGTTTCGAGCGCCCGCAGCAGCATGACCTGCACTTCGGCCGGCGCCTCGCCGACCTCGTCCAGGAACAGGGTGCCGCCGTGGGCGCGGCGGAACCAGCCTTCCTGGCTCCGGACCGACCCGGTGAACGCCCCTTTGACGGCGCCGAACAGCTCCGAGGCCACGAGGGTCGGCGGGATCGCGCCCAGGTTGACGGCGGCGAAGGGGCCGTTCCGGCGGCGGCCGGCGTCGTGAAGGGCGCGGGCGACGATCTCCTTGCCCGTGCCGGTCTCGCCGCGCAGGAGCACCGGCACGTCCAGATCCGCCACGCGGCGGACGTCCCCCCGGACCCGGGCGAGGCCGTCGCTGTCTCCGACGAGGCCAAAGTGGAGCGACGGATCGGCCCGCGGCGCGCCCACGAGGTGGAGGAGGAGGACGATCCGGTCGGAGAGCTCCAGCACCACGCCTCTCCGGAGCGCCGCGGCCGGTAGCTCTTGCGCCTCCCGGACGGGAATCCCGTCGGCCTCCACCCGCGTCCGGCTCCCGGCGGCGGACAGGGCCACGCCGCCCTCGGGTGCGGGCTGGAACCGGATCGGCGTCCGGCTGATGTGGCGGTCCGAGAGGGGCTCGCCCGAGGCCCGGCCGGGCGCTCCAAATTCGGGCTGATGGCGGCTGACGAGCGCTTCGCGGCCGAGCCCGATCTCGCCCAGCACGGATCGCTCTCCCACGCGCTGCACGTCGGGGTGGTAGAGGAGCGTCAAGGCCGGAACGGGTTCCGAGGAGCGAAGATCCTCCCCCGAGAACCCACCCGCCC
>DATHUD010000697.1:0-8752 GCA_035462575.1 Thermoanaerobaculia bacterium | reverse complement strand
TCGGTATGTTTGCGTACTTCTCCATTCGGTGAGCGGCCTCGGACAAGGCTGCGGCCTCGCTGAAGTCAAAGATTTGAAGTCCGCTCTGCGCGACGAACTCAGCCAGGAGGGTGGGACCTCTGCGGTCTGTTGCCAGAAAGTGCATCGCCTCCGTAATGACGGCGGTGGTCGTGAGGAGTTGCCCGGTAAAGGCGTCACGACGAGCAGCGACTCGGGCGTGCTGCTTTTCCGAGGCGTCGAGGTAGGCGACGAGAGGACCGGTATCGAGAATCCAGGCTTTCAAGAGCGGAAGTTACTCTCGCGAAGGTGAGCGCGCCAGGGATCGGAGGCGTCCTTCTGGAGATGGAGCTGTCCCCGCAGGTGACCAACTCGCTCCGCCAGGGAGCGCTCCGCCACAGCTTCGCTGAGGATTTCCCGCGCCAGCTCTGGGACGGTCTTGCCCTGCTTCGCGGCCCGCTCTTGGAGAGCTTCATGAAGCTTCTCATCCGTGGGGATGGTCAGGTTCAGCATCGTGCTCATGAGGACATTCTACTCCAAGGGCCAGCCCTTCAGGGACGCAGAAGCCGGCAGGGATGCCGGCGCTCCCAGCAAGCAATCGGAAAAGTAGAGCCAGGCAGACAACCTGGCGTGACAGCTCAGACGATCGACAGCTTCGGTTTGACCGCTTCCTGCCGGGCGACCTCTTCGACCACCTCTTCGGCCACGCGGCGGAAGGCGTCGGCGTGCGGCCCCTTGGCCTCGGCCACGACGATCGGCACCCCGGCGTCGCCGCCGAGGACGATCTTGGGATCGAGCGGAATCGCGCCCAGGAAGGCGGTGCCCAGGAGGTCGGCGGTCTTTTTGCCGCCGTCCTTCTTGAAAATGTCGGTCGCCTCGCCGCAGTGGGGGCAGATGAAGGTCGACATGTTCTCGATGATCCCGATCACCGGCACGTTGACCTTCTTGAACATGGCGAGCCCCTTCCGGGCGTCGATCAGGGCCACGTCCTGCGGGGTGGTCACGATCACGGCGCCCGCGAGCGGGATCTTCTGCGTCACCGTGAGCTGGGCGTCGCCCGTGCCCGGCGGCAGGTCGAGGATCAGGTAGTCGAGCGGACCCCACTCGACGTCCCCCAGCATCTGCTCGATCGCCCGCATCACCATGGGGCCGCGCCAGATGACCGGCGTGTCGGTCTCCAGGATGAAGCCGAGCGACATCACCGTGATGCCGAACTTCTTGAAGGGGAGGATGCGGTTGCCGATCACGTTGGGCTTTTCGGTGATGCCGAACATCATGGGCACCGAGGGGCCGTAGATGTCGGAGTCGAGGAGCCCCACCCGGTAGCCGAGCTGGCCCAGGGTCACGGCCAGGTTGGCCGCGACGGTCGACTTGCCGACCCCGCCCTTGCCGCTCGCCACGGCCACCACGTGCCGGACCTCGGGGATGAGGTTCGAGTCCTGGGCGATCGCCTTCTGCGACGCCTCCTCGCGGGTCGGCGGCTTGACCACGTGGAGGTTGACCCGGGCCTCCTCGACCTCGGGGAGGGCCCGGAGCACCCGCTCCACCTCGTCCTTCACCTTTTCGGCGGCCGCGGGGTTGTGGGTGGACATCTGGAGGTCGACCGCCGCGACCCCCGCGCACGCCTTGACCGAGTGCACGAAGCCGAAGGAGACGATGTCCCGGCTCATGCCCGGGAACTTGATCGTCTTCAGGGCTTCCCACACGGTGGATTCGAAATCGTTCGCCATCTTGTCATTCCTTCCAGGCGGGGCAGGTCTGCCCGCGTCGTCAAATCGTACCATAGCGGTCCTGATTTAAGGTTCCACGGCGGAGCCCAGGACGGCGGTTTCGCCCCCGGCCTCCTCCGCGAGCTCGATATCGGCCAGCTCCGCGATCCGGCGCCGGACCTCGGCGTTCAGCTCCCCCTTGCGCCGGACCCCGTAGTCGGTGACCCGGATGGGCGCGCCGTAGCACACCGTGACCGTGCCCGGCCGGATGGCCCAGTTGCCTTTGTGCTGGACGGCCCGGGTCCCCCGGATGCCGACCGGCACGATGGGGAGGCCCTGCTTGAGGGCGAGGAGAAAGCCCCCCCGCTGAAAGGGGAGGAGGGTGTCGGTGAGCGACCGGGTGCCTTCCGGGAAGAGGAGGATCGAGACCCCTCCGCGCAACCGGTTCACCGCGGAGGAGAAGCTCTGGCGCGCCCTGGCCGTGCTCCGGTCCCCCCGGTCGATCGGGATGAAGCCGCCGGCCGAGAGCGCCCAGCCGAAGATGGGGATGCGGAAGAGGCTCCGCTTGGCCATCATGCGGACCTGGCCGGGGACGGTCGCGAGCAGCAGCGGGATGTCGAAGAGGCTCTGGTGATTGGCGAGGAAGACGTAGCTCGTCTTCGGATCGAGCCCGGCCTCGCGGTGGACCTCGACCCGGAGCCAGCTCGCCCTGAGGAGCAGGACCGACCAGATCCGCGAGATGGCGAACACCCAGTTGCCCCGCGGCGGGACCCAGCTCACCAGGATCGACAGGGTGCCCAGGATCAGGCTCCCGAGCACGAGGAAGAGGTTGCCCGTCACCGTGGCGAGCACGGTGCGCCAGGCGGGACGCGGGGCGGGCGGGCGGTCTTTGAAGTCGCTCAAGATCGGTTCCGGGGTGAACGGGACGGCCTATTGTATGCCGTCCTCCGGCTCTCTCACTCCCCCCACAGAGGGGCCGGGGAGGTGAGGGCTGCTAGAATCCCCGCGCATGACCATGACGAGCCGATTCGCCCGCCGTTTCCGGCTGCTGACGGTCCTGCGCGCCAGCCTGATCGCGGGGGCGGTCTACGACCTCCTCTTCGCGCTGGGGATGGTCGCTCTCCCCGAGCTGCCGGCACGGATCTTGAATTTGCCGCTCCCGCCCATGCCGAACGGTGCCTTCTATCTCTGGATCCTCGCTACGCTGCTCTCGATGCTCGCCATCCTCTACCTGGTCGCGGCCCACGATCCACGCCGGTACAGCGCCGTCATCGCGGTGGCGATCGGCGGCCGTCTCGTGGGAGCGCTGGCCTTCGTGATCGCGGCGGCGACGGGCTCCGGCCTCTCCGGGCTCTACCCTCTCGCGGCGGCGGACTTCCTCTTCGGCGCCGTCCACGCCGTCTCCTGGTGGCCGATCCGCTCGTGAAAGCCCGCTCGTGAAACCCAAAGACATCGCGGCGCAGACGGGCGGGCTCGGCATCCTGACGGCGCGGGCCTTCCTGGCCATGATCGCGCCCCCGTACGAGCTCGGGCTCTGGGTCCGCCAGATGGAGCAGATCGGCGTCCGCTCGCTCGGAGTGGCGGGCATCACCACGATCTTCACCGGCATGGTGCTCGCCCTCCAGACGGCGCTCTCGCTGCCGGCGCTGGGGGTCAAGTACTACATCGGCGCGGTGGTCTCGAAGTCGCTCGTGCGGGAGCTCGGGCCGGTGCTCACCGCGCTCATCGTGGGCGGCCGGATCGGCTCGGGAATGACGGCCGAGATCGGCACCATGAAGGTGACCGAGCAGATCGACGCCCTGCGCTCGATGGCGGCCGACCCGGTCAAGAAGCTGGTGGCCCCGAAGCTCGCGGCGACCCTCATCATGCTCCCGGCGCTCACCGTGATCGGCGACGGCCTGGGGATCCTGGGCGGCCTCCTCGTCGCGACCTATACGCTCGACCTGCCGCCGGGCCTCTACGTCAACGACGTGTTCGACTCGCTGAACTTCGGAGACGTCTTCTCCGGGATCGCCAAGTCCTTTTTCTTCGCGTACTTTATCGCCATCATCGGCTGCTACAATGGCCTCACCACCACGGGCGGCGCGGACGGCGTGGGCCGGGCGACGACGAACACGGTCGTGCTCGCCTCGATCATGGTCCTGGTCTCCGATTTCTTCCTCACCAAGCTCTTCTACATCCTTCCTTGAGGGACTGACGGTGCCTGAAGCGCTCTTCGAGATCCGTGGGCTGACCAAGAAGTACGGCAGCCGGACCGTGCTCGACAACCTCCACTTCGACGTCCTGCGCGGCGAGTGCCTGGTGATCATGGGGCGGTCGGGGACGGGCAAGAGCGTGACGCTGCGGCAGTTGAACGGCCTCGAAAAGCCCGAGGAGGGGACCATCGTGTTCGACGGCACCGACCTGACGGAGCTCGAAGAGCGCGAGCTCTACCCGTTCCGGCGGAGGATCGCCATGCTGTTCCAGAGCGGAGCCCTGTTCGACTCCATGAACGTCGCCGACAACGTCGCCTTCCCCCTGCGCGAGCACAGCGACCTCCCCGAGCCGGAGATCGCCGAGCGGGTCCGGCACAAGCTCTCCCAGGTGGGCCTGCGGGACGCGGACGTCCTGACCAAGATGCCGTCGGACCTCTCGGGCGGCATGAGGAAGCGCGTGGCCCTCGCCCGCTCGCTCGCGCTGGACCCCGAGGTGCTTCTGTTCGACGAGCCCACGACGGGGTTGGACCCCATCACCTCGGCCACCATCGGCAAGCTCATCAATTCCATCCAGCAGGGGACCGGCGTCACCTCGGTCGTGGTCACCCACGACGTCCCGCTCGCCCGCCGGGTGGGGGACCGGATCGCCCTCCTCGCGGAAGGGAGCTTCTGCTTCGTCGGAGACTGGCAGGAGGCCGACGGCAGCAAGGATCCCCAGGTGGCCGATTTCCTCGCCGGGCGGGAGGAGGAGGAAAACCATGTCGTCTAGGAGCCGCGAGATCCGCGTCGGCCTGGTCATCCTGATCGCGATGGTGGTCCTGGCCGCCGGCATCTTCCTGATCGGGGACCGGAACAACCTTTTTTCCCGCAAGAGCCGATACTTCATCAAGTTCAACAACGTGGGAGGCCTGAAAGCCGGCAACCCCGTGCAACTGAACGGCGTGGACGTGGGGACGGTCGAGCGCATCGAGCTGCCGCAGGATCCGGAGCTCGCTCAGATCCAGATCTGGATCAGTGTCGAGCGCAAGTTCTCCGACCGCATCCGCGGACCGCAGAGCCCGCGGGCGGTGGTCGAGGGGGAGGCCCCCTCGCGAGCCCGGATCAAGACCCTGGGGCTCCTGGGCGACAAGTTCATCGAGATCAACTCGGGCTCGACGGTCTACCCTGCCATCCCCCCCGGAACGGACCAGAGCGAGATCCCGGCGGCCCAGCCCACGAACGTCGACGCCCTCATCTCCTCGGGCGAGGACGTGATGGACAACGTGGTCGAGATCTCCTCGTCGCTGTCCAAGATCCTCGGCCGCATGGAGCGGGGGGAGGGGCTCCTGGGCGAGCTGACCTCGAACTCTCCCTCGGGCCAGCGGCTGAAGGCGTCGCTCATCGGCACCTCGGAGTCGCTCGAGCGGATCGCCACCAAGATCGAGACGGGGGACGGCCCGCTGCCGCGGCTCCTGAACGACCGCGCCATGGCGGACCAGCTCGCCAGCTCGCTCGACCGCTTCGAGAGCCTCCTCGCCCAGGCCCAGAACGGCCCCGGGCTCCTCCCGGGCCTCCTGAACGACCCGTCGATGCGCACCGAACTCTCCACGACGCTCGCCTCGCTGAAGGATGTGGCCCAGGATCTGCAAGCGTTTACGGCCGATCTGGAGACGAGCGACGCCCTGCTCCCCAAGCTGGTCAAGGACGAGGAGTACGGCCGCGAGGTGACCGAGGAGATCCGGCAGTTCGTCGAGCGGCTGAACGGGATCTCGCTCAAGCTCTCGGAGGGTGAGGGCACGGCGGCGAAGCTGATCAACGATCCCCAGATCTACGACGCGGTCAACGACGTCATCATCGGCGTCAACGAGTCCCGGCTGCTGCGCTGGCTCATCCGGAACCGGCAGAAGGCGGGGATCGAGAAACGGTACGAGGACACGAAGAAGGCGATCGAGGCGGAGGGCGGGACACCCGAGCCTCTGTCGGGACAGCCGGAACCGCCGGAGCCCGAGCCTCCGGCCGAGCCGGAACCGCCGGCCGAGCCGGCCTCACCGCCGCCGGCCGCGATTTGATATTCAGGGAGGGTCATGCCACTGCACGTTCTGGTGACGGGAGGCGCGGGCTTCATCGGCTCGCACCTGACGCGGCGCCTGCTCGCCCGGGGGGACCGGGTGACGGTGCTCGACGACTTCAACGACTACTACGACCCGGCGAAGAAGCGGGACAACGCCGCCCCGTTCCTCGGTAGGGACGACTACCGGCTGGTCTTGGGCGACATCCGCGACGCAGCCCTGGTCGAACGCCTGTTCGCGGAAGGCCGCTTCGACGCGGTCGTGCACCTGGCGGCCCGCGCCGGGGTGCGCCCGAGCCTCGCCGAGCCGATCCTCTACGAGGACGTCAACTGCATCGGCACGCTCCGGCTTCTCGAAGCCGCGCGCCGGCACGGGCCCGACCTCTTCCTCTTCGGCTCCTCCTCGTCGGTCTACGGGATCAACGAGAAGGTCCCCTTCGCGGAGGACGATCCTGTCAACCAGCCGATCAGCCCCTATGCCACGACCAAGCGGGCCGGGGAGCTCCTCTGCTACAACTACCATCACCTCTACGGCTTCCGGACCGCCTGCCTGCGCTTCTTCACCGTCTACGGCCCGGCGCAGCGCCCGGAGATGGCGATCCACAAGTTCACCGATCTCCTCTACCGGGGAAAGGCCATCCCCATGTACGGCGACGGGGAGAGCCGCCGGGACTATACCTACGTGGACGACATCGTGGACGGCCTGGTCGCGACGCTCGACCTGGCGCCCGGTTTCGAGATCCTGAACCTCGGCGGCGCGGACACCACGTCGCTCAAGGATCTCATCCACTGGATTGCTGAAGAGCTTGCTGTCGAGCCGAGGATCGACTATCTTCCGGCGCAACCCGGGGACGTCCCGATCACCTACGCCGACGTCGGCAAGGCGTCGCGGCTTCTGGGCTACTCCCCCAAGGTCCCGATCCGGGAGGGTCTGCGCCGCTTCGTTGCGTGGTATCTGGAGCGTCAAAACGGCGGGCAGGCTTCGAGCGCTTCGTCCGAACCTCTAACTTCCAGAAAGAGCACCTGAACGATGAACATCTGCGTTGTCGGTAGCGGTTACGTCGGTCTGGTGACAGGCGCCTGCCTGGCGGACTTCGGCATGAGCGTGGTGGGGGTCGACAAGGACGAGTCCAAGGTCGACATGCTCCGCCGGGGCAAGGTGCCCATCTATGAGCCGGGGCTCGAGACCCTGGTCCAGAAGAACATGGAAGAAGGCCGGCTGCGGTTCCAGACGGAGCTCGGGCCGGCCATCGAGGAGGCCCAGGCGATCTTCATCGCCGTGGGCACGCCGCCCAAGTCCGACGGCTCGGCGGACCTGACCTTCATCCGCGAGGTCGCCGCCTCGATCGCCCAGCACTTGAACGGCTACAAGATCATCGTCACCAAGAGCACGGTGCCGATCGGCACGGGCAAGATGATCGAGCAGATCGTGCGCGACGGAGCGGGCCCCAAGCACCGCTTCGCGGTGGTGTCGAACCCCGAGTTCCTCCGCGAGGGCTCGGCCATCGAAGACTTCATGCACCCCGACCGCGTGGTCGTCGGCACCCGGGATCCGCAGGCCGCGAAGCTGATGAAGGACGTCTACTCGCCGCTCGCCGCGGCCGACGTCCCCTTCATCATCACCGACGTCGAGACGGCCGAGCTCATCAAGTACGCCTCGAACGGCTTCCTCGCCACCAAGATCTCCTTCATCAACGAGGTGGCGCAGATCTGCGAGGCCTGGGGCGCGAATGTCGAGGTGGTGGCCAAGGGCATGGGGATGGACAGCCGCATCGGCCCCAAGTTCCTCTCGGCGGGCCCCGGCTTCGGCGGCTCCTGCTTCCCCAAGGACACCCGGGCCGTGGCGCAGATCGCCCGCGAGGCCGGGCTCCAGTTCCGCATCATCGAGGCCGTGCTCGACGTCAACGACTTCACCCAGAAGCGGATGATCGACAAGATCGAGGACGCCCTCGGGGGCATCTCCGGCAAGACCGTCGGCGTCCTCGGGCTCTCCTTCAAACCCAACACGGACGACATCCGCGATTCGCCGGCCCTGCCGATCGTCCAGGGGCTTCTGGACGGCGGCGCCGTCGTGCGCGCCTTCGATCCCGAGGCCATGGACGGCTGCCGGCCGCTCTTCCCCGCCGTCAACTTCTGTGAAAACGCCTACGAGGCCGCGGAGGACGCGGACGCCGTGATCATCGTCACCGAGTGGAACCAGTTCCGGAAGCTCGACCTCTCCCGCCTCTGCCGGCTCCTGCGCCAGCCGCTGGTGATCGACCTCCGGAACCTCTACGAGCCCGAGACCATGGCGGCCGCGGGCTTCCGCTACGTCTCGATCGGGCGCCCGGAGGGCATCCCCGAGACCCGGCCCCAGGCCGTGCCGGCGCGCTCCGCGGGAGGCCTTTCGTGAGCCGAGCCGTCATCACGGGAGGGGCCGGCTTCCTGGGGTCGCACCTGTGCGAGCGGGCGCTCGCGGAAGGCCACGAGGTCGTCTGCGTGGACAACCTCGTGACCGGCCGCCTGGAGAACCTCTCGCACCTCCTGGAACGGGACGACTTCGAGTACCTGGAGCACGACGTCTCGAAGCCGTTCACCGTGGAGGGCCCGGTCGACTACGTGCTCCACTTCGCCTCGCCGGCCTCGCCCATCGACTACCTGGAGCTGCCCATCCAGACCCTGAAGGTGGGCTCCCTCGGCACCCACAACACCCTGGGGCTCGCCAAGGCCAAGGAGGCCCGCTACCTGCTGGCCTCCACCTCCGAGGTCTACGGCGACCCCAAGGAGCACCCGCAGAAGGAGACCTACTGGGGCAACGTCAACCC
>DATHUD010000696.1:0-16845 GCA_035462575.1 Thermoanaerobaculia bacterium | reverse complement strand
CTACTCCCCCGGCACCGTCTCCCTCCGCCGCCCTTCCTCCGCGGCGCGGGCGACTTCGGCGCGGAAGGTGGCGAGGTCGAGGATGGGCTTGGTCCAGTGCTGGTCGCAGCCGGCGGCCAAGGAGCGCTCGCGGTCTCCCTGCAGGGCGTGGGCGGTGAGCGCCACGATGGGGACGGTGTTGAAGGCCGGGTCGGCCCGCAGGCGCTTGGTGGCTTCGAGGCCGTCGAACTGGCCGCCCAGCGAGAGATCCATCAGGATCAGGTTGGGCGGGGTGACGCGGGCGCGGGCGATGCCGTCCTCGGCGGTTCCGGCTTCCAGGACTTCATGACCGTCCAGCTCCAGAGTCAGGCGCACGAGCTCTCGGGTGTCGGGTTCGTCTTCAATCAACAGGATCCTGGCCATACGAGGGTCTGACTCCAAGCTGTTCCAAGGTTTCGCGCAGGCGTGACTCCAGGTCGGACATCAGCAGATCACCCTTGCGGATGACGTCGGTGATCTGCCCCAGGATGAATTTCCGGTCTTCCGGCGTCATGTCCTTGCCGGTGATCACGAGGATCGGGACGTCCTCCGTCCGCGGGTCGGAGCGGAGGCGGGCGATCAGCTCATAGCCGCTCATGCCGCCGGGCAGCGTCAGGTCGCAGAGGACGATCCGGGGTTTCTTTTCGAGGATCATCCGCAGCGCCGTCTCCCCGGAGGCGGCGGCGCACGCATCGTAGCCCGCCTTGTGGAGCGCCGCAATCAGCAGCTCGCGGATGCCGTGCTCGTCGTCCAGCACGAGCACGTAGCCGTCCCTCTCGGGGCTCCCCGTGCTGATGGCGTGCAGGGAGGACATCAGCCGCTCGGGATCGATCGGCTTGATCAGGTAATCGGAGGCGCCCAGGCGGTAGGCCAAGGGCCGGTTGTCCACGATCGAGCAGACGACGACCGGGATCTCGGCGGTGCGGCGCTCGGATTTCAAGGCCTGGAGCACGCGCCAGCCGTCCATGCCGGGCATCATCACGTCCAGGGTGATGGCGGCCGGCTCGAGCTCCTGCGCGAGCTTCAGACCCACGCTCCCCGCGGGGGCCACGCAGACGCGGTAGTCGGCCCGCGAGATCGCCTCGGAAAGGACGGCCGCGGTGTCCGGGTCATCCTCGATCACCAGCACGAGCGGCCGCGCCTCCCGCTCTCCCGGCGCGGGGAAGGTCGGCCGGAGCTCCTGGGACGAGGCCTCCTCGCCGGCCGGCGCCATGGACAGCCGGTCGAGGAACGCGAGCTCGGCGTCCGGCGCGACCAGGGGGAGGGTGACGACGAACGTGGAGCCTTGGCCCAGGGCCGACTCGACGTCGATTCGCCCGCCCAGGAGCTGGACGATCTGCTGCACGATCGAGAGTCCCAGCCCGGCGCCGCCGGCCACGCGGGACATCGAGCCGTCCACCTGGCGGAAACGCTCGAAGATGAGCTTGACCGATTTCTCGTCGATCCCCACGCCCGTGTCGCGCACGATGAACCGGCAGAAGCCGCCGTCCCAGGGCACGAGCTCCGCTTCGATCGATCCCTCGTGCGTGAACTTGATGGCGTTCGACAGCAGGTTGATCACCACCTGGCGCACGCGCAGGGGGTCGGTGAAGGCGAGGGGGAGGTCTTCCGGGATGCGCAGCCGGTAGCCGAGCTTCTTCTGGAGCGCGAGCGACTGCATCTCGTTGAAGGTGCTCTGGACGAGCTCCGCGAGATCGAAGTGCTCGCGGTGGACCTTCAGGCGGCCGGCCTCGATCTTGGCGATGTCCAGGACGTCGTCGATGAGCGCCAGGAGGTGCCTGCCGTTCCTCAGGATGCGCTCGAAGGACCGCTGGTAGACCGGCGGGACCGGCGGGCCGTCGTTCGCGAGGGACGCGAGCTGCGCAAAGCCGATGATCGCCGTGAGCGGGGTCCGCAGCTCGTGGGACATGTTGGCGACGAACTCGGCTTTCAGCCGGCCGTACTCCTCGAGGCGCCGGTTCGCCTCCCGGAGGTCCTCGACGAGCGCGCGCTGGCGCTCTTCGCTCTGCCGCAGCTCGCGCTCGGTCCTCTTGGTCCGCAGGAGGGCGCGCACGTGGGCGAGGAGGGCCCGTTGCTCGATCGGCTTGGCGAGATAGCCGTCCGCCCCGGCCTCCAGCCCCTCGACCTGGTCTTCGGGCGAGGCTCTCGGGCCGGAGAGCATGATCACGAAGGTCCCCGCGAGGGCGGGATCGGACTTGATCCGGCGGCAGATCTCGACGCCGTCGCCGTCCGGCAGCACCGCGCCGAGCAGGACGAGGTCCGGAGACTCTCCCCGGCACAAACGGAGGCCCTCCTCGCCCGTGCCGGCCCGGAGGACCGCGAAGCCCGCGGCCTCCAGGATCCGGGCATAGGCGTCGAGAAGAACCGGATCGTCGTCGACGATGAGGATCTTCTCCGTCATGACCCCGGCGGTCCAATGCAAGCGACAGGCCATGGATTCCAAGCTTGCCAGGGCGGGGCTCCTGAGCTAGCCTCACCCTGGCACCGTCCATTGAGATCTTCAGGAATCGAGAGCCCATGACCGATCCTTTGAGACCCGACTCCCAGCACAAAATCTTCGTCCTCGACACCTCGGTCATCCTCTACGACTTCAACGCCCTCCAGAACTTCAAGGAGCATGACGTCGCGATTCCGATCACGGTGCTGGAGGAGCTCGACCAGTTCAAGAAGGGCAACTCGGTCCTGAACCTCCAGGCCCGCGAGTTCATCCGCCAGCTCGACCGCCTCTCGTCGCGCAACATGCTCCACGAGTGGATTCCTCTCAACGGGCCGGCCAAGGGCAAGCTCCGCGTGGTGACCGAGGAGAACGGCCACGTCGACGCGAGCGAGGTCTTCGGCGCCAGAAAGGCCGATCACCGCATCCTGAACACGGTCATCAGCCTCACCCGCTCCGAGCCCAACCGGCGCGTGATCCTGGTCAGCAAGGACATCAACCTGCGTTTGAAGGCGCGGGCGCTGAACCTCCCGGCCGAGGACTACGAGACGGTCAAGATCAAGGACGTCGACCACCTCTATAAGGGAAAGAGCGAGCTGGAGCTCGACGAGCCGTCGCTGATCGACCGGCTCTACCAGGAAGAGCACCTGCCCGCGGAGGAGATCCTTGCCGAGCGGCCGGCCTCGAACCACTACTTCATCCTGCGGAGCGGCACCAAGTCGGCCCTCGCCTACTACAACCCCCGCGCCGACCGGGTCGAGCGGGTGGCCAAGTCGCTCGCCTACGGCATCTCGCCCAGAAACGCCGAGCAGACCTTCGCCCTCCACGCGGTGCTCAATGCGGACGTGCCGCTCGTCTCCCTTTCGGGCGCGGCCGGCACGGGAAAGACCCTGCTCGCGCTCGCCGGAGCGCTCGAGCAGCGGCGCCTCTTCCGCCAGATCTACCTCGCCCGGCCCATCGTGCCGCTCTCGAACCGCGACATCGGCTTCCTGCCGGGGGACATCAACTCCAAGATCAACCCCTTCATGCAGCCGCTCTGGGACAACCTGGGGATCATCAAGAACCAGTTCGACGAGAAAGAGCGGGAGTACAAGAAGGTCGACGAGCTCGTGGAGACCGAGAAGCTCCACATCGTGCCCTTGGCCTACATCCGGGGCCGGAGCCTGTCGAACGTGATCTTCATCGTGGACGAGGCGCAGAACCTGACGCCCCACGAGGTCAAGACGATCATCACCCGTGCGGGCGAGCGCACCAAGATCATCCTGACCGGCGACATCTTCCAGATCGACACCCCCTACCTCGACGCCCAGAGCAACGGCCTCTCCTACCTGATCGACCGCATCCGCGGCAACCCGCTCTACGCGCACGTCAATCTGGAGAAGGGGGAGCGGTCGGAGCTCGCGAATCTGGCGAGCATGCTGCTGTAGGGCCGCTCACTCAGACGGAGCGACCCGGTCCGTCTTTTGCATCCCCGCCTCCCCGAAGTACCAGCGCGGGGCGGGCTTCCACACCAGCCCGAACTCCTGGGTGGCGGCGCTCATGATGCGGGTCATGGCTTCGTCCACCGAATCGGTGAACAGAAGGCGCTCGCAATCGGCGGGAAGGATGGTCTTTTCGGACACCATTCCATGACAGATGAACTCCTGAAGCGGCCGCCAGTACTCCGTCCCCATGAGAATCAGGGGGAAGTTCCGGATCTTGCCGGTCTGGATGAGCGTCGCGCACTCGAAGATCTCGTCCATGGTGCCGAAGCCTCCGGGCAGCACCACGAAGGCGTAGGAGTACTTGACCAGCATCACCTTGCGGACAAAGAAGTAGCGGAACTCGATCCAGCGGTCGACGTAGGGATTCGGCTTCTGCTCCTTGGGGAGCACGATGTTGCAGCCGATCGAGCGCGCCCCCACGTCGCGCGCGCCGCGGTTGGCAGCCTCCATGATGCCGGGGCCACCGCCGGTCATCACCGAGAATCCCGCCCGGCCGAGGCGCCGGCCCATCTCGCGGGCGAGCTCGTAGTAGCGGTGGCTCTCGGGGAAGCGGGCGGAGCCGAACACGGTCACGCAGGGGCCCACGAAGTGGAGCCCCCGCAAGCCGCGCACGAAGTCCCTGCCGACGCGGAAGATCCGGGCGAGCTCCGCGGCGCGGGATTGCGGTCCTTGAAGGAACTCCCCGTCGTCGGCCCGCTCCGTCCCCTTGCCCCAGCGCGGCGGCTCGCCGCTGCGGGCCGCGGCCTCCTTTTCGACGGCGGGCGCGGGGCCGGGGTTCTCTTCGGGTCGAATCTCGTCCATGATTTTCAGAGTATCAAAGGGAGCTTGCCATGCGTGAGATGAGTGAGAGGAAGCAAACTCCAAGCCGTAGAAGCCGCCTTCTGCTGGGCGGCCTGGGCGTCACCGCCCTCCTCCTGGCCGGCCCGGCCACGGTCCCGGCCTCGCGCCAGGCCGCGGAGGAGCCTCCGCTGCAACGCTTTCCGAACATCCTCGTCCTCTCGGTCGACACCCTGCGCGCGGACCACGTCTCCGCCTACGGCTACAAGCGGCGCACGACGCCCAACATCGACCGGCTGCTCGCGAGCGGGGTCCGCTTCACCGAGGCGCGGACGGTCGAGCCCCTGACCAACCCGGCGCTCTGCTCCATGTTCACGTCCCTCTACCCCCACGAGCACGGCGCCACGAGAAACGGCCTGCGCGTGCGGCCCGACGTCCCTTCGGCGGTCCGCTCCTTCGCCCGGCGCGGCTTCCGGACCGCGGCGTTCGTGGGGAACTGGACGCTCAAGAACCGGATCTCGGGGCTGGGCGACCACTTCCAGCGCTACGACGAGGTGTTCACCCGCAAGCGCTGGCTCGGCCTCTTCAAGGGGGAGGCCACGGCCGCGGACCTGACCGACTCGGCCCTCGGCTGGCTCGCGGAGCACCAGAGCGGCTCCACCCGCCCGTTCGTCCTCTGGGTCCACTACGTGGAGCCCCACGCCCCCTACCGGCTCCAGGAGGAGTTCGCTCCCCGGCTGGGGATCGCCGTCTCCGGCGAGACGCCGCGGCAGGACCGCTACGACACCGAGATCGCCTTCGCCGACCACCACATCGGCCGGCTCCTCGCGGCCTTCGAGCGCGATCCGCGCCTCCGGGCCAACACCCTGATCGTCTTCACTGCGGACCACGGCGAGAGCCTGGGCGAGCACTCCTACTGGGGCCACGGCCGGCACCTGTTCGAGCCGAGCCTGCGCATCCCCCTGGGGATCGCCTGGGCCGGCAAGATCCCGCCCGGCGGGGTCGTCACCGCTCCGGCGCAGAACCTCGACGTGGCGCCGACCCTCCTCGGGCTCGCCGGGCTTCCCGTGCCCGAGACCTTCCGCGGCTATGACTGGACCCCGGTGCTCCGGGGCGCCGAGCCGCCGCGAGGCCGGACGACCTGGTTCGAGGCCCACAAGGGCGCGGTGCTCTCGAAGCAGGAGTCGGCCAACGCCCGGCGCAAGGGGCTCCTGGAGATCGCCTCGCTCCTGGACGGGAGAAAGGAGATCTTCCGGATCCCGGAAGGGAAGCTCTGGCTCTTCGACCTCGGGGCCGATCCCCGCGAGGCCCGGAGCCTCGCGGGCCCGGGCCGAACGCCCTCGCCCCGCCTCCGGGAATGGCTCGCCGAAGCCCAGAAGGGGCTCGCCGCCTCCGACCGGCTCGCCCCGAAGGAGGAGCTCGATCCCGAAAACGTCCGGCAGCTCCGGGCCCTGGGGTACGCGAACTGACCTCCTCGGGGGGGTGAGGTTTCGAAACAAATTCGTTATCGTTGTCATCTTCTTTCAGGGAGGTCACCGATTTGTCGAGCACCATCAAGCCTGTCATCCTGCTAGCCGACAGCCAGCTCCTGTTCTGGCGCGATGAAGAGGGCAAGCTCTTTCTCGAGCGGGCGCTGGCGCTGTTCGAGGAGGAGGCACCGGGCCGGGACTTGAAGGCCGCCTACCTGGGCGCCTCGAACGGCGATCTCCAGGAGTTCTACGATCTCTTCGTCGCCGCCATGGGGGAGGTCCGGGTGCAATCCTGCCGGCAGATCCCCTCGAATCCGTCGCCCGAGGATCTGGCCTTTCTCGGCGAGGCCGACCTGATCCTCCTGGCCGGCGGCGACGTGCGCAAAGGCTGGACCGTGTTCCAGGAGACCGGGCTCAAGGACAAGATCGTGGAGCGCTACTATGGAGGGGCCGTCCTCCTGGGCGTCTCCGCCGGCGCCGTGCAACTGGGACTGAAAGGCTGGGACGAAGACGAGGACACCCGGCTCTTCGACACCTTCCGCATCGTCCCCTTCGTGGTGGACGTGCACGACGAGCCCTCCTGGGCCCGCCTGAACCGCATGGTGCCCCGGGCGGGAGAGCATGCCCGGGGCTTCGGCATCCCCTCGGGCGGCGGCGCGATCTACCACCCCGACTACTCCGTCGAGCCCGTGCGGCATCCGGTGGTCGAGGTGGACCTGACCGAGGAGGGGGTGCGCCAGGCGCTGCTCTTCCCCGGCGAGGGCGGGAGCGAGGCGGAGCCCGAAAAGCCGGCCCCGAGCCCCATCGTCCAGGAGATCCTGCGGGACGGCACCCTGAATCTGCACTCCGAGAGCTACACGGTGGACCCCGAGCCGGAGGTCCCCACCACGGCGGGCAAGCCGGACGACGAGCAGGTCAACTGATCTCCCCATGAAGCTCTATGCGCTGGGAGACCTGCACCTCCGTTACGAGGTGACCCGCCGGGCCTTGCAGGCCCTGCCGCCGCATCCGTATGACTGGCTGATCCTCGCGGGCGACGTGGGCGAGACCGAGGAGCACCTCCGTTTCGCCCTGGGCATCCTCACCCGCCGCTTCGGCCGCCTCCTCTGGGTGCCGGGCAACCACGACCTGTGGACCATCCCGTCCCTTCCCACGGATCCGCGGGGGCAGGCCAAGTACGATCAACTGGTCCGGATCTGCCGGGAGTACGGCGTCCTCACCCCCGAAGACCCCTACGCGACCTGGACGGGCGAGGGGACGCGCTGCATCCTGGCGCCCACCTTCGTCCTCTACGACTACACCTTCCGGCCCGACGAGATCCCGGTCGATCAGGCGGTCCAGTGGGCGGCCGAGGAGAACCTCCTCTGCTCCGACGAGGTGCTCCTCCACTCCGATCCCTATCCCACGAAGTCCGACTGGTGCCATGAGCGGGTGCGGCTGACCGAGCCGCGCCTGGCCGAGGCTGCCGCCCGGGCGCCGCTCGTCCTCATCAACCACTTCCCCCTCCGCCAGGACCTGGCCATCCTGCCGCGCATCCCCCGCTTCTCCATCTGGTGCGGCACGCGGCTCACCGAAGACTGGCACCTGCGCTACCGCGCCGAGGCCGTCGTCTACGGCCACCTCCACATCCGCGCCACCCACTACCGGGACGGCGTCCGCTTCGAGGAAGTCTCCCTGGGCTACCCCCAGAACTGGTCCCCGGACCGCGGCATCGAGCCCTACCTCCGGCAGATCCTCCCCCACCCGACCGCCAGGCCCGAGCCCGCCCGGCCGCTGGAAGGGTCGGTGTACAGGCCGCAGGGGTAGAAAAGGACGACACGGACACACGGACGAACACAGACCCACAAGGACCCCCACGAACGCTGCGGGATGATCCTGTGGGTCCGTGAGGGTCCGTGAAAGTCCGTGATCGTCCAGGGATGGGCCGCTTACGGGAAGCTGCCCAGGGGTTTGCGGATCACCCGCGCCGTCACCTTGATCGAGCAGAACTGGCTCTGCAGGATCTCGTCGTAGTGGCAGAGAGGGTTGCTCGTGGTGTAGCTCAGGATGAAGTAGTTCAGACGGATCTGGTACAGGGCCGAGTCCGTGGCGTCCGCCAGGGTCGGGCCGGCTCCAACGGCCGTGACCGTCAGATTCAGCGGGACGGGAGTGAGCTGGGCCTCGGCCGGCGCGGCCGGAACGAGGGCGAGGACGAGGGCGGCGAGGACCAGGAACAGGATGGAGCGGCGGAGCTGAAGCATGGACGTTCTCCTTTCGTCCGCAGGTTCCCTGCGGACCGTCGGTTTCAAGGGCTGGGTGCGTGCGATCAGAAGCCGTTGTAGATCTGGATCGGACGGGCCACGATCACCGTCATCAGCCGGTGCGGGATGTCCACGGGCAGGAACGGGCCGTTGCTCAGGATGATCACGATGTCTCCCCCGCCGGCCACGTGGATGGTGATCGTGATGCCGTTGCCCGAGATGCTGACGTCGTAGATCGGGACGTTGACGTCGAACAGGTAGCCGTGCTGGGCCATCCACTGGAGGGAGGCCTCGACCGCGAGCTGGTCGGCCAGGGAGAGCTGGACGGCCGCGGGCGCCGTCACCAGCGACGGCCCGGACAGGGAAGAGCCCGGCGGCGGCGGGGCGGGCACGGGGAGGACGACGGTCCTCTGGATGTACTCCGTGGGGCCGGCCACGGACTTGTGGAACGAGAGGTCGCCGGGCTCCTGCGCGGAGGCGCCGGAGGCGAGGGCGAAGAGGGTCAGGGCCAGGGCGAGGCGCTTCAACATGGATTCTCCTTTTCCGTCAGGGCGGGGAGGAGGACCGGCCGGGACATCCGCCGGGTCCTCCCCGGTTCGACCCGGAGAATGGGCCACCGGGGAGGTCAAAGAGGTCCGCGCAAGGTCAAGGAACGGTCAAAGTCCGGTCAAGGGGGGTGACCGGCACCTTGTTTGGCAGAGGAGATTTCGAAGCATGAAGTACCGATTTCTAGAGTTCGTCCTCGATCGCGAGGCCGGCCGGCTCAACGGGCCGGACGGGGAGGTCCGCCTGCGGCCGCAGGCGTTCCGGATGCTCGAGGTGCTCGCGGAGGCCGCGCCGCGCATCCTGTCCCAGGAAGAGCTTCTGGACCGGGTCTGGGGCGTCGAGCACCTCTCCCCCGCCTCGGTCAAGCAGGCGGTGAGCGAGGTGCGCCAGGCGCTGGGGGACGACCCGGCCCGCCCCGCCGTCATCGAGACGGTCCCCCGCCGGGGGTACCGCTTCATCGCGCCGCTCGCCGAAGAGGCGCCCCCGGCCCCGGTCGCCCCGGTCATCGTCGCCGAGCTCCTGCCGGCTCCGCCGCCGCCCGCCCCTCCCCCGCCCAGGAGGAGGCGGCCCTGGCGGCTCGCGGCGGCGGTCGCGGCGCCGCTCCTCGCCGGTCTCTCCCTGTACGGCCTCATCGACCGGCCGGAGCCCGCACCGGCCTTGCTCCGGACGTCCCTCGCGCCCGAGGCGGCCTCCGCCCGGCCGTCGGTCGCCGTGCTGGGCTTTCAGAACCTCTCGGGAAATCCGGAGGACGACTGGATCTCGGCCGCGCTCGCGGAGATCGTCGGGTTCGAGCTCGCGGTCCCGGGCGACCTGCGGGTGATCCCGGCGGACAGCGTGGCGCGCATGCGCCGGGAGCTCCCGCTGGCCGGGGCCGAGAGGCCGGCTCTCGCGAGCCTCTCCGGGATCGCCAGAAACCTCGGCACGGACCTCGTGGTGACCGGGTCGTACCTGCTCACCGGGGCCGGAGGGGAGGAGACGCTCCGTGTGCAGGTCCTCACGCAGGACGCCCGCACCGGCGAGACGGTCGCCTGGGCCCGGCAGACCGGCCGGGCCGGCGCGGTGATCGAGCTCGCGACCGTCGCCGCCCGGGGGCTCCGCACCACGCTCGCCGGCTCCTCCTCCGGAAGCCCCTCGCCCGAGGCCGTAGCCGTGGCCGGGAGCGCCGGCTCGCTCCGCCTCTACGCCCAGGCGCTCGACCGCCTCCGGGTCTGGGACGCGTCCGCCGCCCTCCCCCTTCTCGAACAGGCGGCGGAGGTGGACCCGGAAAACCCCTTCGTGTACGACGCCCTGGCCGCCGCCGCCGCCCGCCTCGGGTTCGACGCCCGGGCCAAGGAGGCGGCGCAGCAGGCCCTCACGCTTTCAGACGCCCTCCCGCGGCCCATCCGGCTCGGCATGGAGGGCCGCTCCCGGGAGATCCGCGGCGAATGGGAGGAGGCGGCGAAGGCCTACGCCGCGCTCTGGCACCTCCACCCGGACGACGTGGAGACCGGCCTGCGCCTCGCCGCCGCCCAGAGGAGGGCGGGGCAGACGGCCCTCGCCGAGGCCACCGTGGCCGCCCTGCGCCGGCTCCCCCCGCCCTCGGGAGACGATCCCCGGATCGACCTCGCCGAAATGGACGTGGCCTGGCAGCTCGGCGACTTCGCCCGCTGCCGGGAGGTCACCACCCGCGCCATCGACAAGGCCGCGGGCCGCGGGGCCACGCTCCTCGCGGCCGCGGGGCACTTCAACCGCGCCTGGGCCCTCTTCCGGCTGGGCAAGGCCGAGCTCGCCCTCGCCGACTTCCACACCGCCCGCGACACCTACCGGAAGGCGGGGGACCGGGGGGCCGCGGCCGGGGCCCTCGTGGGCGCGGCCACCGTGCTCCAGGAGACCGGCAGGCCGGCGGAGGCGCGAAAGGCCTACGAGGAGGCCCTCCCCGTGCTCCAGGAGATCGGCGACCGCAGCCGCGAGGCCAAGGCGCTCAACAACCTCGCCGCCCTCCTCAGCGAGCAGGGGGATTACGCCGGAGTGATCACGCTCCTCGAACGCTCGCTCGCGATCAAACGGGAGACCGGCGACCTCCCGGGCACCGCCCTGGCGCTCGCGAACCTCGGCAACCTCCTGCGCGTCCGCGGCGATGTCCGGGGAGCGCACCGGAGGATCGAGGAGGCGCTCTCGATTCAACGCAAGCTGGGCGACTCCTACGGGATCGCCTTCTGCCTGCGCGGGCTCTCCCGGATCCTCGCCAAAGAAGGCAAGCCGGCCGAGGCCAGGGCGGCCCTCGAAGAGGCGCTCGCCCTCTCGCAGAAGACCGGCGACGCCGAAGGAGTGGCCCAGGCGCTCCTGGCACTCGGAGGCCTCGCGGGCGAGGCGGGCCAACCCGGCCGGGCACGGGAGCACTACCTCCGCGCCCTGGCGGAATTCGAGCGCCTGGGATCCACGGCCGACGTGATCCACACCCGGATCACCCTCGCCGAGCAGGACTTCGAGCAGGGCCGGCTGGAGGCGGCCCGCGCCGGCTACGAGGAGGCGCTGGCCGCAGCTCTGAAGCTCGGCAACGGCCTCTACGAGGAGCACGCGAGGAAAGGGCTCGCGCAGGTCGACGAGAAAAGGAAAGAGAGAGGGCCTACCCTCCCCGGCGAATCTCCAGCCCGAGGAAGGGGTTGATCGGGGGCCGGCGGATCGGCCCGCAACACCGGTTCCTTGCGGGACGGCAGGGTTCCCCACAGACGTCAGGGGTGCACCACAAAACGGCAGGGTTCCCCACAGACGGCAGGGTTCCCCGTCCCGGAACGGCAATCCCGGTCCGTAGAGACGTTCCAGTCGGTCATCACCAACGCTTCGCCGTCCACAAACGGCGGAACGTCTCCCGGCCGGTGATCGCCAACGCCCCAGCTCTGCGACCGGCGGAACGTCTCCCGCCCGGTGATCGCCAACGTCCCAGCTCTGCGACCGGCGGAAACGTCTCCCGGCCGGTGATCGCCAACGCCCCAGCCCTGCGACCGGCGGAAACGGCTCCCGGTCTGGGCCACCGCGCGCCTGGGCGTTTTGCGACGACAGACCGGCGGAACGTCCCGCCAACCCGGCGATCAGGGTGTTCGCGGCCTGCGAGCAGGAGACGTTCCGCCGTTTGTGGACGCCGCAGCGTCAGTGCACATCGACTGGAACGTCTCTACGGACCGGGATGGCCGTTCCGGGACGGTGGAGGTTGCCGGAGATCGGGGTGTCAGGATTTGTGGATCCGGACCAGGCGGTTCGTATCCTGTTCCTCGACCTCGAAACGCACATCCAGGAACCGCGGGATCAGGTCGATCTGGGTCCTCGCGTGGAGACTCAAGGGGAGGGTGCGGAAGGACCCGCCTCCGGCGAGCGCCAGGGGGAGGAGGAGCTGGTCGGCCAGGTGCTCCCCCACGGGCACGGCGGCGGTCAGGTAGGTCCGCATCTCCTGGATGGCGAGGTCGGCGACCTTCTCGGCCGCGAGGTCGACCTCTCCGACGCTGGTGAAGACCTCGGTCACGGCGTCGCTTTCGAGCTCCAGGAGGACGGCGTTGCCCGGCCCGTCGGAGTCGAGGCGGCGGATCTCCAGCGCGCCTTCGGGCCAGCTCGTGTGCTGGGCGAGGTGGCGGAGCTCGCGCTCGGCGATGTGGCCGGGGAGGTTCGCGAGGAGCACCGTCCCCCGCCGGCTCCGGACCTCCCCCCGTTCGAGGAGGTCCAGAGGGGAGAGGCCGCCGGTGGGATGGATCACGGCTTCGAGGCGCCCTCCCCCGGCCGGATAGAAGCCCGCCCGCTCCAGGGTGACCTCGACCCGCGCCCCCATCCGTTCGATGAGGGGGAGGAAGGCACGCTTCAGGAACTCGAAGGGGGGCGCCTTGGGATTGTGGGTGCCGCCTTCGAGGGTGACGCGCGAAGGGCCCGAGGCGGAGAGCAGCGCGGGCAGCACGGTCTGGAGGATCAGCGTGGTGCTGCCGGCCGTGCCGACCGCGAAGTGGTACTCCCCCGGCTGAACGCCCGAGGGGGTGAACGTGATCTCCCGCGAGCCGACCTCCGCCCCCTGGACATGCGCGCCGCCCACCCGGGCCGCGGCCAGCACGGACGTCAGGTGCTGGCGCATGAGCCCGGGCTTGGACCGCCGGGCGCGGATCTTGTCGATCCGGATCGGCGTGCCGGTGATCATGGAAAGAGCGAGAGACGTGCGGAGGATCTGCCCCCCGCCCTCGCCCTGGGACCCGTCGATGTGAAGCACGCGCCGCGCCTCGCTCATAGCGCGATGATCCTACCGCGCTTTGCGGTAGACTTCCGGCGAGGCCGAAAGGGCGGCCTACGGTCCGCGTAAAGGGTCGAACCCACCCCTAGAAGCCGCAACACCGCCAGAGACCCTGACTTCCAGCCCGAGAGACGCGGACGCCGGGCAAACATGGAAGGAAGGTGTCTATGTCGAGCTCGAAGCTCCCCGAACGCGCTTCCCTCGAATACCTCAAGAAGCTGGCCAAGGATCGCTTGCAGGAGCTGCGGCGGGCCCATCCTCGGGCCAAGCTTGCAACGGCCCTGCTGGCCGTTGCGCGCGACCACGGCTTCCCCAGTTGGCGTGCCCTGAAGGCCGAGGTCGAGCAGCGGCAAACCCGAGAGGTCGCCCTCTTCTTCGAGGCCTGCGTCCAAGGCGATGTCGAGACGTTGCGCGGTCTTCTCGGAAACGACCCGAGCCTGGTTCGCGCCGGCAACGCGGACCGGTCCCTCCACGGCTGGACGGGATTGCACGCCGCAGCGGCGCGCGGGCAGGTGGACGCCGTACGGCTGCTCCTCGCGCACGGCGCGGATCCGAACGCCCGCGACACCGGAGACAACGCTTACGCTCTGCACTTCGCCGCCGGTTCCGGGCGCCTCGAGACCGTGCGCGCCCTGCTCGATGCAGGCGGCGACGTGCACGGTTTCGGCGACGTCCACGAAGCCGACGTGATCGGCTGGGCCACGGCGCTCCGTCCTCCAGGCGAGATCGCCGGGGAGGTCGTTTCGCTCCTGCTCGAGCGCGGCGCTCGCCACCACATCTTCTCGGCGATCGCCGTCGGAGACCTGGATCTGATTCAAAAACTGGTGGAAGAGAATCCGGAAGCGCTCGATCGGCGGATGTCGCGCTTCGAGCAAGAGCAGTCGCCGCTGCATTTCGCCTTGAGCCGAAAACGCTACGACATCCTGGATCTCCTGATCGACCTCGGTGCGGACCTCGAAGCCGAAAACAAGAGTGGAAAGACCCCGCTTGCGGTCGCCATGCTGCGCGGAGATCGAGAGGCCATGAGCCGCCTGCATGCCGCCGGCGCGAAGCCGCCGGACACAACCGCCCGCGGGAGCTTCAAGGCGAGCATGGCCAGGCTGGCCGGCTCCGTCAGGAAAGGGGTCCCGATGATCGGTGTCCCGGACATCGCCGCGACCCTCTCCTGGTATGCCTCCATCGGGTTTACGGAGCTCTCACGATATGAAGACGACGGCCTGGTGAATTTCGGCATGCTGTCATTCGGAAGAGCCGAGCTGATGCTGCGCCTGCAAGAAAAACCGGGCCCGCGGGACATGAGCTTATGGTTCTATACGGACAAAATTGACGACCTCTACCAGCTCCTCAAATCTCGACAGCTCGAATCGGCGCAAGCCGCGCTTGCCGGGAAGCCGCACGATCCTCCGGAGATCGAGTTTGTCGAGGATCTGTATGACCCCTTCTACGGAGGGCGGCAGTTCAGCATCCGGGATCTAAACGGATACACGTTGGTATTCCTGCAGGATTAGGGTCGGGGCGGCTCTGAGCGAAGCCTCATCTCCTCTGGCGCCGAATCCGGTACAGGCGCTCCGCAAAGCCGCCCTCGTTCTCGAAAGCCTGGGCCTGGGCCGCCAACTGGCGATCGAGCAGGTGGCAGCAAAGGTTCAGTAAAGAGAGGGCCGCATGGGCCACCAAGGCGGAAGAGCTCACGGACGGACAACGACCTCCACGGACCGGCACGGACAAGGTTGCAGTCCTGGCGGCCTCGTCCCTGCTCGACCGTGTCCGTCCGTGTTCGTCCTCAACCCAGAGACGCACGTCCTCCACGGAAGCACAGCGCCTCGCCTTGAAGCGCACCAGCGCCGGGTGGTTCGGTGGCAACAGGGGCAGCCCCCGCTGGCGCAGGAAGTCTTCGTAGTCGAGCCGCAACTCCTCCCGGCTGGCCCGCGCCACATTGGTCAGCTTGAGCTCGGTTTTCTTCGAAGTTCCCGACGCCTGGCTCCCCTCGGCAATGTTTTGCACCCCGCTACGCGCCGCCTGCACCATCTGGTCACCGGTTCGGCTCAGAGGTGAGGGGGTGAACAGCCTCAGCTCTCGCCCTTGTTGATCTCGATGATGTTGTTGTCCTCACCCAGGAAATGCTTCAGCCGCTCGTACACGAGTCGCTGAAAGATGAAATTCTCCGTCAGGATCAGCACGCTGCTGTCGCCGTCGACCGTGCCGACGATGTCCTCCCACCCGGATTCGTCGATGGCCTGGGCAACTACCCGCCCGGCGCCCGGAATCGTGACGAGGAGCGTCTGATACGGCCCGGCCGGCTTCACCTTCCGGATGAACGAGGTCACCCGGCGGAAGGGAGAGCCCCCCTCCTCCTCGTCGTCCTCGATCCAGGAAGGGATCTCGTAAAACCCCTGCGTCCGCACGGCCCCCAGCACCTTGAGATCCCGGCTGACGCTCGACTGCGTCGCCGCAATGCCCCGGGCGCGCAAGCGGTCGACCAGCTCTTGCTGCTCGGTGATCCGCCGGTCTCCCAGCAGGATCTCCAGGATGGCCTGCCGGCGCCGGGCCTGGGCCTCACGGTCGGATCCCATGCTCTACCTCCTCGTTTCCATGCAACTAAGATATCTCACATGCGACCACAAAGTCAATCCTGCGCATAGACGCTCCCTGAGCCTCACTCGTATTCACATCCATCGGCGCCAATTCAGGCTCCGGAGCGTACGGGCCTCAGAGCCCGGAAAGGAGAAGCACCATGGCAACGGAAACAACGACGAAAGGAAGAATCGGCAGACTGCAGCGTTTGCTCGCGCGGCTGAACGGCAACCGCGAGGAGCTCCAGCACGTGGAGCCGAGCCGCGCCCGCCTCGAGGAGGTCTTCAACCAGCTCCTCCAGGCCGCCGACCTGCAGGCCTCCCACACGGCCGCCAAGCAGGAGGCCTCCCAGAAGCTCCTGGCCCACCTCACGGAAGCGGAGCGGCTGGCCACTATCCTGCAACTGGCGGTCAAGCACCACTACGGCATCCGGTCAGAGAAGCTCGTCGACTTCGGACTGAAGGTGTTCCGCGGCCGCCCGCGCAAGCCCGCTTCCACGGAGCCGCCGACCGCCCCGCCGCCGGAAACCAAACCGCCGGCCACTTCCCCGACCAGCACCCCGTAGGCCGGGCCCCCTCCCCCCTCTCTTCGGGGACGTGCTCCGCACGTCCCCCCCTTTTCTCCCTCCAAGCTGCAAAGCCAGAGAACACTCCCGAAAACAAGGGCCTCCCGCGACGGAGTCACAGATAAGCCGGCGGGATCACTCCGTCGACTTATATCCGGAAACTTACAGCGACGGAGCCACAGATAAGCCGACGGGACCACTCCGTCCGCTTGTATCCGGAAACTTCCCGCGATGGAGTCACAGATAAGCCGACGGGATCACTTCGTCGGCTTATCTCCGGAAACTTTCCGCGACGGAGTCCGGCCGGTCGGTCAGCAGAGCGGCGAGGGCACCCAGTCCTGGTTTCCGACGAAGGGGCGATACCCCCACGTTCGATGTCGGGATCGTGAACCCTCTGACCTACCTCCTGCGCTGCTCCAGCCTGGCCGAAGATCTTTCGGTGAACCCACTCCGCTGGGTGTTCCCTGACTACCCGTCCGGGTAGTCAATATCTACGCT
>DATHUD010000695.1:0-4582 GCA_035462575.1 Thermoanaerobaculia bacterium | reverse complement strand
CGCCGGCACCGGCACCTCGACCCGGTCCGATCCTTCCGGCAGACGGAAGCGCGGGGTGATCAGCCGCGCCATCTGCCCCCGTTCGGCCGTCCGGGTCAGGGGGATTTGGAGGTCCCCGATCCCCAACGCCTCGACGCTCGGCCCCTTGCGGGGGAGCCAGAGAGCGATCGAGACCTCGTCTCCCGGCCGCAGCTCCGGGGGGAGCTCCGTTCCGGCGCGGCGGACCGGCGCGGGAGGGAAGGCGCGCTCGAGCGTCCAGGGATGGAGCAGGACGGCCACGGGCTCGCCCCGGCGGACGAACGGGCGGGAGGAGAGGATCCGTGCCCGATCCCCGGCGCGACGGCGGAAGAAGTCTTCCCCGAGCCGGCTGGCGCGGAAGACCTCGGCGTCGGTCCTGTCGAGAACGGCCGGCTCCAGGCGGTCCAGCCGGTCCACCGCGAGCATCCGGGGCCTCCCCGCCGGGGTGAAAAGGGGGAGACTGCCGCGCTCGCCCTCGAAGGCGACGGAGCGCAGATCGAGAGGCGCCAGGCGGGACACCAGGAGCTCCGCCGCGGCCTCCCGGTTCGTGGGCACCGCGCGGGGATAGACGACCTCCCCTTGACGGAAAACGAGCGCGATCACCACCAGGGACGCTACCGCCACGGCCGCGGGTTGAAGCCTCGGGAGCCGCCGGGTCAGGAGGCGCCAGACCTCGACCATCGCCCATGCTGCCGCGAGAGACGAGAAGGGGACGACCGGCAGGTAGTTCTGGGACCGGAACAGCGTCATCCCCGCCGCGTGGAGCACCGAGTAGCCCACGAGCACCGAGAGCCCGAGGATCGATCCCAGCCGCCGCTCCCGCGAGTCCTCCGGCGCGGGGCGGACGATCCTCCAGAGAAGGCCCGCCGTGCCGAGAGCCGCGAACGCCGCCACGATCCCCCCGTGATGCTCGGCCAGGAACTCCATCTGGCGCAGGAACACCACCCGATGATCGCTTTCCTCCTGCGCCCCCTTGGCCGCATAGCCGTGGAGGGTTCGGGGGATGAACGCGAGCACCGTTCCGAGGTACGGGTTGAGCGCCACGAAGGTGGCGACCGACGCCACCCCCGCGAGGACGAGCCATCCCCACCGCCGGAAGTCGCGCCACCCTTCCCCGAGCGCCGCCGCCGCGACCGGCAACGCCGCGGCAACTCCCGTGTACTTGGCCGACACGGCGAGGCCCACCCCCGCGCCCGCCAGCAGGAACCGGGAGAGCCGGGGCCGCAAAGCCGCTTCGAGAGCCCACCAGAAGGTCAGCAGCGTCAGGAGCACCACCAGGATGTCCGGCTTGAAGATCGCCGAGGCCAGGATGTGCTTCGGGAACGCCCCCAGGATCGCCGCGGCGAGGAGCCCCACGCCGGGCGAGTACAGCCGCCGGCCGATCAGGAAGAGGAGGAGCAGGGAGAGCGTCCCGAAGAAGGCGTTCAGTCCCCGGCAGAGCAGGTATCCCGTGGGCGTGAACCCGCTCGGGCCCTTCCCGAACACGGCGAGGCTTTCGATCCCCGTCAGCCGGTGGAGCCCCTGGGACGCCGCGAGCACGGCGGCCTGGGGCAGGGAAGAGAGGCTCAGGTAGAACGCGTTGCGCGGCCGGAAATCCCCGTGCTTGACGACCGCCACGGCGTTCCGGAGCGCGAAGCGCTCGTCGAAGTAGCGCGCCGAGTTGAGCCCCTGGGAGGCGTCCCACACCCGGAAGGCGAAGCTCGCGAGGAGGAGCGCCAGGAGCAGGGGGACGGCCCGGCGGTCGGGCGCGAATCGAGGGGTGTCGCTCAAAGGCTCGTTTCTTGTCGCCGTTTTCGGCGGGATGCTACCATGCGGGGTCCTCCCGGCGTGCGACACCCCACCATGAACGACGAAGCGACCCCGGGCCAGCTCAAGATCCTCGTCTGCCTGCTTTATTACCTGCCGCACCGGACGGGGCTCACGCTCTACGTCCAGCGGCTGGCCGAGCGGCTCGCGGCCCGGGGGCACCAGGTCACGGTCGTCTGCGCCCGCCACTCCGAGGCCACCCCGCTCGGCGAGTCGGTCGAGAATGGCGTCCGCGTGATCCGCCTCTGGCCCTTCCCCCTGTCCATCAGCCGGGGCATGGTGATGCCGGGCTATCCGTGGCGGGTCCTCCGCCTGATGCGCGAGCACGACGTGGTGAGCGTCCACACGCCGATGGCGGAGACGGCCCTGATCGCCCTCCTCGCGCGGCGGACCGGCCGGCGGATCGTCTCCACCCATCACGGCGACCTCGTCCTCCCCGCGGGGCCCGCCAACCGGCTCATCACCCGCGTGATGCTCGCGCTCTACCGGCGGATGGCGCGGGACGCGGCGGCGTTCGTCTCTCACACGATGGACTACGCCCGCTCGTCCACCTATCTCTCCCCGTACCTCGACCGGGTGGTCGTCATCCCGCCCTTCGTGGACGTGCCGCGGCCGGAGCCGGAGCGGGTCCGCGAGCTCCGCGCCCGCTGGGCTCCGGAAGGCGGCCCCGTCATCGGCTTCGCCGGGCGCTTCGTCGAAGAGAAGCGGCCGGACCTCCTCATCCGCTCGCTCGAAGCCGTCCTCCGGAGCTTCCCCAACGCCCGGATCGTCTTCGCCGGCCAGCACGAGATCCCCTACGAGTCCTACTGGCCCCGCCACCGCGGCCTGGTGGACCGCTACCGGGACCACCTGGTCTTTCTGGGGATCGTTCCGTCCGCAGAGGAGATGGCCGGCTTCTACGCCGCCTGCGACGTCCTGGCGCTGCCGAGCGACACCGAGTGCTTCGCCCTCGTGCAGGTCGAAGCCATGCTCTGCGGCACCCCCGTGGTGATGACCGACACCCCCGGCGGCCGCGTCCCCGTCCAGGAGACCGGCATGGGCCGGATCGTCCCCCGGGGGGACTGGCAGGCTCTGGGCGAGGCGATTGTGGAGGTCCTGAAAGACCGGGACCGGTACCTCCGCCCGGCCGCCGAGATTGAGCGCCGCTTCTCGATCGAGGAGACGGTGACGCTCTACGAGCGGCTGTTCCGGCTTCACGCGCGGCGGGCGGAGGTGGCCGGATTCGTGGTATCCTGAATACGATAGCGGAGGAGCCGACGATGTCGCTGATCTTCGAGGCAATTTACGAGAATGGCGTGCTAAAGCCCCTGCAGGATCCTGGTCTCCTTGAGCACGAGCGCGTCGTGGTCAACGTAGAGCGAACGGAGGGGGAGAACGCATCCTCCCAGTTGGCGGCTTGGCGCGAGGTGTATTCGGGGTTGTCCGAGAGCGATATCGCTGAGGTGGAGGCGATCGCGCTGGATCGGAGCCATTTCTTCGGTAGAGAGAGTGAATGATCGAGAGTCCAGCCGTTCTCGATAGCGATACTCTCTCTGAAGTTATCAAGGGCCGAGACGCAAGCGTGCAACGCCACGCTCAAGCGTACCTCGACCTTCACAACCGCTTTCAGTTTTCAATCGTGACTCGCTACGAGATCCTTCGCGGCCTCAGGGCGAAGGATGCTTTCCGTCAAGTTTCCCTGTTTGACGTGAGCTGCCGGATGAGCACCGTACTCCCCTTGACGGATGATGTCGTCGTACGGGCAGCCGAGATCTACGCCCACCTCAAGAAGAAGGGGCAGTTGATTGGGGATGCCGACATCCTCATTGCCTCCACCGCGCTGGTCCGCGATCTTCCACTCGTCACAGGCAACCTGGAACACTTCAGTCGTATCCCGGACCTCAGGATCGAGACCTGGCACTCTCCTCGGGCTTCCGCGCCTTCAAGCACAGATTGACCGTCGACCGCCCCGGCGGCTCGTTCGCCCGGTTCGCGCGGTCGATCCGGTTCAGGAGCTTGAGCCCCAGGTGGACCGGGTGGAAACGGCCCGGCATCTCGCGATCGAAGCTCCCACGGTCCACCGCGTCGGAGAGGCCCTTCCCCAGGACGCCCGATTCGAGGAGCGGCTTGCCCAATCCGTAGAGAAGGTTGTGGCCGAACGGCAGGCAGCGGTGGGTGAACGACCGCTCCTCTTCGACCTCCAGTCCCGCCGCCCGCACCACCTCCCGCAGCCGTTCCGGCGTGTAGAGGCGGACGTGGCGGGTCCAGATCCCGGCGAGCGGTCCCCGGTGGGCGTGGGTGCCGAAGATTGTCTCCAGCGTCTTGTTGATCGGGTCCCACCAGAAGGGATAGTGGGCGTGCGGCACGGTGACGACCGCGAGGCCGCCGGGCTTCAACACGCGGGCCACCTCGGCCAGGCCGTCCGCCTCCCGCTCGACGTGCTCCAGAACCTCCGAGAGGATCACCGCGTCAAACGTCCCGTCCGGAAAGGGAAGCTCGTAGATGGACGCGTTGGCGATCGTGATACCCGGCAGATCGGCCGTGTTGCGCCGCGCCTTCCGCAGATGAGGCAGCTCCAGGTCGATCCCCGCGAGGCGGGCGTTCCCCACGTGGCGGAGCATCTTCAGATAGAACCCGCGCCCGCACCCGCAGTCGAGGATCGCCTTCCCCTCCGTCGCCCCCAGCCACTCGAAGATCGTCCACGCCCGCCGCTTGAAGGCCATGTCGGCCTCCTTGCGGGTGAGGTACTGGAGCGTCTCCGGGGAGACGGGGGAGGGGG
>DATHUD010000694.1:0-7470 GCA_035462575.1 Thermoanaerobaculia bacterium | reverse complement strand
CGAAGGGTTCGACGGCATCCGGCTCGACGCCGAGACGGGGGAGTTCCCCAACTACCTTTTCGGACGCTGGTCGCGGGAGGGCACGCCGGTCTACTACCTGGTGACCCTCCTCTACAAGAACCCGCTCCCATTTCTCATCCTGGCGCTCGCCGCGCCCTTTGCCCGGCTGCGGCCCCGGCCCCCGGGAGAGGTCTTCGTGGCACTGCCGCTCGCGGTCCTCCTCATCGCCTCCTCGGTCCTCACCGACAAAGTCAACTACGGCATCCGGCACATCCTGCCGGTCTTCCCCTTCCTCTTCATCTACATGGGACGGCTGGCACCGTTCGTCCTCGCCCGGGGCCGCGCGTGGAGGACGGCCGGCGCGCTCCTTCTCGGCCTCTATCCTCTCTCGATCCTCGGAGCGACGCCGGACACGATCTCCTACTTCAACCTCCTCGCCCGAGGGCGGGGGGACGAGATCCTCCTCGATTCGAACCTCGACTGGGGCCAGGGGCTGAAACGCCTCCGGTCCTACATGGACCGCGAGGGGATCGACCGGATCGGCCTCGCCTACTTCGGCCACGTGGACCCGGCGATCTACGGGATCGAGTGGGGCTTCCCGTCCCCGGAAGGCCGGGGGCCCGTCGCCGTCTCCGCCAACTTCCTCCACGGCTATCCCTACATGACCTACGCGGGGGGACGAATGGTACCGGTCCCTCCGGACGCATTCACCTGGATCGCACGGCACCCCCGCGTCGAAGACCTGGGCGGCGGAATCTTCCTTTACAGGATCGGACCGCCCGCGCCCTGATCCCTGGGGTATCATTCGGCCGTCACCATTTCGTCACTCGTTGGGAGGCCCGGCATGAGCGAACCGACGTTCCAATCCGTCGTCCACATGTTCCAGCACCAGGTCGCGTCCCGGCCGAACGCCGAGGCCATGTCCGGCCGGCGGAACGGTCAGTGGTACACCCTCACCTGGAGCGAGGCCGGCCGCCGGGTGCGCGCCGTGGGGTGCGGCCTCCTTTCGCTCGGTCTCGCCAAGGGGGACCGCGCCGCCATCCTCGCCACGAGCAGCCCCGACTGGGTGATCGCGGACCTCGGCATCCTCGCGGCGGGCGGGGCGACCTCCACCATCTACACCTCGAACACGGCCGAAGAGAGCGCCTACATCCTGGAGAACTCGGGAGCGCGGATCTGCTTCGTCGAAAACGAGACGCAGGCGGCCAAGGTCCGGGAGGTCCGGGATCGGGTGCCGGGAGTCCTGAAGCTCGTCCTGATGAACGGAGCGGTCGCCCCGGGGGATGACTGGACGATCCCGATGGCGGACCTCGAAAAACGCGGCGCCGAATGGGACGCGGCGAATCCCGGCGCCTACGAGCGGTCGGTCGACTCGCTCCGGCCCACGGATCTGGCGACGCTCATCTACACCTCGGGGACCACGGGCAGCCCCAAGGGGGTGATGCTCACCCACGACAACTGGCTCTTCGAGGCCGACTCGATCGCCGACCTGGGCGTCCTGGGGGCCGACGACAAGCAACTGCTCTTCCTCCCGCTCGCCCACTCCTTCGCCAAGGTGCTGGAGGTCGCGTTCATCCGCACCGGCACCGCGACGGCCATCGACGGCGTCATCGAGGACATCGCGGCCAACCTGGCCGTCGTGCGGCCGACGGTGATGGCGGGGGTCCCCCGGGTCTACGAGAAGCTCTACAACCGGATCATCTCCGGCGCCCGCGAAGGCGGAGGCGCCAAGTACAAGATCTTCCAGTGGGCCTTCGGCGTGGGGTCGCAGGTCTCGAAGCTCCGGCAGCAGGGGAAAGAGCCCAGTGGGCTCCTGGCCGTGAAGCACCGCCTGGCGGACAAGCTGGTCTTCTCGAAGATCAAGGGCCGCCTGGGGGGGCGGCTGCGCTTCCTCATCTCGGGCGGCGCCCCGCTCTCGCGCGCCATCGCCGAGTTCTTCCACTCGGCCGACATCCTCATCCTCGAAGCCTACGGGCTGACCGAGACCTCGGCCGGCAGCACGGGCAACCGCCTGGAGCGCTACAAGTTCGGCACCGTGGGCAAGCCCCTCAAGGGAGTCGAGGTCAAGATCGACGAGGACGGCGAGATCCTGATCCGCGGCAGGAACATCATGCAGGGCTACTACAACCTCCCCGAGGCCACCGCCGAGGCCCTGGACGCGGACCGCTGGCTCCACACCGGCGACGTCGGCCAGATCGACGCGGACGGCTACATCACGATCACCGACCGGAAAAAAGACATCATCGTCACGGCCGGCGGCAAGAACATCGCGCCCCAGAACGTCGAGAACATGCTCAAGGCGAGCTGCCCCTACGTCTCCCAGGTCGTCATGCTGGGCGACAAGCGCCCCTTCTGCGTGGCCCTGATCACCGTCAACGAGGAGGCGACGGCCAAGTGGGCGAAGGAGAACGGGATCGCCTCCGGCAGCTATGGGGACCTCGTCTCCCGCCCCGAGGTCCGCAAGCTCATCGGGGACGCCGTCGAGGCCGTCAACGCGAAGCTCGCCTCCTACGAGAGGATCAAGGACTTCGCCCTCCTGGACCACGACTTCTCCCAGGAGACCGGCGAGATGACGCCCAAGATGAGCATCAAGAGGAAGGTCGTCGAGAACCGCCACCGGGAGGTGCTCGAAGGGTTCTACGGGAAGACGGTGGAGCGGATCTAACCCAGAGGAAGCGGCGGGAAGACGGGCTCCGCTCTCCGCCCGGCTTGCTCCCAGAGGGCGTGCTCGGCCTGCCCCAACAGGTAGGTGAAAATGTGCGCGGGGATCTTCAAGAACCGCGCCGGCACGCCCTCGAAAGTAACGGCCCCGAAATCCCGGTCCTCGCGGGTCACCAGGTAGGCGAACCGGACTCGCGGGTCCTTGGTGCAATAGGTGGCGAGCCCGTCCGCGGCGTCCAGGCTCGCCGACTTCCGGTATTTGACCTCGACCGGAATCACGTACCGAGGGCTCTTGACGATGACGTCGACCTCCTTGTTTGTCCGTGTATCGCGCCAGTAGACGCTGGTCGGCGTATCCAGGTAGTGATAGGCATGGAGGTGACGGAGCACCGAGGTCTCCACCACCTTGCCGAGCTCCTCCGGGTCCGAGAGGATCTCCTCTCCCCGGAGCAGCACCGCGTTTCTCAGGGCGGCGTCGGCCAGGTAGTACTTGCTCTGCTGCCGGAGCACCTTCTTGCCGCCGACCTCGGAAGGCGCCAGGCGGAAGACCAGGTGAGCGTTCTCGAGCAGCTCCAGGTATCCGGCGACCGTGGGCGCCGTGGTCCCCAACTCCGTGGCGCAGGTCTTGACCGACAGCACCCCGCCGGTGTTCAGGCAGAGATAGATGAACAGCTTCTCCAATTCATTGATCTTCCGCACTCCGAAGAGGGCCACCATGTCCCGCTTCAGGACCCGTTCGACCACGTCCTCGCGGAGGATGCGCTGGCAGTAGTCCGTCTCGTCGTGGAGCGCGGTCTCGGGAAACCCGCCTACGAGGAGGTAGCGCTGAAACTCCGGGAGGATCGCGCGGAAGCTCTCCGCCAGGTTGGCCAGCGCGGGACGGTCCGCCTGGAACAGGTCCTGCGGCCGGAGCCCCCGGGATACGTGCGGCAGCGCGCGCCCTCGCATCTGGAGGAACTCGTAGAACGAGAGGGTCGGCATCGGAACCGTGATCCAGCGTCCGACTCCGCTGTCGATCGAGTCCCGTCTCTGGCGCAGCGCGGCCGAGCCGGTCGCTACGATACGGACTTCCCGCCGGTGATCGATCAGGAACTTCAGATGGAGGTCCCATTCCTGGGCGTACTGCACTTCGTCCAGAAGGAGATAGGCGGGCTCCCCTGCCGGCCGGACCTGATCGTGGTACGCGGCCATGATCTTCTCGATCGTCAGCAGCTTGAGAACCGGGTGATCCAGACTCAGGTAGAGAATGGCGCGGGGGTCCGTGCCGCGCGCGAGCAGCCTCTCGGCGAGCTGATAGAGGACCGTCGTCTTCCCGACCCGCCGCGGGCCAGCGATCAGCACACCTCTCCGGATCGACTCGTCGAACAGATACCGGCTGCAAGCGTCGAAGGCCAGGCGATGAAACGGAGGGACTGAGATGGACCGGTGCGTCCACCAGGGGTTGAAGCCATGAAGGACCCTGAGCACGTCCTCGGGTTGGAGCAGGTTCATCAACGACCCCCAAATAAAGCGTACTATGCCTATATCACCGCACGCAGCAATAGTATACTATGCCTATATCATCCCCCACAGGCATAGTACACTTGGCAGGTATGGGCCACCGCATCGCGCTCCTCGTCTCCGGCGCTTCCGGAATGCTGCTGCCCCGCCACGTGCTCGGGCGCCTGGCGGCGGATCCGGCCATCGAGCGGATCCACCTCGTGGTGTCGGCCGGGGCGAGCCAGGTGCTCCGCCACGAGCTGGGGCCTGAGAAGACCGGCGCGGCCGACCTGGCCGACGCGGCAGGGCTCGACGCCGCGGCGCGGGAGAAGGTGATCGTCCACCGGGACAACGAGCTCGACGCGCCGATCGCCTCGGGCTCCTACCGGTTGACAGGCACGGCCGTCCTCCCCTGCAGCGCGGGCACGCTGGGGGCGCTCGCCACCGGTTCGGCGCGCACCCTGGTCCACCGCGCCGGAGCCGTGGCGCTCAAAGAGAACATCCCCCTCGTCCTCGGCTTCCGCGAGACCCCGTACAGCCTCGTCCACGTGGAGAACATGCGGCGGCTCCTCTACGCCGGGGCCACCCTCCTCCCGCCCGTCCCCGCCTTCTACATCGGCGGCGAGGACCTCGGCCGCTTCCTCGACCACTACACTCTGCGCCTCCTCGACCGCTTCGGCATCCGCGAGCTGGGCGAGCCGGGGCTGCGGTGGGGCGAGCCCGCCGGCTGAAAACGTCCTCGGGAGAGGACGCGGTGGCCTCCACCGCGAAATCTCCAGTCCTCGTAAGCCCTTTGTTTCCCGTGCTTCTCTCCTGGCACCGCCTTTGCCCTTACGGATCGGCGCATCGACAAAGGAGAACACGATGAGAAGCACAACCTTGATCGCAACCGCAGCTCTCGCTCTGTCCCTGACCTCCGCCGCCCAGGCCCAGTGGTCGAACCGCTACCCGGACCGGGGCCGGAACAACAGCCGCGTCTCCGAGCTGGCCTACGAGATCGAAGCGACCGCGACCTCCATCTACCGGGAAGCCGCGCGCAACAACCGCCGGCCCGACCGCGACGAGGCCCGCGTCCTGTCCAATCTGCGCGAGCTCGAGAACCGGGCTCAGGAGTTCCGCCAGGAAGTCCGGGACGGCCGCTGGGGCAACCGCCGGTACGATGACCGGTACGACCGCCGGGATGACCGCCGGTACGACCGCCGCGACTCCCGGGAGGATGCGCGCGATTACGACCGCCTGGCCGACGCCTTCTACGCCACGGCGGACTCGCTCCGCTACATCAACCGGCGCCCGTACATCGACCGGGGCATGGACCGGATCTACGTCCTCCTCCGGGAGGTTTCGCAGTCCTACGGCGGCAACGACCGCTGGGGCTGGTCCGACCGCCGGGGCTGGCGCGACCGCGACGACTTCCGGGGACGCTATGACCGGGACCGCGGACGCTACGACCGCGACGACCGCTGGCGCCACTAACGTTTAACCCTCGGGGGGCTGGACGGGTACAATTCCCCTCCATGCCCCCCCTCCGCACCCTCCGGACGGTGCTCGAAATGATCAAGTTCGAGCACACCCTCTTCGCCCTCCCCTTCGCCTTCCTCGGAATGCTCCTCGCCGCCGAAGGCTGGCCGCCGTGGCGGACCGTCCTCTGGATCGTGGTCGCCATGGTGGGCGCGCGGAGCGCGGCCATGGGGTGGAACCGGCTGGTGGACCGGAGGATCGACGCCGCCAACCCGCGGACGGCCGGCCGGGCCCTGCCCGCGGGGCTCGTCTCCCCCGGGGCCGTCGCCCTGTTCATCGCGGCGAGCGCGGCCCTCCTGGTCGTGGCGGCCTGGCAGCTCAACCCGCTCGCCCTGGCTCTCTCGCCGGTGGCGCTCGCGATCCTCTTCCTCTACTCCTACACCAAGCGGTTCACCTGGGCCTCGCACCTCGTCCTCGGCCTCTCGCTCGCGGGGGCTCCGCTGGGAGCGTGGATCGCGGTCCGGGGCGATCTCCGGGCGACGCCCCTCCTCTTGGCCGCCGTGGTGCTCCTCTGGGTCGCGGGGTTCGACATCCTCTACGCCCTCCAGGATGAGGAGTTCGACCGCCGGACGGGCCTGTTCTCGATCCCGGCCCGCTTCGGGATCGTGGGGTCGCTCCGGATCTCGGCCGCCCTCCACGCCCTGATGCTCGCGCTCCTCGCCCTCCTTCCCCGGGTCTACCCTCCGGGGCTCGGCTCCTGGTACTGGATGGGGTGGGCCGGGTGCCTCGCCCTCGTCTCCTACCAGCACTGGGTGGTCCGGCCGGGGGACCTCTCGCGCCTGAACGCCGCCTTCTTCACCGCGAACGGGGTGCTCTCCTGCTGGCTCTTCGCCGCGACCGCCCTTGATATACTGCTCCCGTGATCAGCGAGACACCCACCCCGATCCGCCCCGAGACCTTCCCCGCGCAACTCCAGGAGATCGCGGCCAAGGTGCGCGACGGCGTCCGCCTGGACGAAGCCGACGCGCTCACGTGCTTCACCACCCCGCACCTCCTCCCCCTGGGGAAGCTCGCCGATACCGTGCGCCGGAGGCTCCACGGCAACCTGACGTTCTACAACGTGAACCGGCACATCAATCCGACGAACGTCTGCGTCTACACCTACAACTGCAAGTTCTGCAGCTTCGCGGCCCTGCCGGGCGAAAGCCACGCCTGGGAGATGAGCCACGAGGACGTCTACGCGCACGCCGCCAACCAGGGGGGCAACCGGGCGACCGAGTTCCACATCGTGGGCGGCCTCCACCCCAACCTCTCCCTCGACTGGTACCTGGAGATGCTCCGGGGATTGAAGCAGCGCTTCCCGAATGCCCACCTCAAAGCCTTCACCGCCATCGAGGTCGGCTGGTTCGCCAAGCTCGAGAAGATCTCGATCGAAGAGGTGCTCCGGCGGATGCGGGACGCGGGCCTCGGGTCTCTCCCCGGCGGCGGTGCCGAGATCTTCCACCCCGAGGTGCGGGAGATCATCTGCGACGGCAAGCTCGACGCCGGCGAGTGGATCGAGGTCCACCGGACCGCCCACCTGATGGGGATCAAGAGCAACTGCACCATGCTCTACGGCCACGTCGAGCGGCCGGAGCACAAGGTAGACCACCTGTTCCGCCTGCGCGAGCTCCAGGACGAGACCGGCGGCTTCAACGCCTTCATCCCGCTCGCCTACCACCCCGAGAACAACTACATGGGGCTCAAGTACCACACGACCGGGGGCGAGGATCTCCGCCACATCGCCACCGCCCGGCTGGTGCTCGACAACATCCCGCACATCAAGGCCTACTGGGTGATGATCACGCCCAAGCTGGCCCAGATCGCCCTGCG
>DATHUD010000693.1:0-4494 GCA_035462575.1 Thermoanaerobaculia bacterium | reverse complement strand
AAATTCTGGCGCGGATTGGAACCGGTCGCCATGATGGTGCGCCAGCTCGGCGAACCGTTGTAGACGTAACCATGGCCGAAGGCGTAGGGCGTGGTGCTCGGATCGGCCGCCGGGTCGTGCCGGGCCGACTGGAGATGCCCGATCTCGTGCGCGAAGGTGTAGTTGCCCGTGGCGTAGAGCTGGTGGACCACCGCGAAGGCTGTCGTCGCGGAGGAGCCGATGCCCGAGGCCCGGCCGGCGATCCCAAACTCCAGGCTGCCGACCAGCAGAATGGCGACGTCGGCGCCATACTGGGTGCGCTGGGTATGGATGTAGTCCATATAACCGTCGCTGGTGCCCTGGTAGCGGCTGACGTCGGTCGCCGAGTTGTTGCTCTCGGTGTACGTGACCCGCGCCTTCTTGGCGAGCTGGAGCGTGATCGCCACCCCGCTGGTGGTGTAGCTCTGATTGGCCTCCCAGAAGGCGAGGTCGATCAAGCTGTCGATATCACCCGACGCCGAGGCTGCCGCGGGGGTGTAGCTCACGAGCACGGTGATCACCGTATTGACCTTGTTCATGGCGGCATCCGCGTCCACGGCCATGGGGACGGAAGGCAGCGGATCGGCCGGATCGTCCGAGGGCACCTGGCTCTGGTCCACGGTCACCAGGACATGGCTGCCATTCTGGAGCGGCCGGATCTGGTACCACTGGCCCTTGTAGCGGAGGTTGCCCGTGATCTTGCCGTTGTTCCGGACGACCGTGAGCGTATTGAGCGGATCGAAATCCAGGCCTCGGCCCCCAGGGTTCAGGACGACGCCGTACCAGAGCACGGACCCCGACTCCGTCACCTGCGAATCCACTTTGCGAATGCGGAGGCGCAGCCCCGAGGGGAGCGCGAGCGAGATCCTCTGCGTCCCGGCCTCCAGGGCCCGCGGGTTGGCCTTCACGACCTCGATGGCCGCCGTGGCGGGGCTCCCGGCCAGAGCCTGGTAGGCTGAATCCGAGGCGAGCGCCTTCTCCGAGACTTTGCCCTTGAACGGCGCAATGAGCTCGCCGGCAAAGGCTGAGGCGGTGGTGACGGCGGCCATCGCCGCCATCGCGAGAGCACGGACCAGGAGACCTTTCGACGAACCGTCCTTCGAACTCATCAGTGACCTCCTTGGAAGCAACCGGCAGGGCCGGTCTGGGTAGCATCTTCTCTACCCCTAAAGTACGCGCCCTCCATTTAGAAATCAATACTTTTGCATAAACAAACTTGCAGGGTGCTCGCCCGGCGAGGGCTTCGGGGCGTCCGGTATACTCCCGCCCGTCCCATCCACCGGAACTCCATCCCAGGAGCCTGCGATGCCCGGCAGCCCGTCCACGATCGAAGAAGGAGCCCCAAAGCCCCGGCAGGAGGTGCCTGCGTACTCCTGGTACGCGCTCGTCCTCCTCACCGTGGTCTACGTCCTGAACTTCCTCGACCGGTCGATCATCTACATCCTGTTCACGCCGATCAAGGCGGAGATGGCGTTCAGCGACCTGCAGCTGGCGCTCCTGGGGACGACCTCCTTCGTCATCTTCTACACGCTGCTCGGAATCCCCTTCGGGCGCCTGGCCGACCGGGTGGTGAGGAAGAACATGATCGCGGGCGGGCTCGCGGTGTGGAGCCTGTTCTCCGGCCTGACGGGTTTCGCGGACAGCTTCTGGACCCTCTTCCTGTGCCGGGTCATGGTCGGGGTCGGCGAGGCCACGCTCGGGCCCGCGGCGCTCTCGCTCCTCTCCGACTACTTCCCGCCCCGCATGCGCGCGACGGTCCAGGGGATCTACTCCTCGGGGATCGCCATCGGGGGCGGCCTCGCCTTCTTCCTCGGCGGCTGGATCGGACAGAGCTTCGGGTGGCGGTGGGCGTTCTACCTGCTGGGTTTCCCGGGGCTCCTCCTCGCCGCCGCCGTCTTCTTCCTGCGCGAGCCGGCGCGGGGGACGACCGAGGTCTCGACCGTCCGCTATGGCCGCGGGGACTGGAAGATCCTGTTCCGCTCGGCGCCGCTGCGCTACCTGTACTTCGGGTACGCGCTTTTCGGGCTCGCCGCCAACAACCTGGGGATCTGGCTGCCGAGCTTCTTCGTGCGCGTTCACGATGTAGGCCTGGCGCTCCTCGGCACCGCGGCGGGGATCCTGGCCGTGGCCGTCGGCCTGCCGGTCACCATCCTCGGCGGCTGGGCGTCCGACCGCTTCCGCCGGCTCGGCCGGGGAGGCCGCATGGCGTTTTCCGCCTTCGCCGCGCTCGCCTCGGTCCCTCTCTGGCTCGGTCTGCTGTACAGCGACCACCTCGGCCTGGTGGTGGCCCTGAACGTCGTCCTCTACGGGCTGGCCTTGATCTGGGTCGCGCCCGCGACCGCGGACCTCCACGAGATCGCCGGCCCGCACCTGCGCGGGCTGGGGATCGGCATCTTCTTCTCGACGGTCAACATCGTGGCCTACGGGATCGGCTCCCCCTTGATCGGCAAGCTCAACGACGCGCTGGGCGTCACCGCCGATCCCGAGCGGATGAGGCTCTCGCTCCTCCTCTGCCCCGCCGCGTGCGCGGTGGCCGCGCTCCTGCTCTGGCTCGGGAGCCGGGCCCGGGAGGCGGGCGCCGAGGCCTGAACAGAGAAAAGCTCAGTTTTCGTCCCCGAAGGCACTCTGATTCTTGGAGAGCCACGGCGATCATTCCGTGGAAAGTCAATTGGACTGACTCGAAAGGAGTGTGTCTGGTGACGACTGCATTCTCGAAGAAGCTTCTGACGTCCGTGCTGGTGGTGGTCCTGGCCGTTGTCTTCCTCGCGTGGGCTTCGCCCGCCGCCGCGGCCGGCCGGCCCTACGACGAGGCGCCGATGCGGATCGTGAAGGAGGGGCTGACGGCCAGGCAGCACCTGGAGCGGCAGATGGTGCTGAGCCAGAAGCTGGCGCGCGAGATGCCGCAGGCGGCCCTGGAGCCGGCGGTCCGGATCACACTCTCGAAGGAGGAGATCTCCGGCATCGAGAAGTCGTCGCTCCGGGCGACTCCGCTCAAGATCGGTTTCGTGAAGGCCCTGAAGCCCGGGATCGTGGTCGCCGGACTGGACAATGAATCGGCCGGCTCCCTGGACAAGCGGGCGGACGGAGCCGTGTGGGCCACGACGATCCGGGCCGAAGGCGCGGGCGCGATCCGGCTGCACCTGCAGGGGATGTCGCTGCCGCAGAACGCCGAGCTCTACGTCTACAACCGCAAAGGCCAGGCCTTCGGGCCGTACACCGGCGCCGGCCCCGACTTCAGCGGCGACCTCTGGACCACGACGGTCTTCGGCAACGAGGCGATCCTCCAGCTCCACCTCGCCGGGCCGGTCACCGAAGCCGACCTCGCCGCCGTGTCGTTCCGGGTCAAGGAAGCCGGGTTCATCATCGAGAAATTCGCCGGCCGTCTCACGGGGATCGACCCGTTCGGGACGTTCGAGAAGGCGGGGGAGACGGACGCGCCCTTCCCCTGCGACAACCCGGGCTGCGTCGTGGACGCGACCTGCACCAACGTGGCGATCGCGAACCCCGCCAAGCTCGCCATGGCGAAGATGGAGTGGGTCAGCGGCGCCTTCCTCTACACCTGCACGGGCGGCCTCCTCTCCGACAACAACCCGGCCCAGGGCAACTTCTTCCTGACGGCCAATCACTGCCTGAGCAGCAACAAGGCGGCCAAGAACGTCAACTTCTACTGGCGCTACGCCACGGCCTCCTGCGACGGGACCTGCCCCGTCAACGGCGGCTGGCCGTACGTGACGACGGGAGCCTCGGTCGCGGCGTCCAACCGGAAGGGCGACTTCACGCTGATGCAGCTCACCACGAACCCGCCGGCCGGCTCCGTCCTCCTGGGCTGGACCAACGCGCCCGTGGCCAACACCAACGGCGCGCTGCTCTACCGGATCAGCAACCCGAACTTCGGGCCGCAGGTCTACTCGCAGCATCAAGTGGACACGAGCGCCGGGACGTGCACGGGCTGGCCGCGCGGCCAGCGCATCTACAGCCGTGACCTCATCGGCGCGACCGACGGCGGGAGCAGCGGCTCGCCGGTCCTGAACGCGGCCTCGCAGGTCGTCGGCCAGCTCACCGGCGCCTGCGGGTTCAACGTCAACGATCCGTGCGACGCTGATTCCAATGCCACGGTGGACGGGGCGTTCGCGTTCTACTACAACACGGTCCAGCCGTTCCTCAACCCGTAGGCCGCCAGAGGTTCCTTGTAGGGGCGGCCCTATGTGGCCGCCCTGCTTGCTCCGGCCCCTTCTCCCATCCAGGGCGGCCACTAGGGCCGCCCCTACAGGAATTCAGGCTCGTCCCTCAAGAGTCCTTCAACTGAGCCAGCAGCTCTCGCGGAGCTGTCCAGGTGGGATTGTGCTCCAGCGCGGCTTCCAGGCGCTCCAAGGCTTCGGCGGGGTCGCCTCGCAGCAGGGCGACACGGGCGAGGCCGTAGTGGCAGCTGCTGTGGATCGGGTCGCCTTCCAAACCCTTGCGAAAGTGGCTTTCGGC
>DATHUD010000692.1:0-20513 GCA_035462575.1 Thermoanaerobaculia bacterium | reverse complement strand
CTCGTCCTTGTAGGACGAGCTCCCCTTTTCGAGCCCCCCCGCCACCTGCACGAGCCGGTCGCCCTCGCGCGCCTGGTCGTAGGAGACGTAGGGCGTCAGCGTCTCGTTGAACGCGGAGAGCGAGAAGCCGGCGAAGGCCAGGAGGAGGGCGCCGCCCAGGAGGTACATGCCGTTTTTCTTGGTTTTCATTGTTCTTTCTCCATCTCGCGCAGCCTCTTGCCGAGGCGGAGCAGGTAGAGGAAAAGGCCTGTCCAGATGATCAGGTTGACCGCGACGATAAAGCCATCACTACCACTGTTCATGAGAACCCTACCCTCGTGTCGAGGATTTCCGATCCGCGAGCGCCTGGAGGCGGCACTGCAGATTGTGGATCCAGAAAAAGAGAGCCGTGAAGCCGGCCGAGCCGGCGAGGAGCACCTGGAGCATCCGCGACTCCATCTCGATCTTGCCCGTGGTGTTGACCACCGACTCCGGGTGGAGCGAGAAGGTGATCCGCGGCAGGACGAAGAAGAGGAAGGGGGCGACGACGAGCCCCAGGATCGCGTAGGCCGCGGACAGCCGGGCCCGGGTCTCCCGGTCCTCCATGGCCGAGCGGAGCGCGAGGTACGCGGCGTAGAACAGGAGCGCGATGATGATCGACGTCTGGCGGGGGTCCCAGTTCCAGTAGGCGCCCCACATGATCTTCGCCCACAACGCCCCGGTGACGGTGGCGAGGATGCCGAAGACGAGCCCGAGCTCGATCGCGACCGCGGCGGCCACGTCGTGGCGCGGGTTCCTCCCGCCATAGAGGTAGCGCAGGCTCCAGATCCCGGCGGCGATGAAGGCCACGAACGAGACCCAGGCCATGGGCACGTGGAAGAACAGGATGCGGCTCGACCCGCCGATGAACCCTTCTGCGAGCGGGGCGTAGTAGAACGCTCCCACGACGACGAGCGAGATCCACAACCAGAGAAGCCAGGAGAGGAGGGTCTTCATGGGTTCCACACCGCGGGGAAGAGCATCAATCCAGCTATGGTGACGGAGGCATCATACAGCAGGAGCTGCGAGAGGGCGACCCCGGCGGGCTCGCCGGAGACCGCGTTCCTCGTCAGCTCGACGGCCAGGAGCAGCAGGGGGAGGAGGACGGGGAACGAGAGCACCGAAAAGAGCGTCCCTTTGCTGCGCGCCTGGGCGATGATCGACGCGACGAGGGTGCTCCCGGCCGCGAGGCCGTATCCGCCGGCCGCCAGGGCCGCCACGAGGAGGCCGGGCGAGGCCACGGAGAGGTTCATCATCGCGAGGTAGATCGGGGTGACGAGCGCCGAGAGGGCGAAGACCAGCGTCAGCCCGTAGAGGAGCTTGCCGCAGAAGAGCGACGACGGGGTGGCCGACAGGCGCAGCGCGATCGCCGTCTGCGTCTCCTCCTCCTGCACGAACGAGCGCGGCAGCCCCGCGGCCACCGAGAAGAGCAGGATCAGCCAGAGGAGGACCGGCAGCACGGCGGTCCCCTGCGCCACCGAGATCCCTAGCGGGCCCAGGCTCACGCTCACCACGACCAGGGTGGTGAACGCGAAGAGGGCGAGCGTGTTCAGGGCGTAGCGGGTGCGGAACTCGCACCGCCACTCCTTGGCGAACACTGCCGCCACCTCACCGGCCCAGGTCGATGTGCTCTGCCACATGGTCGAAGTCCAGGGTGGAAGGGTTGGCGATGACCGCGAGCCCCCCGCTTTGAAGGTGCTCGGCGAGCAGCTCGCGGGCCACCCGCTCGCCGGAGGCGTCGAAGTTCTGGAACGGCTCGTCCAGGAGGAGGAGCCGCGGCTCGTGGAGGAGGGCCCAGGCCCAGCGCAGGCGCTGGCGCATGCCGGAGGAGAGGGCGCCGGCCATCCGGTCCGCCGGCAGCCCCACGCGGTCGAGCAGGGCGGGCCCGCGCTCGACCTCCACCCGCCGCAGCCGGGCGAAGAAGGCGAGGTTCTCCGCCACGGAGAGCTCGGCGTAGAACGCGAGGTCCGGGGCGACCACGCCCACGCGCCGGCGCCGGTCCTCGGTATCCAGGGCCTCGCCGTTCTCCCGGTACTCGATCGTCCCGGCGTCGGGGGCGAGGAGGCCCGAGAGGCAGCGCAGGAGGGTGCTCTTGCCCGAGCCGTTGGGCCCGGTCACGAGCACCGCCTGGCCGGGATCGACCGCGCCGGAGACACCCTCCAGCACGCTCAGTCTCCCGAACCGGCGGCGGACTCCCTGGAAGCGCAGTTGAGCGTCGATCACGGGCGCACTATACCCCGGGGTGGGCTCCGTTCCTCCCGCCCTCCGGGGTGGGACGAGGCCGCCTCTTCGGAGCTACCCTGGTAGCATCACCTCCCATGAAAAGAACGCTCTCCGGCCTCGCGACCCTCATCCTGGGGCTCTGCGCCTGCGCTCCCGCGCCGCGGACGGCTTCGGACCTGCCGGTGCTCGCAGTCCCCTACCTCGAAGAGCGGGCTCTCCTCCTGCTCCTGGTGGACCAGCAGCGCTACGAGCCGTTCACCGTGGAGCAGGCGCTCAAGGGGGACGCCGCCCTCCGGGAGGACCTCGCCGTGGCGCTGGGGAGGATCCCGGACCCCCGGGGGCGGTCGGTGCTCGAAGGGTTGCTCCTGGACGACGAGGTGGCGGTCCGCCGGGCGGCGGTCTTCGGCCTGGGGGAGCTCGAAGACCCCGGGGCCCAGGCGGCCGTTCTCCGGGCGGCGGTCGATCCCGACCGGGAGACGGGCGTGCTCGCCGTCGAGGCCCTGGGCAAGCTCTCGGTCCCCGTGGTGGACGTGGTCTCCCAGCTCCTCCCTCTGGACGAAAAGGAGCGGTGGTCCCGGCTCCTGCCGCACCTCTTCCGCTTCAAGGAGGAGGCGACCGTCCGCCTGGCCGAGCGCGGGCTCGAAAACCCGGACCCCGCCCTCCACGTCCAGGCCGCCTACGCCCTGTCCCGCGATCCGCGCCCGGAGGCGCTGCCGATCCTCCGGCGGCTCCTCGCCGACCCCGAGCCCCGGGTGCGCGCCTGGGCCGCCCGGGCCCTGGGGCTGGTGGGGGAGGGAGGGGACGTCGCCGCCCTCCGCCCGCTCCTCGACGACGGCGACCCCGCCCCGATCGTCCACTCCCTCCGCTCCGCCCGGGCCCTGGTGGCCGCGGGCAAGGCGGCGGCCCCGGCGGACTGGGCCCCCCGGCTGCTCGCCCTGATCTCGGACCCCCGCCCCGGCGTGCGGGCCACGGCGCTCGAGGCCGCGGCCTCGTGGATCCCGGTCTCCCCCGAGCTGGCGGAGACCCTCGCCTCCCGCGCCGCGCAGGGGGAGGTCTGGGAACGGGGGCTCGCCCTCGTCTCCCTGGGAACGGGCAAGCACCCCCGGGCCGCCGAGATCCTCGCCGCGGCCGCCGCCTCGGACGACGACGCCCTCCGCGCCCGGGCCGCCGAGGCCGTGGGGGCGCTCGGGCTCCCCGCCGGGGCCGCGGTGCTCGCGCAGCTCGCGGGCGACCCCTCGGCGCGGGTGCGGGCGGCCGCCCTCGCCGCCCGGCTCGTAGCGGACCCCGAGGCGGGAGCCGCGGCGCGGAAGGGCCTCGCGGACCCGGACCTGGCCGTCCGCGCCACGGCCCTGGGGTGGTTCGCGGAGCATCCGGTCGCGCCGCTCGCCGAGCTCGACCGGGGCTTTTCAGGCGCGTTTGTGGAGGGCGCTGAAGAGGCGGGGCTCGCGGCGCTCGAGGCGCTCGTCGCCCGCGCCAAGGCCGAGCCCCTGGAGCGGGGAGCGGCGGTCGCGGCGATCGAGCGGCTCGCCGCGGCCGGGCCTTACGCGATCCGCCGCGCGGCCGGGGTTGCCCTGGGCGAGCTCGACCGCCCGGTGCCCCCGCTCGAGCCGGTCCGCACGGGCAAGCAGGTGGGCGGCTACCGCGAGATCGTGCAGCGCACGCAGAACCCCCGCCAGGTCGAGATCCGCACGGAGAGGGGGCCCATCCGGGTCCGCCTCGACTGCCCGCGGGCGCCCATGACCTGCCTCAACTTCCTCACCCTCGCCGGTCAGGGGTACTACGACGGCCTCACCTTCCACCGGGTGGTGCCGGACTTCGTGGTCCAGGCCGGCGATCCGCGCGGGGACGGCACGGGCGGGCCGGGCTACTCGATCCGCGACGAGATCAACCGCCTCCGCTACGACCGGGGTGTCCTCGGCATGGCGCTCGCCGGCGCGGACACGGGCGGCAGCCAGTTCTTCCTCACCCTCTCCCCCCAGCCGCACCTGGACGGCGGCTACACCGTGTTCGGAGAGATTGTCTCGGGCGGCGAGGTGCTGGACCGGATCCGGCTGGGCGACCGGATCGAGACGATCGTGGAGGTGAAATGAGCCGGGAAGGCCCTGCCGGGAGGGGAGTCCCGTTTGCGGTACACTGTCGCAGTCATGAAGCTCCGAGTCCTTCCATGCCTGCTGCTTTCCGTTCTGACCTCTGCCCTCCCGGCCCCTGCCGCGGAGGAGGCTCCCGTGCCGGTCGGGCCTGTCACCCGTGAGCAGATCGAGGCGGCCGACCCCTCGTGGGCCGAGGCCCAGGTCGAGGCGAAGCCAGACGCCGAGGCGGCCCGGGCCCTGGCGTCGGTCGAGCCGGGAGCGGAGGTGACCGTCTTCCTCGGCACCTGGTGCGAGGACAGCCGGCGGGAGGTGCCGCGCCTCTGGCGGGCGTTGGACGAGGCCGGCGGTACCGTTGCGTTCGAGGTGCGCTACGTCGGAGTCGACCGGGAGAAGAAGGAGCCGGCCGAGCTGGTGACCGGCAGCGACGTCCAGTACGTGCCGACGTTCATCGTGAGCCGCGGCGGCCGCGAGGTGGGCCGGATCGTCGAGTCGTCCCCCCGGGGCATCGAGCGGGACCTCCTGGCCCTTTTGAAGGGCGAGGAGAAGGGACTGGTCACCGACCGCGAAGACCTGAAGACCCAGGGCTCCGCGAAACCGCCTCTCTAGACCGTTCCGCCCATGCTCGCCAGTCTCGGCTGGACGCTCCAGCTCCTCGGCCTTGTCTTAGTCGGCAGCTCGCTGCTCCTGGGGCTGGCCTACGACCAGATCCGTCTGGAGCTCGCGGTCACCGCGGTGGGCGGCGGCCTGTTCCTCGTCGGGAGGTGGCTGCAGAGCCGTGAGGGCCGCTAGCCTCCTCCCGACCTTCAGCCTCTCTGCAACTTTGGCCTCGAGCTTGCGTATCCACCCATGACACGGGGAGCGGAGCAACCGACCGACGAAGATCTGGTTGCCGCGGTCCTCGAGGGGGATCGGGAGCGCTTCGGCGACCTGGTCGATCGTTACCAGGCCCGTCTCGTCAACTACCTTTTCAGGCTGTTGCGAAACGCCGACGACGCGCACGACCTCGCGCAGGAGGTCCTCGTCAAGGTGTACCAGGTTCTGGATCGATATGACCCGCAGTACAAGTTCTCGACCTGGCTTTTCCGGGTGGCGCAGAACGCGGCGATCGACCAGATCAGGCGACGGCGTTTGAAAGTGGTCTCCCTCCGGCAGGAGGACGACGAGGGGGAGTCCCGGGACTGGGACCTCCCGGCGCCCGAGCGCGGGCCGTATGGCGAGTTGCGCAACCAGGAGCGGGGGAATGCGATCCAGGAGGCCATCGAGTCGCTCCCGTGGGAGTACCGGGAGCTGATCCTCCTAAGGCACTTCGGCGAGCTCCCCTACGAGGAGATCGCGCGGATGAAACAGATGCCGCTCGGAACCGTAAAGAACAAACTGTTCCGGGGGCGCCAGATGCTCAAGGACAAACTGCAGGACTTTTTAAGCGACTGACCGGGTTCGAGGACACGCTCATGAACAGGCCGCCCGACCACACCACGTACCGCGAATGGCTGAATCTGGACGTCGACGGAATGCTTCCGGACGAGGATCGGGTCCGCCTCGAAGAGCACCTCGCCTCCTGTTCCGAGTGCCGACACGAAAAAGACGAGCTCGTGGCGTTGGACGGCCTGCTGCGCTCCTCGACCCTCGCGGTGCGTCCGGACTTCCGGGAGAGCGTCATGGCTTCGCTCCCGGCCGTGGGCTGGGAGGGGCGCGCGCCGCGGTCCTGGGGCTTCCCGGCGGCGATGTTCATCCTTCTGGGCGGCATCGCGGCGGCGTTCTTCACCACCGGCCCCGCCACCTCCCCGGGGCTCGGGGCCCTCTCCGCCGTGTTCGGCATGTTCGAGGCCGCCCTCCTGGCGGGTGCCGGTCTCCTCACGGCCACCTGGAAAGGGTGGGGGATGATCTTCGACGAGCTCCTCTCCTCTCCGGTGAGCTTGGGGGTGTTCGGCCTCTTCGTGCTTTGCCTGAACCTGCTCCTCATCTCCCTGATCCGCCGGAAGCGGCCGGCCGCCGCCGTCATCATGGCCGGCGGGAGCCGGAGCGGAGAAGGCGACAGGCGTTAGACTCTCCCCGTGAGATCCCTTCTGGCGGGCCTGCTGCTCTGTTCGGCCCTCCCCGCTCTGGCCCAGCCCGGGACCGGCGGGGAGGCGGCCTTGCGCCTCGAGCGGGGGAGCCTCACCCGCCAGCAGCTCGTGGCCGTGGGGCGCGACCTGGTCATCGCCGGTGAGGCCCTGTCGGACGTGGCGGCCCTGAACGGCTCGGTCGACATCTCCGGCCAGGTTCAGGGGGACGTGGTCGTGCTCCAGGGCAACGTCCGCCTCTCGCCCACCGCCCGGGTCGGCGGCGACGTCTTCGTCGTGGGCGGCACCATCCGCGCCGCGCCCGGGGCCCGCACGAGCGGGCGCATGGTCTCCTATCCCACCGCCTCCAACGCCTGGCTTACCCTGATCGAGGGACCGAGCATCGGCCTGGGCTTCGCCTCCCGGCTGGTCCTGGGGGCGAAGTTCGCCCTGCTCGCCGCGTGGGCGGCCCTCCTTCTGCTGCTCTTCGCCGCGAGCGGGAGGCAGGTCCTGGAGACCGCCGACGGCGTGCGCCGGGAGCCGTTCCGCAACTTTCTCGTGGGGTTGACGGGGGTCCTCGCCCTGGTGCTCACCGGCCTCTTTTTCTACGCCTTCGCCGGCGGGCTCGTGGGCGGTCCTCTCCTCGTCCTCGTGGTGATCCTGGCGATGATCCTGAAGCTCTGGGGGATGGTGGCCGTCTTCTACGCTCTGGGGGACTGGCTCGCCCGCCGTTTCCACCGCCGCCTGCGCCCCTTGAACGCGGCGACCCTGGGGCTCCTCGTCCTCGGCCTCGTCAAATTCCTCCCCTGGGTGGGCGTCTGGACCTGGACCGCCGCCACTCTCATCGGCGTGGGCGCCGCCCTCTCGACCAAGTTCGGCCGCCGCGAGCCCTGGTTCGAGCTGGCGTAGGTCCTCCCGCGTCCTCTTCCGCGACCCTCTTCCTCAAGAAGGCGGGGGGCAAATCCCCGCTTCTTCTGATACCTTTACGTCCTATTTCAGTTATAGGACTCTGTCTATGCGTTCGGCCTTCGCCCGCGTCGCTCTGCTGCTGTTTGCCTCCGGCTTCTGCGCCCTGGTCTACCAGACGGCGTGGCTCCGGATGTTCCGTCTCGTCTTCGGTGCCTCGACCGCCGCGTCGGCCGCGGTGCTCGCCCTGTTCATGGCGGGGCTCGGCTTCGGCGGCCTCCTCCTCGGCCGGCGGGCGGACCGCCACCCCTCGCCGCTCGGCCTCTACGGCAACCTGGAGATCGGCATCGCGGTGGCCTCCGGCCTCTCACCGTGGCTCGTGGCCCTGGTGGAGAAGGTCTACATCGCTCTGGGTGGGAGCGCCGCGCTGGGGCTCCTGGGAAGCACGGCCGTCCGGCTGATCCTCGCGACGCTGGTGCTCGGGCTCCCGACCTTCCTCATGGGAGGGACGCTCCCGGCCGTGGCCCGGGCCGTCGAGCGGGCCTCGGACCAGGGGCGCCGGATGGTGGGGCTCCTCTACGCCGTCAACACCCTGGGGGCGGTCCTGGGGACGCTCCTCACCACCTTCTTCGCCCTGGAGCAGCTCGGCATCCGCAAGACCGTCTGGATCGCGGCCCTCCTGAACCTGCTCGTGGCCCTGGCGGCCCGCAGCATGGCCCGGACAATGGCGGCGGCACCCGCGGCGAGCCCGGAGGAGGCCCCGGAGACGGCCCGGGAGGAGGAGCCGGAGCGGGCCGGCGGCCGTTGGCTGGTGCCCGTGGCGGCCGGTCTCGTGGGTTTCGCCTTTCTCTTGATGGAGCTCGTCTGGTACCGCATGCTCGCGCCGCTCCTCGGCGGCTCGTCCTACACCTTCGGGCTTATCCTCGCCGTGGCGCTCTTGGGGATCGGACTGGGCGGCCTCCTCTACGGGGCGGGCTCGGGAGCCCGGCGGCCCACACTCGTCTCCTTCGCCGCCACCTGCTCGCTCGAGGCCCTTTTCCTCGCCCTCCCCTTCGCCCTGGGGGACCGGGTGGCCGTCCTCGCGGCGATGCTGCGCCCTCTCTCCGCCGCCGGATTCTTCCCCCTGGTCGGCGCCTGGGCGGCGGTGACGACCCTCGTCGTGCTGCCGGCCGCGGTGGTCGCGGGCTACCAGTTCCCCCTCCTGATCGCGCTTCTGGGGAGCGGCCGGCGCCACGTCGGCCGCGAGGTGGGCATCACCTACGCGGTCAACACCGTGGGCGCCATCCTGGGATCGATCGCGGGCGGCTTCGGCCTGATCCCGCTCCTCTCCGCTCCTGGAGTTTGGCGCCTCGTCGTGGCCCTCCTCCTTGCACTCGCCGCCGTGGCCGTGCTGACCGGCATCCGCGCGGGCTCCCCGACGCGGTCGGCGGCCCTCCCCGTGGCGGCCGGCCTCGCGGGGCTCCTCCTCGTCTTCGCGGCCGGACCCACCGCCTTCTGGAGGCACAGCCCCATCGGCGCCGGCCGCGTGAGCCTGGCGGACTGGAAAGGTCCCAACGACGTCCGCAAGGAGATCCAGGAGATGCGCCGCCGGATCGCCTGGGAGGCGGACGGCGTCGAGAGCAGCGTGGCCCTGGACGTGGCGCACGAGTACGCCTTCGTGGTCAACGGCAAGGCGGACGGCAGCGTGCGCTCGGACGCTCCCACGCAGGTGATGAGCGGCCTCGTGGGGAGCCTCCTCCACCCGAACCCGAAGCGGGCCCTGGTGATCGGGCTCGGCACCGGGAGCACCGCCGGCTGGCTGGCCGCGGTGCCCTCGATCGAACGGGTGGACGTGATCGAGCTCGAGCCGGCCATCGTGCACGTCGCCCGGGTCTCCTCCCCGGTCAACCACGACGTGCTGGACAACCCCAAGGTCCATCTCGTGATCGGCGACGGCCGCGAATTCCTCCTCACGACGGGAGAGACCTACGACATCATCTTCTCCGAGCCCTCGAACCCCTACCGGGCCGGCATCGCGAGCCTCTTCACCCGCGACTTCTACGAGGCGGCCAACGTCCGGCTCCGGCCGGGCGGCCTCTTCCTCCAGTGGCTCCAGGGTTACGAGCTGGACGCCCAGGTGGTGCGCACGGCCTATGCCACGCTCGCGTCGGTCTTCCCGGCGGTCGAGAGCTGGCAGATCCACCGGAGCGACCTGCTGCTCACGGCGAGCCACGAGCCCGTGGTCCACGATCTCGACCGCGTGCGCGCCCGCCTGGCGACCGAGCCCTACCGCTCGGCCTTCCCCCGGGTCTGGGGCGTTTCCGGCGCCGAGGGCTACTACACCGGCTACATCGCCGGGCCGTCCTTCGCCCGCGCCGTGGCCGAGGCCGAAGGCGAGAGGATCAACACCGACGACCATCCCATCCTGGAGTTCGGCTTCGCCAAAAACCTCGGGCGCTTCGGCCTGTTCAAGGTCCCGGACCTGCGGGCCCTGGCCTCCGCCCGCGGGGAAGACCGGCCGCAGACCCGGGGGGCACCCCTCGACTGGTCGCGGGTGGCGGAGCTCCGCGTGGCGCGCGGCGCTTTCTGGGACGAGGAGGTCTTAGACCCCGAGCCGGGGGGCGATCCCGCGGGGCGGCGGCGGGTGAAGGCGCGGCAGGCCTACCTGCGCTCGGCTTTGAACGAGGCCTGTCCGCTCTGGCTCTCCCAGTCCGGCGAGCCCCAGTCTCACCTGGACCTCCTCCTCGTGGCCGAGTGCCTGGCCGCGGCGGGGGACCCGCGGCTCCCCGAGGCTGCGGCCCGGGTGCGCGCGGTCGAGCCCACCGAGGCCGACTTCCTCCTCGCCCGCTGGCACGCCACCGCCGGCCGGAGCGCCGAGGGGGCCCGCCACCTCCTCGCGGCCATCGCCGCGTACCGGACCGACCCCTGGCCCTATTCGCCGCTCGTCCGCCGGACCCTGTCTCTCGCGGTCCGCTGGAGCCGGCAGGACCGGAGGCTCGCCGCCGCCTTCTACGAGGCCCTCTCCCAGCCCTTCGCCGTCCGCCTCCTGGAGCAGGTGAGAATGCTCGACCGCCTGGAGGTCGTCCGTGCCCTGGATGACGAGCGCCTCTGTGCCGAGGGCCTGGCGCCGCTCGAGCCGCACGTCCCGTGGGAGGGGCGGCTCCTCACCTACCGTTTGCAGTGCTATGAGCGCACAGGCCATGAGCTCCTCCCCCTGGCCCGGCGCGACCTCGCCCGCTATCTCGCCGACTCGCCGCCGAATCTGGCCGCGGGGCTGGCGCCCGGAGGGCCCCCGCCCGCCCCGGCGCCTTGACCCGCCGCACCCGATCTCTTAGGCTCAGGGCTCCGCCTGATTCCCGGCGCCAGGGAGGGGTCTGTCAGAATGGATTCGATTCGAACAATCGGTGTGGTGGGAGCGGGGACCATGGGGCACGGCATCGCCCAGGTCGCCGCCCAGAGCGGATACGAGGTTCTGCTGGTGGACGTGGTCCCCGCGGCTCTGGAGCGCGGCCGGGCGAGCATCGGCAAGGGGTACGAGCGGCTCGTCTCGAAAGGCAAGCTCTCTGCCGAGGACCGCGACGCGGCGCTCGGACGCCTGAAGACCGAGGGGAGCCTGGACGCCCTCGCCGCGGCCGACCTGGTCGTCGAGGCCGTGGTCGAGAGGCTCGAGGTCAAGCAGAGCGTGCTCTCGGACCTCGACCGGATCTGCACGCCCTCCGCGATCCTCGCCTCGAACACCAGCTCCATCTCGATCACGAAGCTCGCCCGGGCGACCCAGCGGCCGGCCCAGGTGATCGGCATGCACTTCATGAACCCCGTCCCGGTCATGCAGCTCATCGAGGTCATCCGGGGCCTCGCCACCAGCCAGGAGACCTACGACGCCGTCGAGGCGGCCGCGCGCCGGATGGGCAAGACCCCGGTCGAGGTCCACGACGCCCCCGGCTTCGTGTCCAACCGGGTGCTGATGCCGATGATCAACGAGGCGATCTTCTGCCTCTACGAGGGGGTCGGGAAGCCCGAGGCGATCGACGAGGTTATGAAGCTGGGGATGAACCACCCCATGGGGCCGCTCGCCCTGGCCGACCTGATCGGCCTGGACGTCTGCCTGGACATCCTGAAGGTTCTCCACGATGGATTCGGCGATCCCAAGTATCGCCCGTGCCCGCTGCTGGTCAAGATGGTCGACGCCGGCTTCATCGGCCGCAAGTCGGGTCGGGGTTTCTACGAATACGGCGGCTGATCCGCCGCGAGGATAAAAGAAGAAGGAATGTACTGCCAAGTCTGTGGCGCCCCCAACCGGGACGACCACGAGTTTTGTGTCCGGTGTCACCAGAAGCTTCTGGTGCTCTCGGGCGCTCTGCGCGACGAAGAAGAGGGCTACGAGGAGGGGCCTGAGGAGAGCTTCTCGTTCGACGAGCATCTCCTGGAGCGGATCTCCATCCTCGAAGAGGCCGTAAAGCGGACCGCCGAGACGGTCCGCCAGCTCCTCTCCGCCCTCCACAAGCAGGAGAAGAACACCCTCATCAACCAGACCGGCCTCTCGGCCCTCCGGGAGCTCCTGGAGCAGAAGAAGTACATCGGCTGGGAGGAGTGGAGCGAGCTCTGGGAGTCCAAGATGGACTACCAGCTCCTGGCTCTGGAAAAGCGGGAGCGCTTCCTCGCCATCAAGGAGCGGATCGCGGCGCTCCACCACGGCGACAAGCGCAAGCTCTTCCTCCAGCACCTGGAGGACGCCGAATACGCCCTCTTCGCCTTCGACATCGAGCGGGCCGTGGCGGCTCTGGAAGCCGCCTACAAGCTCGACCGGGACAACTACGAGCTCGCCTACTTCCTGGGCGAGACCCACTTCAACGAGGCGAACACCGAGGCCGCCCTCACCTACTTCTCCCGCGTGCTGGAGGTCAAGCCCGACCATTACGAAGGGCTGGTCTACAGCGGTGTCATCCACTACGAGCGGGGTGACCACACGCGCGCCGAGGAGTACCTGAAGCGCGCGGTCGCCATCTACCCCGAGAGCTTCCTGCCGCACTTCAGCCTGGGCGCCGTCTACGCCGGGCAGGGGAACCTCGCCAAGGCCGTCCTGTTCCTCGAGCGGGCGGTCAAGGTCGACCCCGTTCCCCAGGCGCTCTACCTCCTGGGGAGCTGCTACTACGAGATGGGCCGGCTCTCCTCCGCGGTCGAGTTCCTCCAGGAAGCGGTCCGGCACGACCCGGCCTTCGAGGAGGCCCATCACCTGCTCGGGATGGCCTACCTCGATCGGCACTGGACGAGGAAGGCCCTGGAGAGCTTCCGCCAGGCCCAGCGCCTGAACCCCAAGAAGCTCCAGTACCAGGATCTGGTGCACTACCTCTCCGGCCAGGCCGGAACGCCGCTCCCGGGAGTGGATGGCGAGGCCGCGGCCTGGTTCCGCAAGGGGGAGGAGTTCCTCGCCCGAGAGAACCTGAAGCAGGCCCACTCCTGCTACCGGCGGGCCCTGGCGCTCGACCCCGAGAACCCGACGCTCCTCATGTCCTACGCGCTCCTGTGCCTCCACATGAACCGGAACCAGGAGATCGAGGCGGTCACGAGGAAGGTGCTGGACCTGAACCCCGGGGAGATGCTCAAGGCCACCGCCTACGCCGCCCTGATCGAGGCCCTGCGCAGCCAGGGCAAGTATCGGGAGGGCAACGGCATCGGCCACCGGCTCCTGGCCGAGGGGAGCTCCAACTTCACCAAGTCGATCGCCTATTACGAGATGGCGTACAACCTGGCGGAGATGGAGGAGGATCTGGACGAGGCCCTGGACTACGCCCGGCAGTCCGTCGAGCTCTCGCCCGACGAGATCAAGCAGTTCCCGCTCGCCGCCCTGGGCTGGGTGCACTACAAGAGGAAAGAGTTCGACAAGGCGATCGACTTCCTCTCGAAGGCGAGCGATCTGGGCCCCTCGACCACGACCCTGACACACCTGGGGATGGCCCTCCTCGCCTCGGGCGAAGAGGACCGGGCGCGCAGCGTCTTGGCCCACGCGCGCGCCCTGGGCGACCGCGGCGAAGCCCTGCAAGAGAAGATGATGGAGTGCATGAAAGACTCGACGCGCCTCCTGGAGCGGGTGCGCCGGGGCCAGAGGAAATAATCCCGGGAAATCAGGTCTGGGCGGGGCTCGTCCCTGCCCGGATATATTTTTCGATCGGATCCGATCGGAGGACTCGATGCGCTGGAGCCGTTATTACCTGTACACCACCCGCGAGGTGCCGAACGACGCCGAGGTGATCAGCCACCAGCTCATGGTGCGCGCCGGCCTGATCAAGAAGGTCGCCGCCGGCATCTACACCTACCTGCCGTTCGGCTGGCGGAGCCTTCAGAAGTTCATGGCCATCGTGCGCCGCGAGATGAACGCGGCCGGTGCCATCGAGCTGTCCATGCCCGCCATTCAGCCCGCCGAGCTGTGGGTGGATTCCGGCCGGTGGGAGCGTTACGGCAAGGAGCTCCTGCGCATCAAGGACCGCCACGAGCGCGACTTCGTCTTCGGCCCCACCCACGAGGAGGTCGTTACCGACGCGGTGCGCCGGGACATCAAGAGCTACCGCCAGCTCCCGTTCAACCTGTACCAGATCCAGACCAAGTTCAGAGACGAGATCCGCCCCCGCTTCGGCCTGATGCGCGGCCGCGAGTTCCTGATGAAGGACGCCTACTCCTTCCATACCAGCCCCGAGAGCCTGGACGAGGGCTACGAGGCCATGCGCGCCGCCTACTGCCGCATCTTCGAGGCCTGCGACCTCGACTACACCATGGTCGAAGCCGACAGCGGCGCGATCGGCGGCTCGGCCTCTCACGAGTTCATGGTCGTGGCCGACACGGGGGAGAGCGCCGTCGTCCGCTGTCCCTCCTGCGGCTATGCCGCGAACGTCGAGCGGGCCGAGACCCGGAGGAGCGAGGCGGCCGGAGAGGCCCATCCGCCGCAGGGGATGGAGGAGGTCGCCACCCCGGGCAAGCACACCGTCGAGGACGTGACCCGCTTCCTCAAGGTCTCGCCCAAGCGGCTGGTCAAGACGCTGATCTACGAGACCGAGAAGGGGCTCGTCGCGGCTCTCGTCCGCGGCGACCGCGAGGTCAACGAGGTCAAGCTCCAGAACCACTTCGACGTCCAGCACCTGGCGCTCGCGAGTGAAGACAAAGTGACGGCCGCGACCAACGCCCCGGTGGGCTTCGCCGGCCCGGTAGGCCTGAAGGACATCCCCATCGTGGCCGACGTCGGCGTCCGGAGCCTGACCAACTTCGTCACCGGCGCCAACAAGGGGGACGCCCACTACGTGAACGTCAACTGGGGGCGGGACGTCGACCTCTCCGACTGGGCCGACCTGCTCCTCGTCTCCGGCGGCGATCCCTGTCCGCGCTGCGACGGAACGCTCGCGGCCTTCCGCGGCATCGAGGTCGGCCATATCTTCAAGCTGGGGACGAAGTACTCCGAGAAGCTCGGCTGCACCTACACCGACGAGGAGGGGAACGACAAGCCCATGGTCATGGGCTGCTACGGCGTCGGCATCGGCCGCACGGTCGCCGCCGCCATCGAGCAGAACCACGACAAGGACGGCATCATCTGGCCGCGTCCCCTGGCCCCCTTCGAGGTGCTCCTGATCGCCGTCAACCCCGAGGACGAGCAGGTGAAGCGCACCGCCGAAGACCTCTACGCCCAACTCCTGGAGAAGGGCGTCGAGGTCCTCTTCGACGACCGCGACGAGCGCCCCGGCGTCAAGTTCAAGGACGCCGACCTGATCGGCGTCCCCGTCCGCGTGACCGTGGGAGCCAAGTCGCTCGCCGACGGGAAGGTCGAGGTCTCGCTGCGCCGCGACCGCGAGAAGCACCTCATCGCGCCGGCCGAGGCGGTGGGGAAGGTGCTCGGGCTGCTGGAGGGGTAATCTGCACTGTCGGTGGGGTGCCGCGGAATCACCTCACCGGCGTAGAACCTCCTGCTTTTCGAATCCGGAGGACCACGGCCAGGTCGATCCGCGCAAAGTGAGCGTCCATGGCGTAGCCGTGTTCGCTGAGGCGGGCCGCAGCCTCGGTTAGAAGCTCGCCTGCCTGCTCAAGGTCCTCCTTCAACTCCCGGAAGATCAATCCTCTGAGCCAGATTCTCCGGCTTGTCGTCAGCGGGTCGGAATGCTCCTGGTAGAGGTCTCCGGTCTCCTTGAAAAGTTGGTCTGCCTCTCGGGGACGGCCGGACCGGACCAGGATCTCAATTAGATTGTGCTTGAAGGCATACCTCAAGGCGGGATCGCTGGCAAAATCGAGTGCGCGTTCGAGGAGGGCTTCCGCTTTTTTGAATTCCTCCTGAACGAGGAAGACGTTCGACTGGTTGATTAGCGTCCGTGCCAGTTCGTCGTGTGACTTGAGGGTCCTGAACACTTTCGCAGCCCGATCGAGGAGTAGCAGGGACGTACGGCACTGGCGGAGATCCCGGCGAAGAGACGCCTCCAGTCGATCGATTTTGGCTGTGAGGTCCGGATCGACCCCTCCGTCTTTTTGAATCTGGCGGGCCATCTCAAAAGCCTTGAGCGCTCCTTGGAAGTCTCCCGAGACTCTCAAGGCGTTGCCTCCCATGGCAAGCGTGTAGGCTTCAAGGTCGGCCAAGGCCGCTGCACCTCCACAGAGCCGGGGCGGTACCTGAGAGGCGATCGAGCGGGCCAGTTGGGCCAACTCCAAGGCAGGTGCGGGACGATGGAAGACGACGGTTTCGGCACGCCGGAGAGCCTGGACCGCGAGAGAGTAGGTCTGGAAACCGGCGTCTGAAGTCAGGACCCGGTTTCTTTCCTCAGGAGACGCGGCCAGAAGCTCCGCAAGTTTTGCTGGGGCAGCGGCTCGTTCCTTTGAAATCTGGGGAATCAGACGCGAAGCCACTTGGGCTGAGTTTTCCAAGGCCAAGGAGTAGTCGCGGGGCTTAGAGGAGTTTTTCTGCCTGTCTGGTGGATTGTCCATCGAGTGCTGCCGTTCCAGTCCGCGAAGAGAATTGCAGAGCGAACCCGGAGAGGCGGCCCAGAGAACAGGATTGTATCCTCCTAGTGCTCCGTCAAGGTAGATTTGCTGAGAGCGCCGACATCCTGCCGGCCGATCGAACTTCTCCTCCGTCCGCAGATATCCAGACGGACTAAGCCCGTCAACTCCTCTGGGGCGCCGTCGCGAGACATTTCGAGAAAGGAGTCGACGGAGCGACTCCGTCGGCTCCTTTGGGGCTCCGTCACGGGACATTCCTTTGGGGGTGCGAATCGTCCACCTCGCGAAGTGAACAGTCTACTTGCGGAGGCGGAGGGCTCCCCTTCGGAGGGCATGACGCCGCAAGGCCCGGTGCGGTTGGAATGTCCTCGCCGTCCAAGGGGCGCAGCGGCGCTGCGCCCCTACAGATTATTTCTAGATTGACAGGCTACTAAGCTGAAAGACTAATAGAAACGCCAAGGGCGGGGAATGTCCCCGCCCTTGGCGCCTTCAAGGGGAATTCGGAGCAGATCAGCTCGCGGCGGTCTCGTACATCCCGCCGGACTTCTGGATCTGGGCGGTCGCCTGAGCCAGGAGCGATAGGCTCACGGCCTCGCGCTGGGCGGCTTGGTGGACCAGGCTGAGTGCGGCGAACGTCTCCGGATGAACCTTGCGCATCTGGAACAGCCGCACCAGATCGGAGGCGACCCGGAGCACCTCGGACGCTTGGTCCTGCATGGCATAGACCGCCACCAGGTCCAGACCAGCCAAGGCGGAAGCAACGCTATAGCCGTGCTCGGCCAGTCCCTCGGACGCTTGGTGAAGGAGGTCCGAAGCGAGGTCGAGATTACCCAACTCGCGGGCGATGATCCCCTCTACCCAGACCCGGCGGCAGTTGGTGAGCGGGTCCGAGTGCTCGCGATAGAGAGGCCGTGTCTGCTCGAAGAGCTGGGCAGCCTCCCGGGGCCGACCCGACTTGGCCAGGATGTCGATCAGGTTGTGCCGCAACGTCCAGGCCAGTTCCGGAGAGCAGGACACGTCGAGGGCTCCGCGCAAGGTGGAGATCGCCTCTTCGAAGTCTCCCTTGACGAGGTAGACGTTCGACCGGTTGATGATCGTGCGGGCCTTCTGGTCGTGATCCTGGAGGGCGCTGAACATCTTCTGGGCCCGGTCGAGAAGGCGTAAGGACGCGGAGTACTGCCGGAGGTCGCGCCGAAGGGACGCCTCTAGATGATCGATCCGGGCGGCAAGGTCGGGATCGGCTCCCCCCTTCCCCTGAGCTTGGCGCGCCTCTTCGAAGAGCACGAGCGCTCCGTCCAGATCGCCAGCCAGCCGCAGCGCGTTGCCCTCCATCGCCAGGGAGTAGGCCTGGAGATCGGTCAAGGCTGCGGCGCCGCCGCAAGCGCGAGGATCCGCCTGCCCGGTGATGGTACGCGCGAGGCGTGCCAGTTCTCGGGCGGAGACAGGGTCGTGGAACACTGCCTTGGCGCAACGCTGCAGAGTGTGGGCCGCCAGAGAATAGGTCTGGAACCGTGACTGCACGGCCACGGCCGTCTCCCGCTCGGGAAGAGGCAGAGCCAGCAATTCGTCGAGGAGGTCGGGCGCCAGGGCCTTCTCCTCGGCGATCTTGGAAATCCGGCTCAAAGTGTCGTCGTTCAGGTCGAAGGAGTCGTACTGGGGACGAGGTCCGGCCTTTCCCATGGCCTGATGGAGGATACGGTCGCCGAGGTCAGAACCCTCAGCCTGCGGTTCTCCCTCATTGAACGCCTTCGCCAAGACCCTCCCCAAACTCCGCATCCGCTTCTCTGGCAGATGGTCCATTGAAAATCCCTCCAGGCTTCCTAATACGTTAAAGCCTATCACACAGTTTGAAAGCTCAAATCAAGATCCTGCATTCCTGGGCGCGTCCATGGCTCGACGGACTCCATTTCAGGAGTTGCCGTTTGGATCGATGAAGCTCCCGTTGTCCGTCGCGGTTGTCGTAGATGTCCGCTCGTCCGGATTCGGGTTGAGTGAGCCCCCATTTGGGTCGATGAAGGAGCTGTTTTTGTCGAAGAGGGAAGCTATCCAATCCCAGACAAGGACCAGGGGGTTCTGGACTGTGATTTCCTGGGGTCCCTCGACCGCAGGGAGCGCCTGGGCGGTGCCGGCTCCGGCAAGTAGGACGAAGACCAGCAGAGCAAGGGGGCGGCGGAACGTGCGGAGCATGCGAGGTTCTCCTCTTCGGATAGCAAATCCTAAACAAATTCAGGAGGACAGGGTTCTCATCTACAGCAATAGGTGCAGCCAGACCAGAAAAGCGATCCACTTTCCCTGAATTTCCCGGTGCCGGATACTATGAGGCCAAATCGCCCGCAGGGGAAGACCCTCCAGCGCTCCGGAGAGCGTTCATTCGAGAAGGCTGTGCTATAGTAGTGATACACTATCGTCCGCATGGCCCCAAAGCTCCGCATCGACCCGGGTGACGCGCGTCCGATCTGGCGTCAGATCGAGGAGGGGGTGCAGCACCTGGTCGCCCGCGGGGTGCTGCCGGCGGGGGCTCCGGTGCCCTCGGTGCGAGATCTCGCCCGGGACCTGCAGGTCAACCCGGCGACCGTCTCGAAGGCGTACCAGCGGCTGACCGATGCGGGGGTGCTCGCGGTCCGGCGGGGCGAGGGCACGTTCGTTTCGGAGGCACCGCCACCGTCGTCCGACGCCCGGCGCAACCAGCGGCTCTTCGAGGAGGCGACGCGCTACGCGAGCCTGGCGGCCACCCTGGGTGCCACCCGTGAGGAGGCGGTGAGCACCTTGGAAGCTGCCTGGAGCACCCTCGGGAACGGGGGAGCAGGAGAAGAAGAATGAGCTCGATCGGCGTGGAGGGGCTCACCGTCCGCTACGGCAAACGGCTGGCCCTGGACAACGTGTCTTTCTCTGTTCCCGAGGGATCGGTCTACGCCCTGCTCGGCCGGAACGGCGCGGGGAAGTCCTCGCTCGTCCGCTGTCTCCTGGGCGAGCAGCGGCCGGACTCAGGAAGGGTCCTTCTCCTGGGCCGGGACGTCTGGCGGGAGCGCGCGACGATCCTCAAAGAGGTCGGAGTCGTGCCCGAGGAGGCGGACATGCCCCCGGCAACGACAGCGCGGCAGGTCTCCCGTTTCTGCTCCCGCCTCTACCCGCAGTGGGATGCGGCCGGGGTCGAGGCGCGGCTTCTCCGGTTCGGAGTCCCGGCGGACGTCCCCTTCGGCCGGCTCTCGAAGGGACAGAAGGGGCAGGTGGCCCTCGCCCTCGCGAGCTCGCCCCGCCTTCTCGTGCTCGACGACCCCACGCTGGGGCTCGACGCCCTGGCGCGGAAGGCGATCTTCGAGGAGCTGATCGGCGAGCTGGCCGACCGGGGGACGACCGTGTTCATCACCACGCACGACCTCGCGGGGGTGGAGAAGATCGCGGACCGGGTCGCGATCTTGAAGAGCGGGCGGATCGTGCTCGACGAGGAGATGGAGGCCCTGAAGGTGCGTTTCCGGCGCATCAGCTTCCCCCGCGGCCGGGAGCGGGAGATCGAGGCTTTGGCGCCTGTAGCGGTGGCTGCGCTCGGCTGGGGGGTCGAGGCGGTGGTCTCGAACTGGGACGAGGAGCGCTTCGCCGGGCCGGACGAGGCTGAGGTCTCGGCGCTGACGCTCGCGGAGATCTTCATCGCCGTGGCGGGGGAGGAAGGACGATGAGGGGCTTTCTCGCCGTCGTGGGGCGCGAGCTCGTCGAGCGCCGGCTGCTCGCCGCCGTGGCGCTGGCCGCCGGGCTCCTGCCGTTCCTGGTGCCGTTCGTCTCCGCGGCCCGGCATCTGGCTCCGGCTGATATCCGGAGCGGGGCGGCCCTGGCCTTCTCCATGACCTTTACGGTCGTCCTCGCGATCGTCCTCGGGGCCTCGGTGATCGCGGGAGATCTCGCCGAGCGGCGGCTGGGGTTCTACTTCTCGCGCCCTCTCTCGGGCAGCTCCCTCTGGGCCGGCAAGATGGTGGCCACGGCTCTCCTGACCCTGGGCGGCGGGCTCCTTGTGCTGCTGCCCGCCTCTCTCGCGGGAGGGATCGATTTTCAGGGCATCTTGCCGGGCAGGCTTCTCCAGTCCGACCTCTTCTCCCTGGGCCTCTTCTGGGTGTCGGGCGTGCTGTTCCTGATCCTCGCCTCCCACGCCGTGAGCGTGATGGTCCGCGCGCGCTCCCCCTGGCTCGCCCTGGACCTGGTCGCCGCCGTCGTCGTGGGGCTCCTCCTCTGGGACGCCCGGATCGATCTGCTCTTCGCGAGGGCTCTTCCCCTCTCTCCCTCCCCCTGGGACGTGCTC